>NZ_JBQFPV010000002.1:0-407771 GCF_056536565.1 Ruegeria sp. CK3
GGCGGTGAAGGCCGTGCCGCTGAGCTGTTCGCCATAGAGGCCATAGTTGCAGCGCTGAGGGCTGTTCATGCCCTGCGGTAGCGCGCCAGGCAAAGCCTCGGTCTCAAAATCATTGGCCCAACCGGGCATGTAACCCTTTGAAATGGCGTTCCCATCTTCTGCAACGGTCAATCCGCTATGTTTAACGAGTGCATTCATCTGGATCTCCTTATCACTCGATTCGAGAAGATTTTGGGTTCACAGTAAATATTTGTTGCATTTGCAACGTTGTCAATATTTTTGTTGCAGGTGCAATGAAAATCTGAATTCAATAACGCCGAAAGGAAATCCCTGCATGAGCACCAAAAACTTGCCTGAGTTCGATTTGGAAGGGTTCTTGCCATACCGGCTTACGGTGCTGGCCGCGCGACTGAGCGCAGAAATGGCGCAGCAGTACAAACATGAGTTTGGCGTTTCGAACCCGGAATGGCGCGTTCTTGTGAATGTCGGATATGCCGAAAACCCGTCGGTTCGGGACATCGAAAAGCGGGTCAGTCTAGAGAAGTCAAAGGTCAGCCGGGCGGCCGCACGGCTCGAATCCCGCGGACTGATCACCAAGGTTGAGGATCCTGCCGACAGACGACTTGTCAAACTCGACCTTACGGAAAAAGGCGCGGATCTTCTCAGCCAATTGGTTCCTATTGCACTGTCGTTTCAATCCAGCCTGGAAACCAAACTTGGTGAGTCTGAGGAAGCGCTGAATGCCGCCCTCGATCTGCTTTCGGAAGAATAAATGATTAAACTTTATGACTATTGGCGATCTTCAGCCAGTTATCGCGTGCGGATCGCGCTAGGCCTTGCCGGGGAAAGCTGGGAAACTGTCATCGTGAACCTGCTGGAAGCTGAGCAGCTGTCAGACGCGCATCTGTCCAGAAACCCTCAGGGTCTGGTGCCGGTGTTGGAAATAGACGGGAATAGGTTCACCCAGTCGCTAGCGCAGATCGAGTATATTGACGAAACCAGAGGCCTCGGCCTTTTGCTCTCGGATCCTGTGGATCGCGCCGAGGTGCGTGCCTTGTCTTATGCTGTGGCAATGGATATCCATCCGGTTTGTAACCTTCGAGTAGTGAAATGGGCCGTCGAACACTCAGGGAACCAGATTTCGAACGAAGGCTGGATGCAGCATTTTATCGGCGAAGGTCTGTCGGCTTACGAAGACATGGTGCAGGGCGGTCCGTTTTCCTACGGTGACCGTATAACGCTTGCCGATGTTTGCCTGATGCCTCAGCTTTACAACGCGCAAAGATGGGGTGTTGAATTGGCTGACCTGCCCAAGATTTCTCGGATCAAGGACAGCTTGGATCAGATCCCGGCCTTTCAGAACGCCCATCCGGACAACAGCCCTCATTAACTGTTTTCGTTCTCGCGACTCTGCCCATAGTCAGCCACAGCCTTTTCAAGGGCGCGAAGTCCATCCTTAAGCTTGTCTATGTCCTCATCGCTCATGCGTTCCAAAATCGAGTCAGCACAGTTCTGCACGGCTGGAAAAACTTCGTTGAATAGGGACTTGCCAGCCTCGGTACAGGAGTATTGGCGCAGCCTCCGGTCACTGTCCGCGACGGCGCGGCCAATCAGGCCCTTTTTCTCTAACCTGGTCGCAGCACGGCTTACCTGAACTTTGTCCAACGTGGTGCGCTGCGCCAGTTGGAGCGAGTTCGACTGACCCGCGCTGGCCAATAGAAACAACAGACGCCATTCCTCTCGCGAGAGGCCGTAGGTTCGACCATAGACCTGAACAAGCTGGCGAGAAAACGCCTCGGCGGTCGATGCAAGCTGATAAGGGAAATAAGTCTCAAGGTTCATAGGATCGCCTCTTCTGCCAACATTATAATTCGTTGCAAATGAAACGATTTGATTTGGATCAAATTACTTCAAGGCGGGCTTGGATAATCATTGCAAACGCAATGAATCCGAAGGAGGTTTCAATGAACGCTCAGAATCTCAAGCTCGACCAAATTCATCACGTCGCATATCGCTGCAAAGACGCGAAGGAAACTGTCGAGTTCTACATCAAGATGCTGAATATGGAGTTTGTTCTGGCTATCGCCGAAGATCATGTTCCTTCGACGCATGAACCTGATCCCTACATGCACCTGTTTCTGGATGCCGGAAACGGAAACGTGCTGGCGTTCTTTGAACTGCCGACCAAGCCTGAAATGGGGCGTGACCCGAATACTCCGAAATGGGTCCAACACATCGCGTTCAAGGTCAAAGACCGTGATACGCTGATCGAATTTAAGGACCACCTTGAAGCTAACGGTATCGACGTGCTTGGCGTCACCGATCACTCGATTTTCCATTCGATCTATTTCTTTGATCCCAATGGCCATCGCGTGGAATTGGCCTGTCCTGACCCAGAGGAAGCGGAAATGATCAAACGGCTGGATGCGGTGAAATGGGACATGCTCGAAGAGTGGTCGCGTGCCAAGAAGGCACCTCAGCATGCGGATTGGCTTCATGCCAAAGAGTTGGGGAAAAAGTGATGCTGAACACCTAAGATTTTCCCGAGTTTCCTTATGAGCAGTGAGAGGAACAGAAATCCGGCTAGGCGGTTCGCCATCCCGTCGTGATCGTCGGGGGCGGGCTGGTTGGATTGACCGCCGCGCTGGATCTTGCCGCGCAAGGGATCACAGTTGTTGTGCTGGACGACAACAACACGGTTTCGGTCGTTTCTCGGGCTGTCTGCTACGCCCGCTTGTCCGGGCGCTATATCTTAGCCGCCTTCTGCGAAAAAGTGTGGTTTAAGTGGCGGTGGAAACTCCCTTGTGGAGCAACTTGTTTACCCTCGAAGCCATGTGCGATTAGCTTCACGAACACTCTGGCACTCAGTGGGAAGCCGGCTAGCCACGGCTGACAATCCCGTTTTCAACCCACTCGTCAAACTTGGCCAGAACGGCATTGCAAAATGCGGCGTCGTTGATATGGGCGTCCAGCTCGGTCAACGGCACCCGACCGGGCATGGCCTTTCGGGCTTCGTCGACCATGTCAGCAAGGGCTGCGGGGTCATGTGCCTCTTCGCCTTCCTTGTCCCATGCTTCAACGCCTTGCACCGGCAGAAAGAAATGAACCGGCCCGGTTGCTGCTTCCAGCCGGTTTGCAAGTTCCCTGATCCAGGCGCGGCGTTCCTCGCCATTGAAGACCGAGCTTTTGATCAGGCGGTTATGTTCGTGAAACGGGCGATCTGCATATTGGTCCGGGATCTCTTGCCAGCCCGCGAAATCCAGCAGGTCCAGAGCGCCCGGTGCAACCATCTGCGGCGTGCCAACGCGCCCGGCATTGGTAACGCGATCCTCTCCGCTTGAAACCACGGAACCGGCCAGCAGATTGCCAAACTCCTGCATGCAGAAATCCATCACGCAGACAAAGGCCTTCTCGGCGGCCAGTTTTTCAAAGGCCATGCCACCCATGCCTGTCGAGTGGAATACAGCAACCTCAAAACCGCGCTCTTCCAGCGCTGGTTTAAGGGTTTTCATGTAACGCAGGCAGGACGATCCAAGGCTGGTCATTCCAATCAGCGGTTTGCTCCGATCCGGCGCGATGGCGGCTTTGGCAGCACCGACCACGGCCCCCGCGGCCTGTGCCAACGAAGACCTGCAGATCGAGTTCATACCGTACAACCCACCGGCCCACAGGATCATCTGTATGTCCGGGGCCAACCGATGTGGGGGGATTAGCGGTGAGAAACTGACTGTTGAAACGATGTATTTCGGGACACCCATGGGCAGGGCCTGTGCACAATCCAGCGCAAGGTCGGTGCCCATAGTTCCTCCAGTGGCCAGCATCCCGTCAAAGCGGCCTTCGGCATAGGCTTTTGCCACTACCTTGGCAGCCCCGGAGGACATGACGCGAAAGGCCCGGTTCTCATCCCCCAGCGCAATCACCTCGTCGATGGTTCTGCCTTCCGCAGCTGCGACGTCATGTTTCGAGATATCGGTCGGTGTTTCAGGATCGCCAAGAACGGACACGTCCATTGTCAGCACATCTGCTCCCTGCGCCCTTACGGCGTCTTCGATGAACCGCATCTCGGGGTCTTTGGTGTCGTATGTTCCAATCAGCAGGATCGTTTTATTGGTCATGGTTTCCTCCTGTGCGTGCGGTTTATCCGAGGTAGCGCGTCAGCAACTCGCGGGCGGTATCTTTGAACCGCATGTTTCGTGCCTCTGATCCATCTTCGCCCATGCGGGATGAAATCCAACCGACGTAGGTCACCGCGCGCAGGGCCATGAACAGATCAAGATGCTCGGTGTCTAGCGCACGTTCCGACCAGTATCCCTCTAGCAGGGCCGCTTGCAGGGCTTCGTAGTCCGGCTCGCGCAGGTTTTTCAGCAGTGTCGTGGCGATATCGAACAGACGGAGCCCGAACCCGGCATCGTCGAAATCAATCAGCCAGAGCTTGTCGCCTCGGACCATCACGTTTTCACGTACCAGATCGGCGTGGATCAGGCCGTAGTCCAGTTGGTTTTCGATCTGCAGCAAGTGATTGTTAGCTTTCTCGCGGAACGCAGTGAACAGGGCACGATCCTCGCCAGAAAGCGTGGGGTTTTCCCAGAACCGATCCCACAATGGGGCATCGCCCAGAAGTCCCGCGCGGTCCCAGGACCAGCGCTCAAAGTCATCGGGACGCGTCCAGGCATCGCTGACTTCGTGCAGCTTCGCCATCTCATGCCCGAGGGCCCGAAACAGCCCGGTACGATCACTATGGTCGATCCCGGTTTCGGTCGATCCCAGCGGGCGACCGGGCAACCAGTCAAGCATATCGACCTGGATCCCGTCCAGCAGTTGTAGGTAGCGGCCATCCGTGGCCGGTACCGGTGTGGGTACACCGACGCTCTTTGCGCCCAGCTCGGCGATCCACTGCAGCTCGGACCTCAAGGCGGTATCCGAATGCAAGCCTTTGCGGTGCAGGCGCAGGGCATAGCTTTTCGCGCCGATCTGAACCCGGTAGACATGGTTTTCGCGGGCCGCGACCAGCGACCATTTAGCACCGTCCATGCCCCAAATGGTCAGGGCTTGCTCGACAACCGGGGTCATAGGGTCAGCGGGGTTTCGGCCAAAACCTCGTCCAATGTGTCAAACAGCAGATCGGCATTCTCTTTTGAGAACGGCATCGGTGGACGGATCTTGAGCGTGTTCTTATGGCGGCCGAGTTTTGAATGGATGACCCCCCGGTGCCGCATCGCGTTGATGACCCGATCGGTGAATTCGCTGGCCGGTTCCTTGGTTTGACGATCCAGCACCATCTCGGCCCCAAAGATCAAGCCCGAGCCGCGCACATCGCCGATGAACTCGTACTTCTGCTGCAAAGCTGTCATGCGCGCGCGGGCGTGATCGCCCACGGATTTGGCGTTGATGACAAGGTTTTTGTCCTCAATCTCTTCCAATACCGCCATGGCCGCGGCGCAGGACACCGGGTTGCCACCGAACGTGTTGAAGTACCGATAGCCCTTGCGGAACGTGGCAAGGATTTCGTTGCGCGTTACGACACCGCCCACCGGATGACCGTTGGCCATGGGTTTGCCCATGGTCATGATGTCCGGTACCACGCCCATCTTCTGATGCGCCCACATATGGGTGCCTGTGCGGCCAAAGCCCGATTGCACCTCATCACATATCAGTAGGCCACCGGCCTTGCGCACCACTTCGGCCACGGGTTTCAGCCAGCCGTTGGGATGGTCGGGGAAGCCTTCGTTCAGGAAATAGGGGCAGAGGACCAAAGCGGCAAAGCCGATGCCGGATTTTTCATGCTCAGCAATCTGTTCGGCCACAGCATCGGCAAACTTGCTGCCGTCCGGGTCCGGGTTGCGATAGCTATCTGGTGCCTCCACAAACCGGAAATACTGATCCAGACCAAAGCCAACGGTCGGCACGTTCGATTTGCTCAACTGACTGACCAGAGAAGTGTTGCCGTGATAGGTTGCATCCGTAGCAATGATACCGCGTTTGCCGGTCATGCCTTCGGCCATGCGCAGGGCGATGTCATTGGCCTCGGACCCGGTGCAGGTCAGGATGGCGGTGTCTAGCGAGGCATCCATCGTGCCCGTTAGCTTCTCAACATAGTCAAGAATGCCGTCGTGCAAATAACGAGTATGGGTGTTGAGCGTTGACGCCTGGCGGCAGATCGCCTCGACCACGCGGGGGTTGCAATGGCCGACATGCGGGACGTTGTTGTAGCAATCCAGGTATTTGCGCCCATCTGCATCCCAAAGCCAGACCCCTTCGCCCTTCACGATATGAAGCGGCTCGTCATAAAAGGTCGAGACATTCGGGCCCAGCAGCTTGGTCCGGCGTTCAACAAGCTCGGCGGATTTCGCAGGAAGTGTCATTCAGAAGACCTTTGGTCAGAGTTTTATCCAGGCGGTTTTAAGGTCGAGATATTTCTCGAACGCATGCAGGGATTTGTCGTGCCCATTGCCCGACTGGCGCACACCACCCAGCGGCACGGTCAAGTCAGAGCCGCCATAGGTGTTCACATGCACGACGCCAGCACGGATGCCAGCGATCATGCGATGCGCGCGGCTAAGGTTCGATGTCCACACGCCCGAGGAGAGACCATAGACTGAGTCGTTGGCCAGCCTGATCGCTTCGTCCTCGTCCTTGAATGGGGTCACGGCCAAAACCGGGCCAAACACCTCGTTCTGGAACAGATTGTCGGTGGATTTGACCCCGGTCATAACGGTCGGGGCCATATAGTAGCCGCCGGTTTCCTCAAGGATGCGCCCGCCGCCAGTGCGACGCTCGGCGCCTTCGGCCTCGGCTTTGGCTACGAAGTCCAGATTGGATTCCAACTCGGGAAGCGAATGGACCGCGCCGATTTGTGTGCCCAGATCAAGCGGATTGCCGACCCGCATCGCTTCGGCATGTTTGACGAGTTCAGCAACAAAGTCGTCGTGGATGTCCTCTTGGACCAACAAGCGCGATCCGGCGATGCAGATCTGGCCAGCGTTGCGGAAGATACCACCTGCGGACACTTTGGCGGCCTCGCTCAGGTCCGGGGCGTCGTTGAAGACGATGTTGGGGGACTTGCCGCCCAGTTCCAGATAGCAGCGTTTCATGTTCGACCGCGCCGAATATTCCAGCAGTCGTCGGCCTGTGGCCCCCGAACCTGTGAACACCATGATGTCCACATCCATCGACAGCGCCAGCGTTTCGCCCACAACCCGGCCTGACCCGGTGACGACGTTCAAAACGCCGTCGGGTATTCCGGCCTCGGCGGCCAGTTCGGCCAGTTTAAGCAGCGACAAGGATGCGCTTTCAGCGGGTTTCAACACGACCGAGTTGCCGGTAGCCAGCGCCGGGGCCAGTTTCCAGCTGCCGATCATCAGCGGCATGTTCCACGGCACAATCGCTCCGACGACACCAACCGGTGCGTGATGGATCAAGCCCAGTACGTTTTCTGCCGTTGGCGCGATCTGCCCGTAGACTTTGTCAATCGCCTCGGCGTAGTAGCGGAATGTGCCAGCTGCCGACATCGGCTCGGCCTTCATGGCCATGGTGATTTCGGTGCCGTTGTCGCGCGCACCCAGAACCGCCAGTTCAAGCGCGTGTTTTTCGATCAGGTCGGCCAGCTTCAGCAGGACCTTCTTGCGCTCGGCAGGGGACCTGTGTGACCAGCGCCCATCTTCGAAAGTCGCCCGCGCAGCGCCTATAGCGGCCTCCATATCTGCCGGGATGCCTTCGGCAATCTGGGTCAGCACCGCGCCATCGACAGGCGATAGCACCTCCCGATGTCCACCTTCCGAAGCGGCGACCCAGCGCCCGCCGATGAAGTGAGATCGGGGGGACAGAATCTGAGAGCGAAGGGCGTCAATATCGGACTGGTTCATGGCAGAGTTACCCTTGCTGATTGGGATGATCGGAGTCGACCGGTTGCGCGTTCGGCTCGGGTTTCAGCTTGTTGCGGAACTCGTAGTACAGCGCGCGGAAATGCAGCAGTAGGATCAGTACGATCAGCGCCGTCAGGATCGCCGCAATCGGGCGGTCGACGAAATCAAGCGGTGATTTGACCCGCGCCATGGCGCTGCGCAGTTTGACCTCCATGATACCGCCCAGAACCATGCCCAGAATGATCGGCACAATCGGCAGGTCCAGCCGTTTGAGGATCAGGCCGAACACACCAAACCCAGCCGCAATGGCGCAGTCAGTGATCGAGTTGCGTAAACTGTAGACGCCGACGAAGGCTAGGATCAGGATCATAATGCCCAGAAACCGTGTGGGTATCTGGATGATCTTCAGCAGCAGGTTGGTCGAGAACAGTAGGAAAACCAGAACGATGACGTTCAGCAGGATCAGCGCCATATAGAGCGCCATCACAAAATCCATCTGGTTCTCAAACAGCTGTGGGCCGGGGATGACATTATGCACGTAGAACACCGACAGCATCATTGCGGTCAGCGCTTCGCCCGGGATACCCAGCGCCAAAAGTGGGATCATGGCCGCGCCGGGCACTGCGTTGTTGGCGGCTTCAGACGCCACCAGCCCTTCTGGCGAGCCATCGCCAAATTTGCCGGGGTCTTTCGAGGTTTTCTGTGCATAGGTGTAGGATAGGAATTGTGAGGTGAACTCACCCGTACCCGGCACCATACCCATGAAGACCCCGATGCTCGAGGACACGGTTGCGACGCGCTTGATGCCCAGCAGTTCCTTGAGGCCGGCGAAGATGTTGCCACTGACATGCGTTTCGCCCGGTGCGTGGTTCTTTTCAAGCAGCAAAAGCAGGGCTTGACTGATGGCAAACAGGCCCAGAACGACCACGATAAGATCGACGCCAGACGCCAACCAGCTTTGGTCAAAGGTAAAGCGGCGGGAATATTTGACTGGCTCAAGCCCGACAGTGTTTAGGAAAATCCCGAAAGCGGCCAACATACCGGCGGCAAAAATCTGGCCGCGGTGGGCGAGGATCACCAGAATGATCCCCAGAAGGGCGGCCAGAAATATCTCTCGGCTGCCGAAATGGGGGGCGATCAATGCAAGAACTGGCGATAGGATAATCAGGCAGATGATGGCAAAGACACCGCCGAAGAACGACGCGGAATAGGCCAGTGACAGAGCACGATGCCCCTGACCGCGTTTGGTCATGGGATAGCCGTCATAGGTGGTCAGCGCGTTCACCGCCGTACCAGGCGTGTTGATCAGAATAGCGGGGATGGCACCTCCATACATGGACGAGCCATAGATCCCCAATAACAGCGTCAGGCCGACAATGGGTTCAAACGCGAAGGTGGCAGGCAAAAGGATGGCGATGGCAACCGCAGCGCCAACACCGGGCAGCGCGCCAATGATGACCCCACCGATCGAGCCAATCAGAAGGGCAACGATCACCTGCCATTGTGTCAGGATCGAAAGACCGGACAGAAGCGTTTCCATTGGCGAACCTCAGAGATAAGTCAGCGCAAAGGCGCGCACGGAATCGGGCAGGTATTCATAGGCGGCACCGGCCGGGATTTTCACTTGCAGGAAGGCTCGGAAAATAATGGTAACCGCCACACCGAAAACCGCCGCAAGGCCAATTGCCCCAGCGCTCCGGAACCCGGTTCGGACTGCAAGGAATACCGCGAACAGAACGGTCGAAGGCAGGTATCCAAGAAGCGGGACAACGGCGACGTAGATCAGAAAATAGGCGACGTATTCAAGGGACCGCAGCCAGAACGCGACTTCGGGCCAGCGACCCGGAATGCGGTCTGATAAGGCGGAGCTGAGCCAGTGCAGAAAAGCAAAGGCGGCCATTGCCCAGAGCGAGACCATTGGCCAGAAGCTTGGTTGCGCAAACCACTTGGTGCGTTTGACAACCTCGGTCTGTGTTCCCAGTTGGCTCAGCAGAAAAACTGAAAATACCAGGAAGGCCAAAGCAAAAACAACATCGCCGGGCCGGCGGTATCGTTTGAACATGTCTTGCAATGTCTTTGCGATCATTTTGGCCTCCTGCTGGAAAGAAAAAGGCCCGACAGTATTGCAATACGCCGGGCCAGTTTCTCGTTATTCGCCTAGAATCTCTTCGATTTTTGAGAACGAGGCTTTGTCCTGTTCGATCTGTGCATTCGAGGCATCCGGATCCTGCCAGTAGATCAGTGCTCCGGTTTCTTCGGCAAGTTGCTTGGCCTTGTCAGATTCCAGCGCTTTCTGTGCAGCGGCAGTGATCTTTTCGCGTGCTTCGGCCGGAGTGTCCTTGTGGACGAACAGACCATTCCACAGCGCCAAAGGCAGTTCGGGGTGCAGCTCGGTAACCGTGGGCGTATCCGGGACCAAAGAGATCCGTTCGCCACCGATGCTGGCTAGAACATTCACTTGGTCCAGACAGGGGAGAACAAGTTGAAGCGTCGTATTGATCACGTCCACGTCGCCCGAAGCCAGGGTGTTGCAGTCCAGCGCGTCGAAGGCGGCTTCACTGGCGAAGTCAAAGCCACTGCTGACTGCGGCCGCGAAGGTGACTTGTGTGGGCGGCAGAACCGAGCCGAAGTGGCCAAGCGCAACATCGTTTTCTTTCCCATGTTCCACCAGTTCTTCCCATGTCGAGAAGGGGGCATCCTTGCTGGAGGCAATGACGAAGGGATAGGTCAGAAAAATGCCAATCGGTTCGAATGGGTTGGGGTTTAGCTCGGGAATGCCAATGTCTGGGCCGATGACCGGCACGCCTATGACGAACGAGCCAACGGTGTAGCCATCTGCCGGAGCGGTCGCAACTTCCACCGCTCCGGGGAACGGACCACCGCCGCCACCGGGTTTGTTCACGACGGCGGCAGGAACACCATACATAGCCTGAAATTCGTCAGCGATCATCCGTGTGAGGACGTCTTCCAAGTCACCCGGAGGCCATGGAACGACAAAGGAAACCGGTTTCTCTGGATACTCGGCCAGTGCGGCGGTTGCAGAAGCAACAAAAGCGGCGGCTGTTAGAACTTTCTTCATTGACACCTCCCGTCAGTGGTTCATTATTTGATCCGCGTTAACAATAATAATGTTGCTTTGTTAAGCTTGTTCTGTCAAGTATTACCTTAACAGGAGGATGTGAATCGCATGGGTACTGCCCTGAACGCCCTGAAAATGCTCAACTACTTTTCAAACGCTCGGCCAGAAATTGGGTTGAGTCAGTTTGCGCGTCTGTCTGGATTGAACAAAGCCACAGCGCTGCGCCACCTGCGGGCGCTTGAGGAATACGGGTTGATCGAGCAGAACCCCATGACCAAATCCTATGCGGTCGGACCTGCCGCTTTGCGCCTGGCCGCGTTGCGCCAGATCGCCCGTCCCGGCATCGAGAGTGCCCGTCAGAGAATGCACGTCGCGATGCAGGACGTTGGTGAAAGCCTGCATCTTTCGCTGCTTGAAAAAGAGTGGCTTCAAACAGCGCTGGTGGTCGAAACGAACCGTCACAGCGTGCGCGTCAGCCTCGACCCCAGCGAGATTCTTCCGATCAATGCGACAGCATCAGGTCTTTGTATGCTCAGCTTTGGGCCATCCTTCTTGCTGGACCGTATCGGTCAGAAAGAACAAGTACGATACACGGACGCCACGCTGACCGACCCGGCCAAGATCAAAGAGCGGGTCGCGGCAATCAGCCAGGCCGGTTGGGCGAATAGCAGTGGAAGCTATGAAGATGGCGTCTATGGCTATGCGGCGCCCATCTTCGGCATTGATCAAGTGGCGCTGGGAACCATTGCGATTGCCGTTCCCGAAGGCCGCGCCGGAGACGACCGGCTGCCGGAAATCCTGACCGCCCTGCACGCCCTCTCAACTGACCTGACCGCAAGTTTTGGCGGTCAACTTCCCGACACTTTCCCAACCGAATTCCACCCGTGAGCGGGTGGGCGAAAAACCCGGAGACCAGAGAAATGAAAGACTCGAACTTTCTCAAAGAAAACAACGCGCGTTACTTCTGGCACCCGATGGCGCATCCCGCCGATAGTCAGAAGAATCCGCCCACGATTCTGAACGGCGGCGAGGGTGTCAGTATTATCGATGTCGATGGTCACAAGGCGCTGGACGCGGTCGGGGGGCTTTGGAACGTCAATCTGGGCTATTCCTGCGATCCGGTTAAGCAGGCCATCGCCGATCAGCTGAATGCGCTGCCCTATTATTCGACCTTCCGTGGCACCAGCAACGACAAGGCAATCGAGCTGTCTTATGAATTGGCGCAGTTTTTTGAGCCCGACGGCCTGACCCGCGCTTTCTTTACCTCGGGCGGCTCGGATTCGGTTGAGATCGCGCTGAAAATGGCGCGGCAGTACCACAAGGTGCGCGGCGAGGGCGGGCGCACAAAGTTCATCAGCCTGAAACAGGGCTATCACGGCACCCATTTCGCCGCCGCTTCGGTCAACGGCAATCAGAAGTTCCGCGCGGCCTATGAGCCGATGATGCCGGGCTGTTTCCATGTGCCCGCGCCATGGACCTATCGCAACCCGTTCGACGAGACCGACCCTGAGCGTCTGGCGCAGCTTTGCGTCAAAGCGCTTGAGGCCGAGATTGCATTCCAGGGCGCGAACACGGTTGCGGCTTTCATCATGGAACCGGTCCTTGGGGCAGGGGGCGTAATCCCTCCGCATAAGAGTTTCATGCCGATGGTTCGGGAGGTCTGCTCGAAACATGGCATTCTGCTGATCTCGGACGAGATCATCACCGCTTTTGGGCGTACCGGCAGCGAAAGCGGCGCACGGCATTGGGGGGTGCAGCCCGACATCATGACGACGGCCAAAGCCATCACCAATGGTTACTTCCCGTTTGGGGCGGCGATGATTTCGGGTGCTGTTGCCGAGGTGTTTGAAAGTGACACCACCGGCAAAGCATCCGTAGATCAGGGCTATACCTATTCCGGTCACCCGGTTGGGGCTGCAGCGGCGCTGGCAGCGCTGTCCGAGATCAAGCGCCTGCGCGTCTGGGAAAACGCCGCCTCGCGCGGGGATGAGCTGTTTGCCGGGCTGCAAAAACTGGCCGAGAAATACGACGTGATCGGAGATGTGCGCGGCGGCGAAGGGCTGATGTGTGCGCTGGAACTGGTCTCGGATCGCTCGACCAAGGCACCCATCGCGAAACACCTGCCGCTGCAGGTTCAGAAAGCGGCTTATGAAGATGGTGTGATGGTGCGTGTGTCCGGCAACAATATCATCCTGTCGCCGCCGCTGATCATCACATCAGAGGACGTGGCCAAGATCCTGTCTGCGCTGGATACCGGTCTGGCGTCTCTTTAACCAACACTTACGTGACCTCGCCCGCCCTAGGGCGGGGTCAGACTTTAACCGCCTGCAACTCTTCAAGCAGGTCCAGCAGTTGGTTCAGCTTCTCGCGGCCCATCTGCGACTCGATATTGTTTGAGATCGCCAGCGACGTGGCAAGGTTGTCTTCCAGAACCGCGCGGCCGGCATCGGTGATCCGAACCATGGTGCGGCGCTTGTCTTGTTTGTCCTGGCGACGGGTGATCTGGCCATCGGTCTCCATGGTGCGCAGAATGCGAGTGAGACTGGGCAGAAGCAGGCAGGCCTCGTGGGCAATTGCGCTTTGCTCAACCTCGCCCAGCTCGTCCAAAACCCTCAGGATGCGCCACTTCTGTTCGGTGAGCTGAATGTCATGAAGCATGTCCCGGATCGGTGCCATGACGGTTTCCCGTGCGCGCAACAGCGCAATCGGAAGAGATCGGGCGGTACTTTTTGTATGGCTTTGCGTGGTCATGCGGCTTTCTAAATTGCCGATTCCGAAATTGCAAAGATTAACAAGGCAAGTTCTTGACAGCATGATTGTAAAAAAGTAAACATGTTAACCAATAAGGGAGGGCACATGCCGCATTTTCAAGTCGAGTATTCCGGGAACCTAGAGGACAAGGTCGACATGGATGGCTTGTGTGAGTGCATCCGAGCAAGGGCTGCTGAGATTGATACCTTTCCGATGCCGGGAATTCGTGTCCGCGCTGTGCGGGTCGATCATTTTGCAATTGCAGACGGTAATCCGGCGCATGGCTTTATCGATATCTCGATCCGCCTGCGCGCCGGTCGGTCCGACGACGTAAAACAGGATGCCACGCAGCGTATTTTTGAGGCGGTCAAAGCGTATCTTGCACCTGCCTTCGAACATCATTCGATCGCGCTCTCGCTTGAGATGCGCGACATCGACCCGAAGCTTTCGCCCAAGACTGGTACGATCCGCGATCACCTTGGCGCCACCACGCAGGAGACCTGACCCATGAGCGTACTGGACACAAACATCGAGAAACTTGCGGGCTTTCTAGCGCGGTTCAAACAGACGGGTATCAAAAATCGTATCGCTGGCGAGGATGTTGCTGGTTCCGCTGGCGTATTTCAGTCTACCTCGCCAGTCGACAAGTCTGTGATATGCTATGTTGCACACGGTACAGCAGATGACATCGACGCCGCGGCCAAAGCAGCCCATGCCGCCTTTGCCGACTGGCGCGACATGCCTGCCACCGAACGCCGCCGCATTTTGCTTAACGTGGCCGATGCCATCGAAGCACGTGCCGAGGAAATCGCGCTGTGCGAATGCTGGGACACGGGTCAGACCCTGCGATTTATGTCCAAGGCGGCTCTGCGCGGAGCCGAGAACTTTCGCTATTTTGCAGATCAGGTTGTGCAGGCGCGCGACGGTCAACATCTGAAATCGCCGACCCTGATGAATGTCACCACCCGCGTGCCGATTGGTCCGGTTGGCGTGATCACCCCGTGGAACACGCCGTTCATGCTGTCGACCTGGAAGATCGCGCCCGCTCTGGCTGCAGGCTGCACCGTGGTTCACAAACCCGCCGAGGATTCGCCCCTGTCAGCCCGCTTGCTAGTCGAAATCGCCGAAGAGGCCGGATTGCCCAAAGGTGTACTGAACACTGTGAACGGCTTTGGCCCCGACGCGGGCAAGGCGCTGACCGAGCACCCGCTGATCAAGGCCATCGCCTTTGTTGGCGAAAGCCGCACAGGTAGCATCATCACAAAACAGGGCGCGGACACGCTGAAGCGGATGCACCTGGAGCTCGGCGGCAAGAACCCGGTCATCGTGTTCGACGATGCCGAACTGGACCGCGCTTTGGATGCCGTGATCTTCATGATCTATTCAATCAACGGCGAGCGCTGTACCTCGTCCTCGCGCTTGCTGGTGCAGGACAGCATCAAGGAAGATTTCGAGGCCAAGCTGATCGAACGTGTGAACAACATCAAGGTTGGCCACCCTCTGGATCCGGCAACCGAAATCGGTCCGCTGGTGACGGAAGAGCACTACAACAAGGTGACCAGTTATTTCGACATCGCCAAAGAGGACGGCGCGACAGTCGCAGCCGGTGGTATCAAGCTGGGCGACGAAGGGTACTTCATCCGTCCGACCCTCTTCACCAATGCCACCAACCAAATGCGCATCGCGCGCGAGGAGATCTTTGGTCCTGTCCTGACCTCGATCCCGTTCTCGACCGAAGAAGAAGCACTGCAGATGGCCAATGACACGCCTTATGGTCTGACCGGCTATGTCTGGACCAACGACCTGACGCGGGCGCTGCGCTTTACCGACAAGCTTGAAGCCGGAATGATCTGGGTGAACTCGGAAAACGTACGCCACCTGCCGACGCCCTTTGGTGGCGTCAAAGCGTCCGGAATCGGGCGCGACGGCGGCGACTGGTCGTTCGAGTTTTATATGGAACAAAAGCACATTGGCTTTGCAACCGGTCAACACAAGATCATGCAATTGGGGAAGTAAAGTAGCGGCACTGTCCCCATTAGGCGGGGACAAAGCTAGGATAGACAAAACGCGCACAAAACTGGTCCGGCACTTTCCGCTTACTGCAGGACCGAACGATGTCAGGTAGCTTCAACTTCAGTTGCCAGGCGTTACAAAGGCGAGGAGGAACTGCCATGGGAAAGATTGTACAGGCCGCGAAGATAACGCATGTGCCAAGCATCTGGATGTCCCACACGATGCCGAAATACAAAGGCATCCGCCAACCTGCCATCGACGGCTATGCGCGTCTTCGTCAGGATGCGATCGACCGCAAAGTCGATACATTTGTCATTTTTGACACGCACTGGATCACCAATCAGGGGTTCCACCTGAACACGAAGGAGCACCATAAGGGCCGTTTCATCAGTCATGAACTGCCGCACATGTTGGCGGATATGGAGTTTGACTATCGCGGCGATCACGAGCTTGGGGAAACCATCCTTGACGTTCTGCGTGAACGTGGCGAACGGGCCTTGGGGCATTCGCATCCCGATATGGGAATGGAATACGGCACCTTGCTGCCGATGCACTTCATCAATGAAGGCGTGAATGCGCGGGTTTTGCCCGTGGCGGTCAATCAATTCTCGTCCATCGCTGAAAATAGGGTCTGGGGTGAAGCCATTGCCGAAGGCATCCGACGCTCGGACCGGAACGTCTCGATCCTGGCCTCGGGATCGTTGAGTCACGACTTCACCCCCAATGAACGCTCGGTCGACGGTCTGAATTCGGTAAACGGCGAATTCAATCGCCAAATGGACATGCGCGTTCTGGACCTTTGGGAACAGGGCCGCTTCGAAGAGTTCCTCGAACTTCTGCCCGACTACGCCAAGAAATGCGCGGGTGAGTGCGCCATGAACGATACTGCCTTGCTGTTCGGCGCCCTTGGATGGGGCAGCTATAAAGGCAAGATCGACATCTACACCCCTTATTTCGGTAGCTCCGGGACCGGGCAGGCCAATGTCAGCTTCTCGGTCTAAAACCGGAAACACAGGGAAATTCGAATGACTGAACTGCGTCTTAGCGATCCCAGTCTGCTTGCCGAAAGGGCGCGGGTCGGGTCCAGATGGGTTGATGCCTCAGACGATGAGCGCGCGATCGAAGTGGTAAACCCGGCGACGGGTGAGGTGATCGGGCGTGTGCCCAATCTGGGTGCTGCCGAGACGGTCGAGGCGATTGCCGATGCGCAGCGCGCGCAGAAAGACTGGGCCAAACGTACCGCGAAAGAGCGCAGCCAAATCTTACGTCGCTGGTATGATCTGATGATGGAAAACCAGGATGATCTGGGTGCCATTCTAACCGCCGAACAGGGTAAGCCTTTGGCCGAAGCGAAGGGCGAGATCGCCTATGGCGCCAGCTTCATCGAGTGGTTCGCCGAAGAGGCCCGCCGGGCATACGGCGATGTCACACCCGGCCATGCGCCGGACAAGCGGATCATTACTGTCAAGCAACCCATCGGCGTTGTCGCCGCGATTACACCTTGGAACTTTCCCAACGCCATGATCACCCGTAAGGCCGGCCCGGCTTTTGCTGCGGGTTGCTCAATGGTGTTGAAACCGGCCAGCCAAACGCCGTTCTCGGCCATCGCACTGGCCGTTCTCGCCGAACGCGCGGGGCTGCCCGCAGGGTTGTTCTCGGTCATTACCGGTTCGGCGCGGGAGATTGGTGGAGAGATGACCTCAAGCCCGATCGTGCAAAAGCTGACCTTCACCGGCTCGACTGAGATCGGCGCGATGCTTTATGCGCAATGCGCGCCGACGATCAAGAAGCTAGGGTTGGAGCTGGGTGGCAATGCGCCGTTCATTGTATTCGACGATGCTGATCTGGACGCCGCCGTCGAAGGCGCTGTGATCGCGAAATTTCGCAACAATGGACAGACCTGCGTATGTGCAAACCGCATCTATGTGCAGGCCGGGGTCTACGACGCCTTCGCTGAAATGCTAGCTGAAAAAGTTGCGACACTGCCGACCGGCAATGGGTTCGATGAAGGTATCATCTTTGGCCCTCTGATCGACCAAGCCGCCGTGGAAAAGGTCGCCGAACATATCGGTGACGCGACTTCGAAGGGGGCCAAAGTCGCTCTTGGGGGTAAACCCCACACACTCGGTGGTACATTCTTTGAACCCACCATTCTGACCGATGTGACCTCGGATATGGCGGTGGCGACCGAAGAAACTTTTGGCCCCGTCGCTCCCTTGTTCAAATTCGAAACCGAAAGCGAGGTTGTCGCCGCTTCCAATGATACCGAATTCGGCTTGACCTCGTATTTCTATTCTCGCGACGTGGCGCGTGTCTGGCGCGTATCCGAGGCTTTGGAGTACGGGATGGTCGGTGTGAACACCGGTCTGATCTCAACGGCAGAGGCTCCGTTCGGCGGTGTCAAAATGTCGGGTCTTGGACGCGAGGGATCTCGATATGGCCTCGATGATTTTATGGAGTTGAAGTACATCTGCATGGGCGGAATTTCCCCTTCTGAGGAGGCTTAGTGTATGAATTGGGACGAATTTTCTCACTGGGGGCAGCAAATCTCCAACTGGGCTGCTGACTACCACAAGACTTTGGCGGATCGGCCTGTTCGGGCGCAGGCCGCGCCAGGCGATATCGCCGCGCAGCTTGAAATTTCTCCCCCGGAATCTGGTGAGCCGATGGAGGCCATCATGGCCGATTTTGAGCGTATCGTGATGCCCGGGATCACTCACTGGCAGCACCCTCGGTTCTTTGCGTATTTCCCGGCGAATGCCGCCCCGCCTTCGATGCTGGCCGAGATGTTGGTGACCACCATCGCCGCGCAATGCATGCTCTGGCAAACCGCACCCGCAGCGACTGAGGTCGAAGGCGTTATGGTGGACTGGCTGCGACAAGCGCTAGGTCTGCCGGATGGAATGACCGGTGTCATTCAGGACAGCGCGTCTTCGGCGACTTTGTCTGCCGTTCTGACGATGCGCGAACGCGCCACTGGATACACAGGCAATCGCCAGGGGCTGAACACCAAAGGGGCGCTGCGGATCTACTGCTCAGACCAGGTGCATTCCTCGATTGACCGTGCTTGTTGGGTTGCTGGAATCGGCCAGGATAACTTGATCAAGCTGCCAACACAGGGACCGACCTACGCGATTGACGTCGTCGCGCTTGAGGCCGCTATCCGCGATGAAATCGAAGTCGGTCATGTGCCAGCCGGGATCATTGCGATCACCGGCGGCACGGGCGTTGGGGCCTGTGATGATCTGGAGGTTGTGGCTGACATCGCGCAGAAATACGACCTTTATACCCATCTCGACGCGGCTTGGGCCGGGTCTGCAATGATCTGCCCCGAATTCCGAGAGGCCCTGTGGGGCGGGGCTGATCGCTATGACAGCATTGTGTTCAATCCACACAAATGGATGGGCGCTCAGTTCGATTGTGCCATCCAGTTTCTGCATGACGCCGGGCCGCAGCTCAACACGCTGAAGATCGAACCTGAATACCTCAAGACCACCGGTGCCGAGGTAACGAACTATTCGGAATGGACGATTCCGTTGGGACGTCGGTTCCGCGCGCTGAAGATTTGGTTCCTGTTACGCTCTTACGGGTTGGACGGTCTGCGCACACGAATCCGAAATCACGTCGTGTGGGCCAATGAGGTGGCCGAGAAGATCGGCGCGATGGAGGGGTTCGTGATCACGACTGGGCCGATACTCAGCCTGTTCTCTTTCCGTTGCCCGGGTGACGATGCGATGCAGCAGCGTCTGGTTGATGCGCTGAATGATGACGGCCGGATTTATCTGACCCAAGGCATGTTTGATGGTCGCAAGATAATTCGTTTTCAGGTCGGACAATTCGATACAACACGCGACGATGTGCTGATGGCAGCAGACGTTATTCGTGAGGTTTGGGAGACACTTAAATGAAATTCGCAACCTTCTCTGCCGATGGGCAGACTTTTTTTGGTGCGATCACGGACGTCGGCGCAATTGCGTTGAATGATGCTTTCCCAGATCATGCGAGCCTTTATGAGGTAATCGCTGCTGGAGCGTTTGATCAACTGGCAGCAGCCGCCAATAGTAGGGACGTGACCCACACGGATTTCACCTACGAGATGGTGATGCCCGATGTCCGCCGCATCCTGTGCGTCGGCGTTAACTTCCCAGATCGCAACGCCGAATACAAAGACGGCAGCGCGCAGCCTAAATACATGTCACTGTTCCCACGTTTCGCAAGCGGCTTCACCGGCCACAACCGCCCTCTGATCCGTCCGCCGGAAAACCAC
The DNA here is from genome assembly GCF_056536565.1 of Ruegeria sp. CK3. NCBI lineage: Bacteria > Pseudomonadati > Pseudomonadota > Alphaproteobacteria > Rhodobacterales > Roseobacteraceae > Ruegeria > Ruegeria sp. CK3. The sequence goes on from NZ_JBQFPV010000002.1 coordinate 19,973, forward strand.
ACATTGGACTACGAAGGCGAAGTGGCGATTATCATCGGCAAGACTGGACGTCGGATTTCCCAGGAGGACGCCTACGACCATATCGCAGCCCTGACGCTGTGTAATGAGGGTACGATCCGTGACTGGGTGCGCCACGCCAAGTTCAACGTTACGCAAGGCAAGAATTGGGATAATACGGGTGCTATCGGCCCGTGGCTGGTGCCGTTCACCGACGCCGCGCAACTGGACGATGCGCGTATTCAGACCCACGTGAACGGCGAATTGCGTCAGGACGACACCCTGAACCGCATGATGTTCCCGATCCGGCGCGAAATCGAATACATCTCGACCTTTATGACCCTGCAGCTGGGCGACATCATTGTCACCGGAACGCCGACCGGGGCAGGGGCGCGGTTTGATCCTCCGAAATACCTGGCTCCGGGTGACGTGGTTGAGGTGTCTGTCGAGGGCATCGGTACGCTGCGCAACACAGTTGAGGACGAACAGCAATGACGCCCGAAGATCATGCCCACGCAGCTGCTGATCTGCTGAGCGCGGAACGGACTGGAGAGCAGATTGGCCTGCTAACACTGCGCCACCCCGAGATGGGCATGGACGACGCCTACGAGGTGCAAAACGCCATCTATCGCCAGAAACTAGCCGAGGGGCGCAAGGTGATTGGCTGGAAGATCGGTTTGACCTCGAAAGCGATGCAATATGCGCTGAACATCGACATTCCGGACAGTGGCATCCTGTTTGACGACATGGCCTTTGAACACGGTGGAACGGTCCCGGCGGGTCGTTTCATCCAGCCGCGCATCGAAGCCGAGATCGCCTTTGTGATGAAGTCTGCCGTTGGAGGCGAGAACGTCACGCGCGAGGATATCATCGCTGCCACAGACTATGTAGCGCCCTCCATTGAAATCCTCGATACGCGTATTCAACGTGTGGATCCCGCGTCCGGCAAAGCTCGCACCGTATTCGACACGATCAGTGACAATGCGGCTAATGCAGGTATCGTGCTGGGCGCGGAACGGCACGCCGTGGATGCTTTTGATCTCCGCTGGGTCGGTGCGCTGACCTTCCGCAATGGCGAAATCGAGGAAACCGGCCTGGGCGCGGGCGTTCTGAACGATCCGGTCGAAAGCGTTGTCTGGCTGGCCCGCCGCATGGCGCAATACGGACAATACATCGAACCCGGTCAAATCATCCTGTCCGGCAGCTTTATCCGCCCGGTCGAGTGCCCGACTGGGACTGAAATCCATGCCGATTTCGGGCCATTTGGCTCGGTCGATATCAATTTCGCCTGAAAGGAAAGCCGCATATGCCTGCGCCAAAGAATACGTTCAAAGCCGCTCTCAAGGCGGGGCAGCCGCAGATCGGCTGCTGGATCGGGATGGCCAACGCCTATACGGCCGAGATCGCAGCAACCGCGCAGTTCGACTGGCTGCTGGTTGACGGTGAACACGCGCCGAATGATTTGCGCTCGATCCTCGAACAGGTGCAGGTGATCGAAGGATCAGGTAGCACTCCGGTCGCGCGCCTGCCGATAGGCGAAACCTGGATGATCAAGCAGTATTTGGACGCGGGCGTGCAGAACCTCTTGGTGCCCATGGTCGAAAGCGGGGATCACGCGCGTGAGTTGGTTCGGGCTGTGCAATACCCACCGCATGGCGTGCGGGGCGTGGGATCGGCACTGGCGCGGGCCTCGCGGTTTTCGGCCATCCCGGACTACCTGAAAACGGCGGACGAGCAGATTTGCCTGCTGGTGCAGGTCGAAAACCAAAAAGGTATGGCTGCGTTGGACGATATTCTGGCCACCGATGTGGATGGGGTGTTCATCGGCCCATCCGATCTGGCCGCCGATATGGGCCATCTCGGCAATGCCGGTCACCCCGATGTGGTCGCGGCCGTTTTAGTCGCGCTCGCCCGCATCGTGGCGGCGGGCAAGGCGGCGGGTATCCTGACCCTTGATCCGGCGATGCAGCGCAAATGCCTGGATCTGGGGGTCACATTCATGGCCACCAATATCGACGTGACCCTATTTGCAACTTCGATGCGCAACGCCGCCGAAGTCGGGCTGGGCCTGCTGCCGGATCAGACCGCCTCGGGCGTTACGGAAACCGCAGCGGCCAGCAAATATCTGCAGCAGCTGTGTAAACACTGGTCGCACAAGGCCGAGGTGTTTTTTGACGAAACGAAGGGAAGCGTGGCCTTTGCGGATGGCGACAGCGTGACCCTTGAAGCGAATGACGACAGTCTGACAATTAACGCTGCGACCGGCCCGCGCGGGGACTTGGAGCAGTGGAAAGGCGTGATCGAAGCCCATCTGGTGCGTTTTGCCTTTCGGGAAGAGCTCTGTATCCATTGGTCTGAGTAAGAGCGCCTAAAAAATGCCAGAACCTATCTATGCCATTGGTGACATCCACGGTCAGTCGCACATGCTAGAGGACGCGCTTGCCCGCATCGAAAAGGACGGCGGGCCTGATGCGCAAATCGTCTTTATCGGCGACTACACGGATCGCGGCGCCCACAGTCGGCAGGTTCTCGATCTATTGGTGAAAGGACAGTCCGAAGGCAGAAACTGGACATTCCTGCGCGGCAACCACGATCAGATGTGCGCAATGTTTCTTGAGGACTACCCGCGAAACGACGCCCGTCTATTGGTCGGGTATCATTGGCTGCATCCTCGGATAGGCGGGGTTGAAACGTTAAAATCCTACGGCGTTGAGGTCAGCGAAGGGGATCGAACATATCAGGTCCATGCCCAGGCCAAAGCCGCAGTGCCGCAGCCCCATATCGATTTTCTGGCAGGTCTGTTGCCCTACTACCTGCACAACGACGTGCTGTTCGTCCATGCAGGCATACAGCCCGGCATCCCCTTGCATCGTCAGGACCCCGACGACCTGATCTGGATCCGAGACGAGTTTCTGGACTGTCCGGACCCCCACCCGTGGCTGGTTGTTCACGGCCATTCCCACGTCGGCAGCCCAGAACACCATGGAAACCGTGTGAACATCGATACCGGGGCGGGATATGGCAAACCTCTGACGGTTGCGGTTTTCGAAGGATCGAAGTGTTGGCTGTTGCACGACGAGGGGCGCAAGCCCCTGACTTACATTGGCTCCCTATAGGTTTCGGTAAACCAGAAGGTCTTGTCACAAGAACTTTGCTTGAGCGGAGCAGGGCGGTTGCATAGCATTTAGGAATGACTAAACCTGCCTCCTTCAAATACTTCTAAACCAGCCCCGAGATCATCCGCCTGGCGGTGATGCTGTACATCAGGTTTCCACTCTCGCTTCGCAATGTCGAAGATCTGCTTCATGAGCGAGGCACTGATGTGAGCCACTAAACTGTCCGATAAAGGTGGAACAGGTTCGGTCCGATGTTTGCGTGAGAGATCCGAAGAAAACCGGTTCAGCAACTCCGAGATTTTTTCAAAGTGGAGGTGGCACGTGGACTAGGTTTTCGTGAAGGTGAATGGCAAACGCCACTATCTCTGGCGTGCCGTCGATCACGAAGTTGAAGTGCTGGAAGCCGTTGTCACTAAACGCCGGAACAAAGCTGCAGCACTGAAATTCCTCAAGAAATTGATGAAGCCACACAAAAAAAGCGGAAAACGTTGTCATGGATCGCTTCGCATCGTATCGGCCCGCTCTCCTAGATCTTGGTGCTTCCGAAGAACAGCAGACGGGCAGGTGGTTCAATAACTGCGTAGAGAATTCGCACCTGCGGTTTCGCCGACGCGAACGCGCCATGCAGCGTTTCAGGCGCGTGAGAAGTCTGCAGAAATTCGCCTCCATCCACTCTTCCGTCTACAACCACTTCAGCCAAGAAAGATCGCTTGCCAGCAGAGATACCTTCAGGCTGACGCGTTCCTCCGCTCCCGCCGAGTGGCGCGAACTTGGTTCGGCATAAAGGGCAGTTTTACTGGTCTAGCTGAGATTGGTTCGAATTTGCCTGACAGCACCGCTACTCACGCCCGCTTCACATCAGTTGTCTTCACTGATCTGGAATTGCGATGCGATTCCAGTGAGTTGGCGATTGCGTTGTCAATCAGAGACGGGGCAAACCGCAATCTCTGAGCGTCATGCGTCGAAGTTCCAGATGTCGCGCTGAACCTTCCAGCCGTCGTTGCCTTTTCGAAAGTAAAGAACGTACTTCCCAGCAAGTTCTTGCCCGCCCATTGAACCTGTGAGAGTCCCCATCGTAACTGCAAAATCGCCACTGACATGAGCTGCTGTCGGATTGGCCAAAACGTTCTCCAAGCCCCCGTCAATTGCCGCCTGCCAATACTCTCGAATGGCAGCATGGCCAGACATTGTAGGAGCACCAGGTGGCATTAGGGCTCCATCCTCGGCGTAAGCCGCTGTCGCCATACCCGCGTCTTTAGCATTTATTCCTTCAATGATGGACGCGTCGAGCGCCTTTACACTTTCAACATCCGACATTTTCTCCTCCTAAGTTTACCCGGTGGTGTTGTCAGACTATCACAATAGCCTGTCTCGATGTTCACCTTCGTATGTGCGTGAAAAATACTTAAGTTTGGGAAAGCCAATTGTCGCTGCTTGGGCCGTCTTGACGCTTTAGGTAAGGCGTTTGATGGATGGTAGCTGAATCCGCAAAGCAGACATTAATCGCAGATACAGCGAAGGTCCACTTTGAACCAAAGCGGACCTTCCATTCCGCTTCCAACGATCAAACCTGCTCTACCTTATAACGCACCAGCACGAGACGATGTATCCATATACCCTAAGTCTGCGGAGTGCTCATGCCAGGATGTTTACCGATACGGAGTTACGTCAATCTTTGTCGCTGGGTTCAAATCATCGTTCGGGTCCGTAAACACGCCTTCTGGAAAGGACACTGAGATAGGCCGATCTGTCGTGTCCATGCAAAGCATGTGATTGTTGTCCCCGTCACCCAGGTTAGCCAACGCGAGCGGCTTCACTTCACGACGGGTCCCATCGGGTGCCTCGACGGTGATAGTGTATAGATCGCGTTCTGCCTCACCTGGTTCGCTGCCATCCTTAAGCGTCACACCCCCTTCCCACGTCACACGGACCGCCTGAACGACACCGTCCGTCGGGCAGAGGCTACCCCTTACGCGACGCGGGCCCAAAGTGCCGACTAATGTCCAGTCCCCCACGACTTCGGCCAAAACAAGCGATGGTCCGTCTTCTAAGGGTATTACCGATGCACTAGCTCCCTGAAAATCAAGCATGCCGTCGATCGACTGCAAATGCCCGACAACGTCAACTCTAACCGGTGGGTCGGTTTCGGCGGGTCCCAATTGCCCTATCAAAAGAACCGTGCGCAACTCCCCAGGGTCTGTAGCTGGGAGAACAGACGCGCAGTGCATCTTCCCCGATGCGCCTGACCGCGTTGTGACTTTAAAATCCCCGGCCTGCATAGTCGCGATGTCTATCTCAGTAGAAAAGATCACGGGCATTCCGGTGTTGCCCTCAGACCCCCTGCAAATCACATTTGAGACGCGTGGAAGTGCGTCAAGCCCATGGAAGGCCGAGAGGAGTTTAGCGGATTGGCCGTTCACTTCTCTAGGCAGGCCAGCATCTGGCGTCGTATCAATGAGGTCGCGATTGGATATGTTGTCAGTCCACGACCCCGGTCCATAAATAATGAACCAAACAACTCCGGCGCTGATTGCCACCGTCACACCTAGCAAGCCGGCGATGATGGTCCGCTTCGAAATGCCCTTGATCACACAAGTTACCTCTGCAAGTTGTGGGTCGAGGATTCAATTCTTACCGTAAGCTTCATGTCCAAAGAAGAAGAGTCTGTTAAGAAACCACAAGCGTAGCGAAGCAAGCTCAATGGGTAGCGAGAATTTACTCGTCTAAGCTTCAGTTGGGCAGAACCATCGTCAATAGCGTCGACCGTATCTACACAACTGAACGGCCTGAAAATGGCAGCTTCGTCCGCGCTATTGATTTTCAATACAAGCCCGGCGCAGGGCAGGCTCGTGCCACCGAACGGAGTTGCCAAGTGGATCAATTATCCTGCCAAGTTGGCGAACTACTGGAACACCGAGACTCCGGGCGTGAACTTACCTTTTCGGATCATATTGACCGGTTCAATCCCACTAAAAGCCTATGCGGCAAGGGTAATTGACTGGAGACCCAACGTCGGTTTTCTATTTTTCAGAGACAAGAGCAAACAGCCAAACCCAGGGATCAAACACCTTTCCCTCCATTTTTGGGTCACGCATCCGCCTGTATCAAGTCACTAGCCTTTTCTCCGATCATGATGGCTGGCGCATTGGTGTTACCGCTGACGATTTCCGGCATAATTGAGCAGTCTGCCACACGCAGGTTTGCTATACCGTGCACTTTTAGTTTTGCATCTACGACCGATGCTTCGGTGCTTCCCATCGCGCAAGTGCCGGTAGGATGATAGATGGACGCGGTGTTTGATCTTACCCAGTCCAGGGTGCCTTCATAGTCGTCGCAACTCAGCTGAGCCGTTGGTCGATATTCCTCTGAAATCTTCGAGGCCAAAGGATTATGCTTGGCTATTCTGCGGGCGATGTTCACCCCGTCAACAATGGTTCGGCAATCCGTTTCAGTGGACAGATAGTTCGGTATAATTTTGACATATTTAGATGGATCCGGGCCGTTCAAGCGTAGCTCCCCCCGGCTTTCAGGGCGCAGTTGGCAGACCGACATGGTGAAGGCTGAGAACGGATGAACGCCCTCGCCAGGGCTGTCGGCGGACCAGGGCTGAACGTGAAACTGGATATCGGGGGTTTCTACATCCTCGCGCGTTTTCATGAACCCGGTGGCAAGGCTGGCGGCCATGGTCATAGGACCTGCACGAAAAAGTGCGTATTTCAGGGCGATGCGCGCCTGATTGAACAGGCTGCGGACTTCGTCATTCAGTGTCGGTTCATTGCATTTGAACACTAATCGGGCCTGCAAGTGGTCCTGCAGCCCTTTGCCGACACCTGGTAGGGCGTGCAGCGGTTCGATGCCGTTTTCTTTCAGGTGGTCCGGGTCTCCGATCCCTGAAAGCATAAGTATCTGCGGCGAGTTTATCGCTCCGCTGGACAGAATGATTTCGCGCCGAACGGTCAGAGTTTTCTCTGCGCCAGAGCGATCCCGGTACACCAGGCCGGTTGCTTTCTTTCCCTCCAGAACCACGCGCGTTACGAGCGCATTTGTAATGATGTTTAGGTTTTGGCGATCCCGAATGGGTTTCAGATAGGCAACCGCAGCGCTGCACCGGCGGCCATTGCGGGTGGTCAGTTGGAAATACCCCACCCCCTCTTGTTCCGCGCCGTTGTAATCAGGGTTGAACGGATAGCCGGCCGCTTGCGCTGCGGCCACCCACGCGTCACAGATCGGGCGTTGAATACGCATATTGGATACGGACAAGGGCCCACCTACGCCATGGAACTCGTCTTCACCTCGCTCCTGGTCCTCGCAGCGCTTGAACAGTGGCAGGACATCGTCCCAGCCCCAGCCCTCATTGCCCATTTGCCGCCAACGATCGTAGTCTTCTTTCTGCCCACGCACGTAGAGCAAGCCGTTCAATGAGGATGACCCGCCCAGTACCTTGCCGCGTGGCCAGTCGATGGATCGACCGTTCAGACCAGGATCAGGTTCGGTGCGATAACACCAATCGACCGATGGGTTGTGCATGGTTTTGAAGTAGCCAACGGGGATGTGAATCCATGGATTGGTATCGCGGCCACCTGCCTCTAGCAGTGCAACGGTCGTGTTAGGATCAGCGCTCAGCCGGTTGGCAATGACGCAGCCCGAAGACCCGGCGCCCACAACCGCATAATCCACTTCCATGACTGCCTCCTCCTCACGCCGTCGAAAAAACCCTATGCAAGATGCAAGAAATATACTAGCCTTTTTTGATACAAAACGTCTCAATAATTGCGATCAGGGAGGTAAGCAATGGAGATCGGTAAGAAACTAAGTGGTATTTCGCGGCGGGATTTCTTCCGCGTGGCTGGCCGTTACGGTATGAGTTCAACTCTGCTGGCAGCGGGCGGGTTTGGAGGAGCGATGAGCTTGGCCAACCTGGCGCAAGCGGCTGAATCCACGTATGAAAAGCGGTTCTCAAAAGAGCCTAAGCACACGCTGAAATTTGGCGCATCAGGCTTTAATACTCGCAACCTTTTGATCGAACGCGCCGGGGCTATCGAATTCGCGCGCGATCTGGAAGAACGCACAGATGGTGAGATTCGGATCGAGTTCATCGGCGACAATCAGATCTGTGGTCAGCTCAGCTGTGTCGAAAAAACGCAGCAGGGAATCGTCGATATCTACGCTGCTTCGACCCAGAACTCGGCTGGTGGCGCGCCTTACTTGAACGTGCTGGACTACGCTTATATGTTCCCAAGCCGCGCGGCGCAGTACCATTTCTTCTACAGCCCTGCGAGCCAGCGCATTCTCCGCGACCCCCTGGAGAAACGACATGGGCTGAAGTTCTTGTTTACCCATTGCGAACTGCGCGGCCTACAAATGGGCTCGACCTTTGCGGACAAGCCCACAGTAACCAAACTGGAAGAGCTGTTCGGCACCAAGAACCGCGTTACCGGCACGCAGTTGGGCCGCATTGCAATGCAGTTGCTGAACCTGAACCCGGTTCCGGTGGCCTGGGAAGAGACACTGGACGCTCTGAAAACAGGCCTGATTGACGGGGCTGAAACTTGGGCCTCTGCCGTGGCTTACGCCAATATGGCACCCGTGGTTTCCCAGTCGGTGAACCTGAAGTTCTTCTGTGGCACCGAGCATACTTCTATGTCGGCAAAGGTCTTCGATAGCCTCGGCGGCGAGTTGCAGGACGCAGTGATGGAGTCTTCCTACTTCACTCAGGCGTTGATCCAAGGTGCGAATGAGGCCGCATTGTTGAATACTGTTGGCTTCTCGGAACCGCAGCTTCCCAACACGATCTTTGCCGAAAACGGTGTCCGCCCGGCCTTCCTGCCGGACGATCAGATCAAACTGGCCGAAGAGATGTGCGCCCCGAACTATAACCCTGAGCCTTGGGCGCAGTGGCGTGAGCGCCTGAACAAATGGGCAGGCGGCATAGATACGTATCAGGAAATCTACGACATCGCGCGTGAAATTCCGGCCGATACCCTGCCGGAAAACGTCGAGCCGCGCCGTTGGTGGATGGGCCAAGCCTGATAAGCTGATGTGAACCGGCCCTCAAACGGGCCGGTTCCAAAAAACACACCGACTGGGAGGACGGGGTACATGTCGTTATGGGCAGACATAGGCGCGATCTTCAGCGCCTTTCTCAGCCAGGATTCGTTCGAGATTCAATCCGCTCTGGAATCTGACGCTGCTTGGGTTCTGGGTGCAGTGGCCTCTGCACTTGGCGGGTTTCTGGTCATGCTGGTCTATCGAACGGTGCCCTTCATAGAACGCCATCTGGAACGATCGGTGATGGTTTATTCCTATCTTGCCATTGCACTGATCATCTTCTGGGGTGTGATCGACCGCTTCGTGTTTAACGATCAAGAGCCTTGGTCAACGACCATTCCACCACTTCTCTTCATGGTTATGGCGTGGTTCGGGGCGTCTTACAACGTACGCCTTCGCACGCATCTGAGTTTCAGTGAATTCCGCACCGCGATGCCGAGGGCAGGGCAACTTACTTGCCTGATCCTTGATGCGGTTCTGTGGTTTATCTTTGCGGTGATTGTCATTGTCACCACAACCCGACTGGTGGCCCTGTCTGCGTCAAATTTCCAGATCGTACTGGGTACCGACAACGTCATGCAGTGGTGGTTCCTTCTGGCTGCACCGCTGTCTTTCTTCTTGATGGTCGGGCGCGTGTTTCAAAACCTCGCGGATGATCTGCACAATTGGAAAACAGGCGAGCCGCTAATCAAGCAGGCCGTGATCGGAGCAGACTAATGACAGATGGAACCATGGTCACACTGATCTCGCTTGGGGTCACTTTTCTATTCATGCTGGGCGTACCGGTTCTCCTGGTCATCGGCTACTGGGTTATTGGTTGTTCGTTTGTCCTCGGCTTGACGCTCGACAATATGGGCGCCGAGTTGCTGAACGTCTTCAACAAAGGATTCGCCTTGCTGGCGATGCCGCTGTTCATCTTGACCGGAGACCTGATCAACAAGTCCGGCATCGCGAGGAGGCTCAGCGACTTCGCCTATGCCTGTCTGGGTTGGATACGCGGCGGGCTGGCGATGGCCTCTCTAGGGGCATGCGGGTTGTTTGCCGCTATCTCGGGTTCGAACTCGGCCACGACCGCCACCATTGGTTCCATGTTGCACCCGGAGATGGTCAAGGGCGGCTATGATGAGCGGTTCAGCGCAGCCACTGCGGCGGCGGGGGGCACGGTGGGGATCATCATTCCGCCTTCGATTATCTTCATCGTCTATGGTTTCCTGATGAACCTGCCGATTTCGGAGCTGTTCGTCGCGGGTATTCTGCCCGGTGCGTTGATGGTTTTTGGTATGCAGTTTGCCTGCTGGATCATCTGCCGAATGAACGGCTGGGGCCACTTGATCCCGCTGCAACTGAACCGGGTGCTGAAAACCGCGTTCGGCGCATGGCTGGGTTTCTTCGCCATCGGCCTGGTTCTGTGGGGCATCTACACGGGTAAGTTCTCACCCACCGAAGCGGCGGGTGTGACCGTTGGTTTCTGTGTGATCGCCGGGTTGGTCAGCTATCCGGTCAACCGGATCATGGGCGCACGGAACGATATTCCACCGACTGAAAAAAGCTACGCCGAGATGTTCGTGGTCGAAGGCTTTACAATCCCCGAGATCCCCTCAATTGTGATCCGGTCAGCTCAGATCACAGGTATCCTTGCCCCGCTTATCGCAATTTCAGTGGTGATGCAGCAAATCCTGTCGCTGCTGGGGGCGCAAGAAACCATTGGGAACTTTGTAACCTCAATGGGCGGCTACCACGCGGTTCTATTTACCTCGATGGTGATCGTCTTCTTTTCCGGTATGGTGCTGGAAAGCTTGCCGGTGACGATCATCCTTGCGCCAATCCTCGCGCCAATCGCGGCCTCGGTTGGGATAGATCCGATCCATTTCTCGGTGATCTTCCTGGTGGGCGCGTCTATCGGCTTTATCACTCCGCCCTACGGTTTGAACCTCTATGTGGCATCAGGCGTGACGGGTGTACCCTACTTCCGTCTCTTGCGATACACGGTGCCTTATCTGGTGGCTTTGCTGTCCGTATGGATATTGGTGTCGCTTGTGCCCGATCTGGCCTTGATCCTGCTGCCAAATAACTAGAATGTTGCGGGATGGCCGAGACGGAAACACAAGACAAAGAAACTCAGATCCCGACCAACCTGCGCCTTCTTCTCATCCTTGAGGAGGTGGCGCGGCGCGGGGTCGCCGTCAAACCATCGGACCTAATCGAGACATTGGGACTGGCCAAGCCCACAATCCACCGTCTGCTGCAAACCGCTGAGGCCGAAGGTTTCCTACAGCGAGATCTGGATGGCCGCTCATTTGGTCCTGGGCACCGGCTGAGGTCGCTTTCGGTCAATACAATGTCTTCCGAACACCTGCGCACGGCGCGTTTGGCAATCTTGCGCAGCGTCGCCGAAAACGTGGGTGAGACTTGTAACATAGCCATCCCAGACCGGGAAGGGATGATCTACCTCGACCGGGTTGAAACGAAATGGCCGCTACGCATTCAATTGCCAATCGGTACTCAGGTGCCCTTCCATTGCACTGCTAGCGGCAAAATGTACTTGTCTACCCTGCGTCAGAAGACGTTGGATGGGTTTCTCTCTGCAGGCAATTTACAACCGCGGACCGAACAATCCCTAACGAACCCCAAAGCACTACGCGAAGAAATCCGCGGAATCGCTGAGAGCGGTTACTCGACAGATGATGAGGAATTCATGGCTGGAATGACGGCCATCGCTGTGCCTATTCGTGATGGTCAAGGCAGATTAGTAGGCACACTTTCGGTACATGCCCCAACCCAACGCCACGACGTCAACAGCCTGCTATCCTTTCTGAACATCCTGCAAAAAGGAGCAGGCGAGCTTTCGGAAATGCTAGCTAACTGATTTCTACTCGCGGCTACGGTCAAAGATTTGGTCAAATCAGACAAAATATATTCTTTTCTAGCCGGCTCAAGAAATCAGCTATCCGAGCATTATCATCCGCCGCGATACGGTCATTCGGATCGCACAAATGGCAGGGCTATCGCTGGCATAAACTACGAGCGTGTTTGACGCTCTCCTGAAAGATCGTGCGATCTCGGGAAGCATTGGTTACATCGAAAGCGGATGTCTCGGCGTTGCTGAATGCCCGCTAACGAATGAAGATAACAAGCTTTCAGAGCTCGGGTCAGGCCTCCATTTATTTAGCACGGCCGACACGAATAGTTGGTCTAGAAACTCGAAATCGGTCGTTGAAGCACAAAGTGGGAAGGTCGCAAAGTCGGCACGGTGGACATCTGTTTCCGGTAACGAACGATCCCATCTAGCCCAAAGTTCTGTTGTGCAGTGCGCAATTTAGAAAGCATTGGGCAAGTAACTTTCTTGGTGTCGTAGTTGGCTGAAAGCTCGATAAATGCAGCTTCCAAGCGCCCAAGTTTGTCTATTCTAGAGCACACACTAAGGACGTGGAGTTCAGCCAGCTCTTCGACGGATCGGTAATTCGCGCCGTCGCCTTCGGAAAATTTTTTGCATCGGCTAGTGGAAAGCCCAAATTGCGGCAATTCTTGAGAAAGCGAAGCCTTCCAACATCGTACAGGCAATAAATTCGCCGACTATTCATTGCCCGTTCTAGTTTGGGCACGAGCCCTTCGCATTCATTGTAGCGGATCGTTTCAATGCCCACACCGCCTTGCCGGGATCCTTCCCCAATCGCAAAAGTGCGAGTTTTCCCGTCTTAATAATGTAGCTACTAAAGAAGCTATGCGTGACAATGTCACTTCGACAACGTCAACGAAGCCGTCATTGCGTTTGCATTCCGTACTGGTCCAAACTGATGCTCAGTAAGTGTTGAATGGAGACCTCGATGAGCGAAGAAACGATAGGATTTGTTGGTGTTGGCTTGATGGGTCAGGGTATGGCCGCAAATCTGCTAAAAGCAGGCTTCACAGTTAATGTGGTTGCTCATCGGAACCGTGGCCCTGTCGATGACTTAGTCGCTCAGGGTGCGACGGAGGCGGAAAACCTCGCTGGGCTTGCGGCAGTGTCCTCAGTTATCCATATTTGTGCACCCGGTTCACCTCAGGTCGAGGCAATTGTCGCGGCCATGATGCCAACCATGCAGGCCGGTAGCGTCATTGTGGATTGTTCCACGTCAGACCCGAATTCCACTATGGCACTCGCTAAAAAGTTAGCGCAGGCCGGTCACCATATGGCGGACGCGCCGTTGGGCGGGACACCCGTGCAGGCACAAAACGGAGAGCTGGCGACCATGGTCGGCGCTGACCCTGTTGTTTTTGAGCGGTTGAAGCCCGTTTTCGCAGCTTGGGCAAAGACCATCGTTCACATCGGCCCATGTGCTGCAGGGCACAAAATGAAGCTTCTGAATAACTTTCTTTCGCTGGGATACGCGGCGCTTTATTCGGAAGCGTTGGCACTGTCAGAAAAAGTCGGAATATCCACCCAAGAATTCGACTCAGTCATTCGTGGCAGCAGGATGGATTGCGGGTTTTATCAAACCTTCATGGGGTACGCCGTTGAAGGCAATCGAGAGTCTCACAAATTCACTCTGTCCAATGCTCTAAAAGATTTGCGTTACCTCGAAGCCATGGCAGATGAAGTGGGGCTGTCCAATCCAATCGGAAACGCCGCAAAAAACAGTTTTGCAATGGCGCTCGCCGCTGGAGGTGATGGGCCAAACGACTATGTTCCTCACCTTGTCGATTTCGTAGCTGCGAGAAACGGCGTATCCAAGGCGTAATTCTGGTCGCGTTGTACGCGCAGTTAAGAGCGAAATCTTTAAGATGCAGGAACTTGGATTTCAGGTAGTCCCGGCAATCATGCTGAGGATTAAAACCGAGAAGTTTCTTTGCCTTGGCGTTTTGAATGGAAGGTTTAATCCAGCGTAATTTTCTTATTAAATTCAATTATTTAATAAATCTGCGCGACCAACTCTGATGTTGTTAAACTCACAGAGTAGTTGTCGTTTGATACGTTGAAAACCTGATAACCCAACCCATCGACCTTCTGGCAGCAGTCAACCATTTGGCCAAGATAGCGCGCGTCAATACATGCAAAAATAATCCTGCGGCGCAGAGAGGCATCATGTATACAGGCTGGCAAGTTCAGTTCGCGTTCATGCGGCTCAATCACGTCGTTGATCCGCAAGCCACGGATGTCGAACCCGCTTCTTTGTTGGAAACTTTTTGCCGTGGCCTCATTCGCAACTTGGAAACAGCATAGCTGTCCTCAAGCACCGTCGGGTGTTCCTCGTCGATTGGAGTAGAGGGCAGCATTACCAGCTTCGCTAAGGCTAGTTCGAATTGATCGACAGCACCTTAACTCAGAAGCTGAAACACAGGAACCGTTCCGGTCAGTCCTTTGAATTCTTGATCCCGTAAAAATCGCGTTTTCTTGGATGTTCCTAACGCTTCGACAACCGACGCATCGACTAGTGTTTCGGCAGCTCGCGCGTGTTCACATAGGCGAGCTGCAAGATTTGGCACTTCTCCAATGGCCGCATAGTCAAACCGGCCTTCAAATCCGATACAGCCAATAGTGGTTTCACCCTTGGCGATACCGATCCCGAGACCCAAGCGCGATCCCTCCTTCTGAAAGGGTCCAAGCGCGTTTGCGACCGCAGCATGCAGCTCGCTCGCAAAGGTGACAGCCTGACCCGTAGGATCGCGTGCCCGGAGCGGGGCATTAAACAGCACAACGATGCCATCGCCCAAGAAACGTTCAAGTGTGCCCTGGTGTCGTTCAATCAGTGGTCCAGCGCAATTGTGAAATACGTTGAGGGCTTCCAGCACTACTTGAGGATTAGAGGCTTCCGTAAAGGCCGAGAATCCCCTTAGATCCGCAAACAAAACGACGATGTCCGCTCTTCGGTTCTTAAGAATAGCGCTGTCATCACCAACCGAAATAATTTCTTCTGCCACTTGCCTTGGTAGAAAGCGGCGCAAACGATTGAACCGCTCAATCTGACCAATCTGTTGATTTACTCGTTTTTCGAGTTCCTTGTTCCAGCTCTGCACCTCGTCATGCAAAGCTTTTGTTCGGAGCATGGAACGTACGCGAGCAATGAGTGCAATTGTGTCAACTGGTTTGGTGAGATAGTCATTTGCACCAGCCTCAAGCCCTTGCACCATATCTTCAGTGTTCGAACGAGCTGTTATCAGAACCACCGGAATAAAGGGGAGTATGGGATCCATTCTCAATCTTCGACAGACTTCGAAACCGTCCAGCTTAGGCATCATTACGTCTAGCAAGATCAAGTCGGGCGACAAATCAGTAGCTTTTTCTATAGCGTCTTCGCCATCTATGGCCTCGGCAGTATTATAACCATGCGCGCTAAGTCGCATTGTCAGCAGGTTGCGATTGTCCTGCTGGTCATCGACAATCAAAATGAGTGGTGGGTCTTTCATTTTTTCATTCAGACCTGTCCAACAAAGGTAATGACTTTAGCCAACAGAGCACGCGGACTGTAGGGCTTGGTAACATAGTCATCACATCCGGCTTCCCGTGCTTTTGTTTCGTCGCCAGACAAAGCAAAGGATGTTACCGCGATGATTGGTATGTTCGCGCCTATTGGATGCTTCTTTATCTGGCGGGTGGCATCGTAACCGTCTAATTCTGGCATCTGGATATCCATCAAGATTAGATCGGGCTTTTCAGCAATCGCTCGGTCTACTCCTTGAGCTCCGTTTTCGGCCTCCAGCACTTCGAAGCCGTGATTGCCTAGAAGGTCTCGAAGTATACGTCTGTTGTCGGCCTGATCTTCTATGACAAGTATTCTTTTAGACATGCTCAGCTCCTCGTGGCCTGGACGGGGAGTACCACAGTGAATGTCGAACCGTTGCCAAGGCTGCTGGCGACTTCAATTCGCCCACCGTGCATTTCTACGATCTTTTGAGAGATAGACAGACCGAGGCCAGTACCCCCGGCGGCACGCGTAGACGAGGCGTCAGCCTGTTTGAATTCCAGGAAAACCTCATCAATTTGCTCTGCGGAGATTCCAACTCCTGTATCAGTTACGGTTACTACAAACCGTTGATCACGACGCGCCAAGTTTATTTCGACGTAGCCCTTGTCAGTGAACTTTACCGCATTTCCGACGATGTTAAGTAAGACCTGTCTAATTCGACCCGCGTCGCCATGCCCAGTGGGGAGTCCGCCTTCTACTTTGGTGCGGATTTCTAGTCCTTTGCTCGCTGCTATGGGCTCAATCGTGGAAACAACGTCTGTGAGGATCTCAGACATCGAATATGTGTCCAGTGTCAGTTCGAGTGCTCCGGCTTCAATCTTTGAAATATCCAGAACATCATTAATCAAAGACAGTAGTATTTTACCATTCACTTGAACCCGATGCAGCGGATCGTCGATTTTTTTTGGCACCGGACCATAAATTCCATCCCGGATCATTTCGGTGTATCCGAGGATCGAATTCATTGGAGTTCGCAATTCATGGCTCATATTGGCGAGAAATTGCGACTTGTGGAGGTTCGCAGTCTCAAGCTCATCGTACAACGTGCCCAAACGCTCTGTCATACGATTGGCGCTGCGGGCGAGATCTCCAAGCTCGTCGGTGCTCTTGATATTAGCTCGGGCGGTAAAGTCGCCTTGAGCAACTCTTCTTAGTGTGACCCGGATTTGCTCAATCGTACGGATCAAAGATTTGCTGAGCAGGAAACCAAGCAAAATCGCAATAACGACTGCAATCCCAGCCGAAGCAAGCACCATTCGCCACGATTGATCAAACGCGTTTTGGTTAATCATAGCTTTCGAGCGCATACCATCGCGCAAAAGCAGGTATCTTTTCTCAATCAGATTGTCCAAGGACTTAATTATTGGGACTAGCTGCAACTCGAATATTGATTTGGCAATTACTATCTGCCCAGCTTCATATCGCTCAACGATATCAAGCCCTATTCGTTCTATTTCTTGAGTCTTTCGCGACACATCCGCGATTTCATCGTTGGAAAAAAGGTTGAGATCCGGTTGATCCCTTGTCTCAATGAGATGACCAAGCGACTGAATAACATGCAGCTTATCTTTAAAGAAGCCTGCACTGTCGCCAAGCATGGTGTTACCTCCAGTCTCGGCAAAAATTGCTGTTCCATTCAACCAGATTTCTTGCAGACTGCTTTCAAACACCTTTAGATTTGATAGCCGTACCTGATCTTGAAGCAACTCAGCAGTTCGAAGGTTCGCTTTGCGCAACTCAGATAGCCCGGTGAACGCCAGTATTAGCATTAACCCGACAATACCAAGTAGCGCGACCAGCAACTTGGTTCTTATCTTTATGTGAAACCCGCTGGGCGAATTGGTAGAAGTTATTTTTGGGCTATCTGCGGCTTTCACGAAATCAGAAGTTTCGGCATTCATGCAATCGCTCCCGACAGTATTGATCGGATATGCAATTGACTAATTATGCATTAGAAATGCCAGATCACAAAATCATTGAAGAAGATCGGGCAAGTTGAATAGTTATGCTTATGGGTAATAGCGTCTTGTGAATGGACCTTCCGGCTCGTTGCCGGCACTTCCTTCTACCAATATGAATTCCCGCTATTGGCAAGTACACCGCACAAAGCTGCGGTGTTTCCGCATCTGGCTGCCACTTTTGGGGTGAGGTCGATGTCACTCAATATGCGTCTGACAGTACCTTTGGCGCAATTCGGCCTCGGTGACGGTTTGGATCGCACTGCTAGCTTTGATTTTATTCGGGCTGATGCGCCATGTAAAATTTGGCAGCGCCTACAGTTTCTCGTCTTTCCTGAACTAAAACGCAATGTTCATTGTGATAGCGCTGGGCATATGTTTCGTGATCATGACTGGGGGAGTGATCTGTCGGTCGGATCCGTTGCGGCCTTTACGTCGGTTGTTGCGACGTATCTCAGCCCAAACGCAATTCAGGTTGCGCTGCCGGGGGCTCGCCGGAGTCTTTCTGGCCTCGGGTTTTGGAGCCGGACACCCCCTAGAGGGCATCGGATGGGAATTGTCGGCCATCGCGTCCGTCGAGGTGGGCGGCACTTTCTTGACGGGTGGGATGGGTTCGATCCCTGTGACGATGGCCGGTGCGCTGCCGTTGGTCTTCAACGTTCCAAACTTTGAAAACGGCCAGGGTACCATCAGTTTCAGTGCCCATTGGCAGATGGTGGTACGCGGAGGCTTTCTATTTGCGGTCATCCTTTTAAAGTCTCGGGTTATTGCCAGGCAGCAGAAGGTCTTGGGTTTATGAATCGCATAGAAAGTGTTTCAGCGCGGCTGTTCAACGTTCCGCTCGCAGAGGTCCTCGTCGATGCCAAACATGGGGATCACACTTTTTTTCAATTGATCACGGTCGCTATTCAAACTGCAGATGGGGTCGAGGGGGTCGGGTATACCTATACGGGGGGCAAGGGTGGTCATGCCATTCTGGCGATGATCCAGCATGATCTGGCACCGTTCCTTGTAGGACAAGACGCTGAACAGATCGAAAGCCTGTACGACGCCATGCAGTGGCATGTGCACTACGTCGCGCGGGGCGGGATCGCCTCGTTTGCCATCTCGGCCGTGGATATTGCCCTATGGGACATTCGCGGTAGAACACAGAATGCGCCGCTGTGGCAGATGGCCGGCGGAGCGTCCAAACGGTGCAAGGCCTACGCCGGCGGGATCGACCTGAATTTCTCGTTAGAGAAACTGCTGCGCCAGACCGAAGGGTACCTTGCGCGTGGGTTCAACGCAGTCAAGATCAAGGTCGGTCAACCAGATTTGGCCGACGATCTTGCACGTGCCCGGGCGGTGCGCGAGATGCTGGGGCCGGACCGGTTCTTCATGGTCGACGCGAATTACTCCATGAGCGTCGAGCAGGCCATCGTGGCCGCCAGAGGGTTCGCAGAAAGTGATATTCTGTGGTTCGAGGAACCGACTATTCCAGACGACTACAAGGGCTATGGCCGAATATTCGAAGCGACGGGCGTTCCCCTCGCCATGGGTGAAAACCTGCACACCATACACGAATTCGAATACGCCTTTGATGACGCGAAGCTGAGTTTCATCCAACCCGATGCCTCAAACTGCGGTGGGATCACCGGCTGGCTGCGCGTGGCCGCGCTGAGCGCACAGCACGGCATTCCGGTTTGCAGCCATGGGATGCAGGAGCTGCACGTCAGCCTTGTTTCTGCGCAACCCAACGCTGGCTGGCTAGAAGTACACTCATTCCCGATAGACCAATACACGACCCGTCCGCTGGTTGTGGAAGACTGTCTGGCCGTGGCCCCGGATACCCCAGGAACCGGAGTGGAATTCGACTGGGACAAACTGAATGCGGAACACAGGGAGATGCATACATGACGACCCAGACGATCTCTGCGGCATACTACAGGGGAAATAAGAGCTTTGCTGTAGAGCAAGCCCAAGCGACGGATCCAGGCCCCGGCGAAGCTGCCGTTCGCGTTGCCTATTGTGGGATTTGCGGGACGGATATGCACGTCTACCACGGCAACATGGATGCCCGTGTCGGCCTGAACCGGGTGATTGGACATGAGATGTCAGGTGTCGTCGAAGCGGTGGGCGAGGGCGTCGATACGGTTGAACCCGGCCAGAAGGTCGTTGTCCGGCCGCTTGATCACTGCGGAGAATGCCCAGCTTGCAAACGGGGGCATCAGCATATCTGTCAGAACCTCAAGTTTCTCGGCCTCGATACCGATGGTGCCATGCAAGAGATCTGGACCGTTCCGGCCCACACTTTGCACGTTCTGCCGGATGACTTGCGCATGGATCACGCGGCGCTGATCGAGCCGGTCGCCGTTGCCTGCCACGATGTGCGCTTGTCTGGCCTGCAACCTGGCGAGGACGTCGTCGTCATCGGCGGCGGCCCGATCGGCATCCTGGTTGCTATGGTTGCGCGGGATGCGGGTGGAAATGTCGTGATTTCCGAAGTGAATCCGAACCGTCTGGCTATAGCTGAAAAACTTAGCTTTGACACGATCAACCCAACCGAGACCGATCTGGTGTCCACAATCAATGCGCGCACGGGCGACAAAGGGGCAGATGTGGTTTTCGAGGTGTCGGGAACGCAGCCCGGTGTTGATGCGATGACCGCCGTTGCCGCGACGCGGGCTCGGATCGTGATGGTCGCGATCCATGCTCAAAAGCCCCAGATTGACCTGTTCCAGTTCTTCTGGCGAGAGCTGCAACTGATCGGTGCTAGGGTCTATGAGCCAGAGGATTACGAGAAAGCCATTGCAGTTGTCGCCTCGGGCGGAGTGGACGCGGATGTCGTGATTACTGACGTCAGCCCTCTAGCAGACATTCAGGCTGCGTTTGAAGCGCTGGATCGCAGTCCAACCGCAATGAAAAGCCTGATCGAAGTAGGACCGCGTTCATGAGTGTTTTGCATAGTTTCGACCTGACGGGAAAGACGGCCCTTGTGACTGGGTGCAAACGCGGTATTGGGCGGGGCATGGCCGAGGCATTGGCATCGGCCGGAGCCGATATCATCGGAGTGTCCGCCTCGCTGGAACTGTCCGGGTCGGACGTCGAAAAAGCCGTGACGGCGATCGGGCGCAATTTTCGGGCTTACCAATGTGACTTCTCGGATCGCGCCGCGCTGCATGGGTTCATTGATCAGTTGAGGATCGACGGACAAACCCCTGATATCCTTGTTAACAATGCCGGCACAATCAAACGCAAACCGGCCGCCGAACACCCGGATGACTGGTGGGACGAAGTGATTGAGGTGAACCTGTCCTCGCAGTTCGTTCTGTCTCGCGAGATCGGTAAGGACATGCTGACGCGAGGATCGGGTAAGATCATTTTCACAGCTTCGCTGCTGACATTTCAGGGCGGCATTACCGTGCCGGGCTATGCGGCCTCGAAAGGTGGGATTGGACAGCTGACCAAGGCCTTGGCCAACGAATGGGCTGGGAAGGGCGTGAATGTGAATGCGATCGCGCCTGGCTATATCGCGACCGACAATACCCAAGCCCTGCGGGATGATCCGGTCCGGTCGAAGTCGATCCTGGAACGAACACCCCAGGGCCGTTGGGGTACGCCTGGTGACTTTGCCGGACCGGTGGTCTTTCTGGCCTCTGCCGCGTCGGACTTCGTCAACGGTGAAATCCTTGTCGTCGACGGGGGCTGGATGGGGCGCTAGCACCGCCAACGCTCCATTTGACCCGAAGCATCAAGTCCCGATGTAGTGCGCCTTCAATCGGCGAGTTTTTGGCGCCTCTCGATGTTCGAACAGGTACAGGCTTTGTACGCGGCCCAGCGGAAGCTGCCCCTGTTCGACCGGGATGGATATCTGAGTTTGCGTCAACAGCGCCCGCAGATGCGATGGAGCGTTGTCGTACTCGGTCGGACGGTGGTGATACTTGCCTGTTGACTTGGGTACGAGTTCCTCGAAGAACGCCTCGATATCCCTGAGCACTTCGGGATCGGCATTGGCCTGCACCAAAAGCGCAGCACCCGTGTGGACGCACCAAAGGGTCAGCAGGCCCGACACAAATTCATGTTCGGACACCGCACACTGAACCTTCCCACTGATGTCGGTGAGGGATTTGCCGGGCGTTTCAATGGACAGGTCAAAAAACTCTTGCTTCATCCAGCTGGCCCTTTCCTTGATTTAACGCGAACGCGCCCAGCTTTCTAGACTCCGCTTGGCGTTCAGTAGCGAGGTTCAAGCATATGATTTTGAACGCATATTGGCTGTACCCTTATGCAAACAGGCTTTTGAACTTTTCCACACACAGACGAAAACCATCTTCGAAGTTTCCGTTGCCGGGGTGATAAACACTCTCAAAGGAAATCACGCCATCATAGCCGTCCGATCTGAGCGCGTCTGCGATGGGTTGGAACAGAGGCGCGAGCTGACCTTCCCCCATACGGCGCACTTCCAGCGTCGCCCTCGGCGTGTCGACCTTTACGTCCTTGATGTGAATGTGACCCAAGTAGCCGCCACGCAGTTCTTCATAACCGTCCGGGTACGCCAGTTCATGGCACCAGCAGTTGTTTCCGGGGTCCCACAGCACTTTCAAACTGTCTTTTGCGTCTAACTCGTCGATCAGTTTGCGGGCTGTATAGTTGGAATTGACCAGCGTACCGTTTCCCGTTTCCACGACGAGAGTCACGCCCTCAGCTCTTGCCAGTTCAACCGCGGGCGCGATCAGCGGTGGCATCGAGTCCCATACCCCATGCGCCACGTTCCACTTCTCGGCGCCGTTTTGTCCCCAGAGTATCTGCTCCTTTCGTTGCGTCATGATCCGAACGAGCGGAGACCCAACAACATGAGCCATGTCAATCACGCGTTTCAAAGCGTCCATGTGCCGAGTGTGCAGGTCGTCGCCGGGTCTGTTGGCAGCTGTCATCCCTGCAAAGATATGGCGCGACAGACACGACACAGGCTTGCCCCGGTCGCGCAAGAGCGCGTCGATCTCGGCAATTTCCTGTGGGGAATGGTCCCCGACCTCCGTATCGCCAACGAACTGAAGCTCTGCATAGTCCAGACCGAATTCGTCCATAACGTCCACCGCATGCCGCAGATCGCGGGAAATGCCGTCGCAAATCACTCCTAATTTCATGTCCGGCCCCCTCAGCGATGCAATTCTGCGCCAACGATTTCTTCGATGACGCGGGTACATACCCAGTTGTCGCCATTCGGGTATTTGGTTTTTCCCGCATGAAAGATCTGCATTGCGGATGACGCTGTGTGCATGGGAACGCCCAACGCACCGGCCAGTGCCAGCGAGATCGTCAGGTCCTTATGCATGGTTGCGATATGGCTACCGGTGGCTTCGAACTTGCGATCAATGATGTTTTCAAGGGCGGTATTCACGACGCCACACCCCGCGCTGGAGGACGAGAACACATTAAGTAATGCCTGACCGCTGACACTGGCTTTGGCTGCCAGGGCCGCAGCCTCGAATGTAGCGGAAAAGATTGATCCGATCAGGGATTGCAGGCAGGCTTTCACGGTTTGCCCGTCGCCGGCGTTTTCTCCTACCCGGTGAATGGTTGCCGATACTGCCTGCATAACTTCGGCATTTCGGTCCAGCACATCCCAAGCTCCGGCAGCCATCATCGTCAATGTGCCGTTCTGCGCGCCGGGAAAACCACCCGAAACCGGGGTGTCGATCAGGTGGATGCCCGAACCTTCCATGTCTTGCCCGATAGCGCTTGCTTCGGCCGGGGTAATGGTCGCCGACAGGATGACCGTTCCGTCTTTGGCCATGTTCGCAACCAGCCCGTTTTCACCCAAAATGACATCGCGGGCCTGATCGCCGTTCATCACCATGACAAACACAGCGGCTGCGTGACGGCCGACCTGTCCCACGCTGTCCTTGGCCAGGCCGCCCATGTCGGTAAATGCCGTCATGCGCGTCTCACTCAAGTCGAAACCGGATGTTTCAAAGCCATTCTTAATCAGGTTTTTGGCAAGGCCGCTGCCCATGTCGCCAAGACCGATTATGCCTGCTGTTTTCATTTGGAGTCCTCCCGTTTTTCCGCCATTTCCGTATGGCAGACGTTTCGAAAAATGATGCCCAATCGCATCGGTTTTCGCGGGAGTTTCACGCGTCTTGAACAGACGTCGGGCGAGTCCGGAAGACACCCCGCTGCCCGTTTACGTACCGTAAGTAAACGAAGAATGCGGCGCTCAGGCAAGCAAAGAAGTGTTGCGGGTGACAAGAAACCGCCTGATCCGACGCGTTACGAGAACGCCGCCATGATGCCGCGCAGTTCCGCAAGCCCGCGCATACGCCCGATCAACGGATAGCCGGGTGTGCTGTGTCCGCCCAGATCGCTCAGCAGTTCTTGTCCGTGGTCGGGCCGCATCGGAATTTGCCAATCGTCCCGCCCTTGGGATTTGCGGCGGCGCTGTTCGTTCATCAACTCGCGAATGGTGCCGACCATGTCGGTGTCGCCCTCCAGATGCGGAGCCTCAAAAAAGTCCGGCTTCTGACTGTCTGATCCGGCGATGCGTTGGGTATTCCGCAGATGGACAAAGTGAATCCGGTCGCCATGCCTGCGCACGAAGTTCGGCCCATCAAATTCAGGGGACACTCCAAGCGAACCGGTACACAGCGTTGCGCCGTTCGCCTGCAAATTAACCGCGTCCAGAACGGCGCCGTAGTCATCGGTGCTGGACATGATCCGCGGCAGACCGAGCAACGAGAACGGCGGATCATCCGGATGACAGCACAAGCGCAACTCCAGTTCTTGAGCCACTGGGGCGACCTCAGACAGGAAGTCGATGAGGTTTGCGCGAAGCCGGTCACGGTCGATATGCGCATATGTCTGCAACAAAGCGCGCACGTCCTGCACGCTCCACTGATCGTTTGCGCCGGGCAGCCCCGCAGTGACATTGTGTTGCAACTGGGCCTTGGATTCATCCGACATGCGCAAGAAGCGATCCTTGGCCGTTTGCTTGACGTAGCTGGAATAGTCTTCAGACGCGCCCGGACGTTCAAGAATATATATGTCGAAAGCAGCAAAATCGGTCAGGTCGAACAGCATAGCCGTTCCGCCATGCAGCTGCGGGGCGCGAAGGGCGGTGCGTGTCCAATCAAGGATCGGCATAAAGTTGTAGCAAACGACTTTGACGCCACGGGCGGACAGGGCCCTGAGGCTGGACTTGTAAGACTCAAGATGCTCGGCCATGTCTGTGGACTGCGTCTTGATCGCCTCGGATACAGGCAGGCTTTCGACAACGTCCCAACTGTACCCGGTAGCGGCCAGAACGGCCTGCCGATCGGCGATGCTCGGTTCGTCCCAAGGCTGTCCCGGCGGGATGTGATGCAACGCAGTAACGATGCCCTGAACGCCGACCTGATGGAGATCGGCCAGAGCGATCGGATCATCGGGTCCGAACCAACGCCAGCATTGTTTCATGGCAGCCATCCTTCATGCAGCGGGTGATCGGGCCTGATGGGAAGGGCAACACGCTGCCCGGTGCGCGCCGCGTGATAAATCGCCGTCACAAGACCGATGGACGCAGCGCCGTCCTGCAGCGTAACGGCCGAATTTGCCTCGGACCGTAGCGCCTTGCCAACTTCGGTAAAGAACCCTTCGAAACCTGTAGGCTCGGCGGCTGCGGCTGCAAGGGCCGATTCGATAGCGACTTGATCCACCGGGTCCCGCGCAACGAATGTCCAGGGCGTTTGACCCGGGGCATAGGGTTCCGTGCCGGAGGTGGCGGTCACCTTTTCAAAGACGAACCGCAGGCGGGTTTCGTCCGTGGCGGCGCCTAGTGTGATATTGCTTGTGCACAAAGCTCCGGAAGTCATGCCAAAGCATATCGCTGCGCAATCTTCGGTCTCGATCGGGTTGACCCGCGTTGTGGCCATTGCGGACACCCAGGCGATATCACCCGCGATATGAGTCAGCAGATCATGGTTGTGGATGGCATGGCCCAGCACTGCGCCGCCGCGTTCACCGGACCATGTTCCCCGCCACGGCACCGCGTAATAGTCAGCCCCTCGGGACCAATGGGTTTCAAGCGCGGCAGTTTGGACAGCTCCGGTCAGGCCTGCGCGTTGCAGGTGGCGCAACTGGGCCAGTGACGGCCCCCACCGGTATTGAAAAACTGGAAACACATGCTTGCCCGCGCTGCTTGCGGCTGCCGTGATCCGATCCACATCATGCATCGAGGTCGCAAGAGGCTTTTCGCAGACAACGTGTTTTCCTGCGGCCAGCGCGGCAAGGGTGGTCGGTACATGCAGATGGGGCGGCAGGCAGATGTCGATGACATCAATCGCCGGATCATCCAGAGTGTCCTGAATGTTGGTAAGTGCTCGAAAATTCGCGTTCTGTCGAATCTGTTCGATCCGGTCCGTATTCTGGTCGACCACGGCGGTTACGCGGAAAGTGCGGTCAAGCCGTTCCAGTGCGCTCAGATGTTGCGCACCGATACCAGCGCCAAGGATCGCAACGTTGATCATCTGCGTTCCGCCATTTCCTGCGCACGTAGCGCCAGTTCCATGACCGTAAAGCAGTGGGTCTGCGTCATTGCGGTTTCGGTCCGGTTGAGGATGTCATCGGCGAGGCACGAAAAATAGGGAAGACCGGCGTTGGTTGCGTCGATCTTTTGGCAGGCTTCACCATTGACGAGGATCAGATGGTCCGTCCCTGAGGCCCCACCCACATCAACATATTTTCGCAACTCGATATAGCCTTCGGTTCCTAGGATCGTCAGACGACCATCCCCCCAGTTTGGCAAGGCACCCGGCGTATACCAGTCAACCCGGATGTACCCGGTGCCATTCTCGCTTTGTAGATTGACCTCGCCAAAATCCTGCAATCCGGGATCGTTGGGGTTTGCATAGTTCGCCACATAGGCGTTTGTGATTTCTGCGGTTTTTGAACCTGTGTAATGCAGGAATTGGTCAATCTGATGCGAGGCGATGTCGGTCAGAATACCGCCATAGCGGTCACGCTGAAAAAACCATTCCGGGCGGGTTGCTCGGTTCAACCGGTGCGGGCCAAGCCCAACCGTCTGGATCACGCGCCCGATAGCACCGGCCTCGACCAACTCGGTCGCTCGGGTGCTGACAGGCGTTTCAAATCGTTCGGAAAAATTCACCGACCAGATTCGACCGGTGTCCGCGACCGTTCGCTTGATCTGGTCGAGTTGTTCGAATGACGTACAGCCCGGCTTGTCGCTCATGACGTCCATGCCGTTCTGCATGGCGCGGATCGTCAACGCGGCTCTATCTGCCGGAACTGCGGAAATAAGCGCTAGATCCGCCCCGCAAGTTAGGGTGTCTTCCAGTCGGGCCAGCCGCGGAATATCGGGAAACCTTTTGACGTAGCCCGCCAGCGTTTCGGGTTCGCCTTGTGTCCAATAGCCAACGCAGTCCACTCCGATTTTGCGCATGTTTTCCGTCATGCCATAGATATGGCGGTGGTCCAGGCCAAGGGCGACGCAGGTCAGATTCATGAGGCGACTCGTGTTTTCTGGCCGGTTCGATTGGCGATCTGCATCGCGTCGATGACGGCGTGGGTCAAAAGGGCACTGCGTCCGGTGGCCATGGGTCGCGATCCACCGGCGATGGCCTCGGCGAAATCCTCGATAACCGCCTGGTGCCAATCATGGGTGAACGCCATGGGATCGGCCCCTCCGCCTGTGGCGGACGTTTCGCCAACAGTAGATTTCTGACCACCGAAAGTAGTCAAGGTCAGGACACCTGACTCCAGATGCGCTTTGGCGCGCGTTCCCTGGATGGTGATGGACTCAGCGGCCCCAGGATATTCGGCAGTAGTCGCCATCAAAGTTCCCACCGCGCCGCTGTCCATTTCAAAGACTGCACCTGCCCAATCCTCGGCCTCGAGATCGTGTAACGGAGTTTTTCTCATCACGGCCTGAATGTCCGAGATCGGCCCCAGCAGCCACATCGCGAGGTCAAGCGTGTGGATTGCCTGCGAAATCATGACACCACCTCCGTCGCGCGCATAAGTGCCGCGACCAGGCTCGTCATAGTAGCTCTGATCACGCCACCAGGGGACGCGGATCTCCACGGTGGCGATCGTGCCCAGTTCCCCCTGTTCAATGGAGGATTTCAGCGCCTGCGATGCGGCGCGGGCACGGTGCTGAAAGACGATGCCCAGCGGCACACCAGACACCTCGCACTGCTCGACAATGGCTGTCGCGGCGTCCAGCGTTCTTTCGATAGGCTTTTCCATCAGGATAGGTTTCGAAGCGGTCGAAAGAACCCGAACCAACTCTGTGCGCTGATCGGGCGGGGTTGCGATGATCGCAAAGTCGACGTTTGAGTCGTTTGCGATTTCCTCGACCGAGCTGAACGCGCGGGTGTCGTTTCGCTGCGCGAAATCAGCTGTTTTTTCAGGATTGCGCCCGAGGACGCCGGCAAGATTGAGGCCTTGCTCCGATGCCTGAATGGCAGCGACATGCGTGCCCGAAACCATCCCCAAACCAATCAGCGCAATATTCATTCGTTCCCCCGGATCACCCGGTCAGTCTGCGGGTTCGAACGGGAAAGATGCAACCATTAAAAACTGTGTTAACAATTGCGGGCAGCAGTATCGGAGGCAGAATTGACTGGTAATTTGAATGGGATGGCAGAAGACCTGTATCAGGCCATCAAAGATCTGCCGATCGTGTCTCCGCATGGTCACTGCGATCCGGGGTGGTTCGCAACCGATGAGCCGTTTCCCAACCCGGCAGAGCTGCTGGTGGTTCCCGATCATTACGTGTTCCGTATGCTCTATTCGCAGGGCGTTCCCTTGTCCGAACTTGGCGTTGGGGAAGAGGGGCGAAAGAAGGATCCTCGCGCCGTTTTTCGCACCTTTGCCGAGCACTGGCATCTGTTTCTGGGAACGCCATCCCGGATCTGGATGAACTATGTGTTGCATGAAACGCTGGGTGTGTCTGAGGAGTTGTCTTCGCACACGGCAGACCTGATTTACGATGGAATCTCAGAAAAGCTGGCGCGACCCGAATTTCGTCCGAGGGCTTTGTTCGACAAGTTTGGAATTGAGGTTCTGGCCACCACAGATTCCGCTCTCGACGGCCTCGCGGAGCATCGGGATATCCGTGAAAGCGGTTGGGGCGGGCGGGTTGTTCCGACGTTCCGCCCAGACGGGGTTTTGGATGGGGCGGACCGGGAGTTTGTACAGAACCTGACCAAGTTGGCCGAGCTGACAGGCTGCGATCTGGGCAGCTATGATGGCTACCTCAATGCGCTCCGAACGCGGCGGGCTTATTTCATCCAGCTGGGCTGTACGGCTACCGACCACGGTATCGAACGCGTGCAGACTGAGTGGCTGGACGACCCGGATGCGCTTTACCAACGGCTTAGACGGCAGGACGGGACTGAACAGGATGCTCGCCGGTTCTACGGTCATATGCTGATCGAAATGGCGCAGATGTCTGTCGATGATGGCCTGACCATGCAGATACATGCTGGCAGCAAGCGCAACACGAACGACGCGGTAATGCGGGACTTCGGACGTGACAAGGGGGCCGACATTCCAATCGCGATGGATTGGGTCACGGGCCTTGAGGCGCTGCTGAACCGGGTCGGAAACTCGCCCGAACTGCGCATTATACTCTTTACATTGGACGAAGGCACCTACGCCCGTGAACTGGCCCCTATGGCGGGACATTGGCCGTGCCTTAGGATCGGGCCGCCTTGGTGGTTCCACGACAGTCCAGCCGGGATTGCGCGGTATTTCGATCAGGTCGTTGAAACGGCCGGATATTATAATCTAGCCGGGTTCAATGACGACACGCGGGCTTTTCTGTCCATTCCTGCACGGCACGACCTGTGGCGACGGGGTGTTGCGATTCATCTGGCCGAGCAGGTTGGGCGCGGTTACTTCGGTCGGGACAGTGCCGAGCATTTGGCGCCGCTGCTGTCGGTCGATCTGGCGAAACAGGTTTACGGATTGCAAAGCTAGATGGGTACTATTCTTCACTTCGGCCTTGGAAACTTCGCCCGGGCGCATTTGCTGGACTACACCGATCAAGCTGGTGGATGGGACGTTGTCGGCGTCAGCCTGCGTTCA
This sequence comes from Ruegeria sp. CK3, assembly GCF_056536565.1. NCBI lineage: Bacteria > Pseudomonadati > Pseudomonadota > Alphaproteobacteria > Rhodobacterales > Roseobacteraceae > Ruegeria > Ruegeria sp. CK3. Next base: position 49,604 of record NZ_JBQFPV010000002.1, read on the forward strand.
TCCTCGGTTAGGGATGGATTGGCGCGACAAGGTTTCGAGTACAATTTGTGCGTACAGGGGCAAGGCGTCCGGCGCATCAAAGCTCTACGGGACGTTCTGGTCGCGCCCGAGGATCGCGCAGCGATGTTCGATGTGATGGCGGATGCCGAGATCATCTCGGCGACCGTCACAGAGAAAGGTTATCACTTAGACGCCGCCGGCAAGCTGAACCTTCAGGACCCGGCGATTGTCGCCGATCTGGCGGGGCAGGGGCCCGCGACGCTGATCGGATTTCTAGCTTTCGGCCTTGCGGAACGGCGCAAGCCACTAACGGTGCTAAGCTGTGACAATCGCATGGAAAACGGCAAAACGCTCGAAACGGCAGTTGCCGATTTTGCGGAAGCAGCCGGTCTGGACGTGAATTGGGACGCTGTTCGCTTTCCCAACGCGATGGTCGACCGGATCACCCCGGCCACCACGGACGCCGTTCGCGCAATCAGCGGCGATCCTATGGCTGTTCCGACCGAGGCGTTCTCGGAGTGGGTTATCGAAGACAATTTCGCCGGTCCTCACCCGGATTGGCCGGGCGTGCAATTGGTCGATGACGTAGCCCCGCACGAGATGCGAAAGCTGCGCATGCTGAACGGTGCCCATTCCCTGTTGGCTTATGTCGGGTTGGAGCGAGGCCTGACCTACGTCCACGAAGCGGTTCGAGACCCGGTTTTGCGCCCGTTGGTTTCCCAGTTGATGAGGGATGCGGGCGCAACGCTGCCCGCAGCGCTGCAAGCACAAGTTCCAGACTATGCCGAGGCTCTGTTGCACCGCTTTGAAAACTCCGAGCTGGCGCACCGTCTGGACCAAATCGCGATGGATGGCAGCCAGAAGCTGCTGTATCGGTTTGTTCCCACACTCCGTGAGACCGGCTCTCAGGCGGTGATTGCGGGGATGCGGGCCTGGATCTCCTATTGCATGTCAGAGACCGCCAAGGGCAGGGTGCTGAGCGATCCTTGCGCGTTGGAAATCGCCTCGGCTGTCAAGCAGCCAGATCCGGTAGTGCCGCTGTTGCGTCTTGTCGGTGCCGAGGATCTCGCGCCACTTATCCGGGAATGATCGCGCCGCGGAACTGAACAACGGTGGATGCCAGATTGTGTCCAGCCATCAGGGCCTCGGCCTGCGATTTTCCTGTCAGCAAGGCCGCGAGGTACCCACCGTTGAAACTGTCGCCCGCCGCTGTGGTGTCCAGCACATTTTTGGCAGGTTCATAGGTTTGGTCAATGTTCTGACCGATGGACAGAGGGCCATTCGCTCCGCGTTTTAACGCACCGACACCGTGATGACTGGTAAATCGTGCCACCACCTGATCCGCGCTTTCCCCGAACAGTGCCATCTCGTCGTCAATGGATGGCAGCGCAACATCTGCACGCTGCCAAAGCCGTTGGTTGATCTGCTGGGCGTGTTCAACGCTGTCCCAAAGACGCGAACGAAAGTTGCTGTCATAGACCAACTGGACTGAAGAGTCTTCGAGCCAATCCAGAAGCGCAAGCCTTACCGAATGCGGAAGAATTGCCACGGAAATTCCTGACAAGTACAGCACGTCGAAACCGTTCAGAAGGCTGAAGTCGTGATCGGCAAAAAGCTGACGGGCGGCCGCCTCGCTGCGCCAATAGGTAAAGCTGCGTTCACCGTCCGCAGAGGTTGTGATCGCGTATAGTCCCGGAGAGGCGTTCGGAATGATGCGGATGCCGGATGTCCCGATGCCATGGCTGGCGATAAATTCCGCGATGCGCCCTGAGAACGGGTCGTCGCCCAGACATGTCACATACTCCACCTGCAGATTAGGAGCGGCGCGGTGCATGTAGATGGCCGTGTTCAGCGTATCCCCTGCGACGCCCAACTTTGCGCCGGTCTCCAGCATGGACAATTCGATCATTGCTTCGCCGATGCAGGCAATTCGGGTCATTTCTTTTCTCTTTTCCAGATGATGAGCCCGGCGACCATAATCAGCGCAGCCCCCGCCAACGTGAATGCGTCCGGTACCGTGTCAAAGAACAGATAGCCCCAGATCGCAACGTAGATCAGGAACGAATAAGTGAATGGCATCAACTGGTTCGCCGTTCCGAACCGATGCGCGTTCGTCAGCAGTTGATGCCCGCACCAGCCAAAGACGCCAAGGCTGATCAGGACTATCAGACTCCACGTGTTTTCCGGCTGAACCCAAAACCAGATGGCGAAGGGCAGCAGGACCACCGTCCCGGTAAGCCCGAGGTAGAATTGCATGGTGTCCACGGCAACAACCCCGGACAGCCTGCGCGTCATGATCGAGTACAAAGCCAAAGCGGTGGCATTGTAGACGATCAGCAACATGGTCGGATGAAAGGTCGAACCAAACGGCCGCACGACAACCAACACCCCCAGAAAGCCCAACATGATAGCCGCCCAACGCCATGGGCCCACGCTCTCTTTCAACACGAAGACGGACAGGAAGCACACGATGACCGGGCTTGAGAACATGATTGCCGACACGACGGTCAGAGGCAAAAACCGCAGGGCATAAAAATTGAAAACGGTTGCCGAGATCAGCAGCAAGGCCCGACTTATCACCTGCCATGGATGGTCGGTCTTGAACCGGTTGGCCTCAATCCCGCCCTTGGCGATCACCCCCACTGAGATCACGAAGTGCCCCGCATAGCGCATGAACGCCAACTGAAATGCCGGCACGCCGGCCAACGCCAACCATTTGGCCCCAAGGTCAACCAGCGAAAAGAACAGCCACGCCGTCAGCATCAGCACGATGCCAAGGCGCGGCAGGTCCGCATTGGGGTTGGCGGTGACGGCCATCGATCAGGTGTTGAAACGCTTGACGTAGTAGTCAACCATCTGGCTGACCATGTCATCCGCCTGACCGTGGTCGCGCGCGTCATTCAGCGCCGAAAGCGCACACTGCGACATCACGCTGGTAACGCCTGCATCGCGTGCCATACGGTCATAATACCCAAGGTCTTTTGCCGCGTTCTTGATGGCAAAGGCCAGCTGGTTTGGGTCATTCTCGACGCCGTAGGCTTTGACGAAGTCCATCATTCCGGAATGCAGCGGCCCAGCGGCCATAACGTCATACACCTGCTTGCGGTCAACTCCGGTGATATCTGCCATGGCGAAGGCTTCGGCCATCGCGTTTGCGACGGTCATTCCGAAGAAGTTGTTGATCAGCTTGATCGTGTGTCCGGAGCCAACGGGGCCAAGGTAGAAAACGTTTTCGCCCAAATCCTTCAGTGTCGGCTCGGCCTTGTCAAAGGCAGCCTTGTTGCCGGACGTCATAATGTTGAGCTTGCCTTCTAGCGCGTGCGAAGGCGTCCGACCAAGCGGCGCATCCAGGTAGCTTCCGCTAGCTGCGGCGACCTCCTCGGCCAAGGCGCGTGTGCTGCCTGGAAGCGAGGTGCCAAAGTCGATGACGATTGCCTCGGGTTTCAATCCCGCTATCACTCCATCTGCGCCGCGCATACGGCTTTCGACCTGTTCCGAGGTGCCCATGCACAACATCACGATGTCGCTGGCTTCGGCCAGTTCTTGGGCGTTTTGCATCTCGCGGGCGCCACGGTCAATCGCGGCGTCCAGGTATGTGCGGTCGCGGTTTCCCAATACAGCGACCGAGTATCCCTGGTCCAACAGTCGGCTCACCATGGCTCCACCCATTAATCCCAAGCCGATAAACCCGATTGATGGTTTGCTCATTGGTTTCCCTTTCCGTGAATATGTCTGGTTTTCATTCTTGTGTCTGGCGCGGGCGGCTTTGCAGTTTGAATGCCCACATTGCCCGGCGGATAATCATTTGTTATTGAGTGGTCCGGAAATTTGCCGGGCCGCATGGCCATCAGGCCGGTGCCCGCGCTCGAGCTGTTCGCGTCTTGAGCCCCTGTTCGATCCATGATGTGACCTCGAGCGTCCGGGCTGCATCCTCGACATCGATTAGTGGAGGGACGCCGTTGATCACGTCAAGGAAGTGATCCAGTTGCGCTTCAAGCGGTGCGCGTTGCTGTTTCGGTCGTGTAAGTTGGTCTTTCTGGGCCGCAGTGCCCCAATCCTTTCCACGCCACAGGGTCATGGAGGGAAAACTCACAGCGCCGCTGGTTCCCGTGATCCACATCATGTCCTGGTGGGTCGTGCCGATATTCGGGTTTTCACCGGTTCCGGCCTCAAACCCCCAAGGGCTGGGTGCGGTGTCGGCAAAGCTGATAGTCCCCGTCGCGCCGTTTTCGAACGCGATCGCAACAGCCCCGCTTTCTATCCTATCCGATCCGCGGATTGATGCTCCGGGCAGGGCGACGACATCCGAGATTTCTCCGATCACAAAGCGCAAGACATCGATATCATGCACCAGATTGATCATGACTGGACTGCCATCAGATGTCCGCCAGTTCTGTTCAAAATAGCTCTGGGGTTTACGCATGGCCCACAGCAACGAGACGTTGATGACTTGTCCGATTGTACCTTGCGCGATCACCTCTTTCAGGTGCTGCAAAGTTGTGTGATACCGCCGATGGTGGCCTACAAGGCTGCGGACATCGGCCTTGCGAACGGCTGCCCTCAAGCGCTGGGCATCGTCGACCGATGCGGCAACCGGCTTTTCGATTAGCATGTGCCAACCGCGGGATGCGGCAAGAATGCCATGTTCGGCATGCAGGCGGGTCGGCGTCGCGACGATGACGCCATCCACCGGGTCCTGCACCTCGTCCATGCTGGAAAAACGCGGCGCGTCGATCTGGATCGAGCCATCTGGATCGGCCAACCCGACCAACACGCAGCCGGGATGCTCGATCACGGCGCGCACGTGGCGGATACCGATCAATCCACCGCCAGCTACAAGGATCCGCTTCACATCACAGCTCCGATTTGCCAGGGAACGAATTCGTAGTCACCCAAGCCTTGCGCCTCTGATTTGGTCCGCGCGCCAGAGGCGACTTGGAGCAGCCTTCGGTATATTCCCTGTCCTTTTTCTTCGACGCTGGCGCCTTTGGTCAGAATGTCACCCGCATCCACGTCCATGTCTTCTGGCATGCGCGCTGCCAACTCAGAGTTGGTAGCGATTTTCAGCGTCGGCGCCGGTTTGGACCCAAAGGCAGAGCCGCGCCCCGTGGTGAAGCACACAAGGTTGCACCCGGCCGCGATCTGCCCGGTCACCGAGGCCGGGTCATATCCGGGGCTGTCCATGAAGGTGAAGCCTTTGGTGGTGACGGGTTCGGCGTATTTGAATACACCGGTCAATGGGGTGGTTCCGCCCTTCGCCGCTGCCCCCAGCGATTTCTCAAGGATGGTCGTCAGACCGCCTTGCTTGTTGCCGGGGCTTGGGTTGTTGTCCATCGAGCCGTGATTGCGAGTGGTATAGTCCTGCCACCAATCGATCAGTCCGATCAGTTTTTCCCCAGTTGCGCGACCAAGGGCGCGGCGGGTCAAAAGGTGTTCGGCACCGTAGATTTCGGGCGTTTCCGCAAGAACGCCTGTGCCCCCTTGGGCAACCAACAGGTCGCAGGCATGTCCGAGTGCAGGGTTCGCGGTCACACCGGACCAAGCGTCCGACCCACCGCATTGCAGCGCAACCATCAGTTCGGACGCAGGGGCTTCGCTGCGCCGCGCCTCATTGGCAATGGGTAGCATCTGGTTGATCTTGCTGATGCCCATTTCCACGGTCCGGCGCAATCCCGCGACGTTCTGGATGTTCATCGTCTGGAAGGTGGGGCTCTGCTTCAGCCCATACGCGTCCAGTAGCCAGTCGATCTGGTTCATCTCGCAGCCCAGACCGACCATAAGAACGGCAGCGTGGTTGGGATGTTTCGCAAACCCCCACATGACCCGTTGAAGAGCTTCGAAACCGTCGCCGGAATCGGCCATTCCGCAGCCCGTTCCGTGGACAAAGGCCACTACGCCGTCGACGTTCGGAAACTCGGCCAGCTTGTCCCGCGTGAAGTGGTTGGCGATCATGCGGGCCGCAGTCGCCGAACAGTTCACGGTGGTCAGAACGGCGATGTAGTTGCGCGTGCCGACGCGACCGCTGTCCCGGTGGTAGCCCATGAACGTATCGACCGAGGTGGCGGGTTTCGCAGGCCTGTGATCCGTCGCAAACTCGTAGTCCACGCTGGCGTTGCGGAACTCGATATTGTGGGTGTGCACATGGTCGCCAGGTTCGATCGGTTGGGTGGCGTAACCGATAATCTGGGCGTATTTTCTGACAGGATCGCCGGGTGCAAGATTCCGCGTGGCCACCTTGTGTCCCGAGGGGATGCGCGCATTGGTCGTGACGTCCTCGACCATACTGCCGACCTCCAGGGGCCGAGTTGCAACCACCACGCTATCCGTTCGATCTAAACGTACAAAAGTCATAATTAGCTTTCCTGGCGCCAGCAGCTAGGCGCAGAACGGCGAGTCCGATGTCCACCGGTGAATATCTATATGCGGCTGTCCAGACAGCCTTGCTCGCGCCGCTTCCCAATTGGACTTGCAGACGCGCCAATCTCGCAGCTCGGTTTCTGGGCGCGATCTGGACCTTGCGATGAAGCTGGGGAAATGGTCTCGACCAGTGGGTTGGCCCGCCGAACTGAAGCGGATGTCGAACGACCAGCGGAACCGGTCCGTTTCATTGACCAGCGAAGCGTGTGGCGTCAGAGGGTGAAACAGGATGATCCCGCCCGCCTTGACAGGAAGGGGCACGGCTCGGCCTTCGTCGATGAACCCGTCGGCAATACCAGTCTGCGTCCGCGCGCAATGCGGCAGGATGGATTGGTCCTGTGCCTTTGGCAACACTTGCAGGCAGCCGTTTTTGACCGTTGCATCGTTGACGGCAATCCACACCGTGACCATGTCGGTCTGGTCCGCATCCTCCAACGCAACCGCCCGGTCCTGATGCCAGTCCGTTGCGGTGATGTGTGCGCGAACCTCATCCTTGGACAGCTTGAGGGCGGGGGGTTTCAGCCGAACGTGCTGGATCGGATTGCTCACTAACTCTGGCCCGATCAACTGCTCGACAATGTCGAGCATGGGCTGGGCCGTCAGCAAGTCGAACACTGCGGGCCCGATATGGAACGGTGTGTCCGCCATGATCCGATCGCCGGGCAAGGAGATGTCCAGCGGCTGGAAATAGTCGCAACCGGCCTGATAGGCGGACAGAAGTTTGTCCCAGAAGGTCATTCCTGACGGTTCGTCCTTGACCAGCCCTTTTTCGTACCAACCGTCATAGAGCCGGTTCAGGACATCCGAGTATTCGGCCTGTACCCGATCCAGCACATCGCTGGGAATTACATCCTCGACCACGAGGTACCCGTCCGTCTGGAACTTGCCAATCTGATTTTGTGTCAGCATGGGTGCGACCTCACAACAGTAGCGCGATGATGCCCGGCCAGATCAGAAGAACGGAAAGCGCCAGCAACTGGATCCCGATGAACGGCAGGAAGCCGCGGAAGATATCCGTCAGACTGATATGCGGCGGGGCAACCGACTTCAGGTAGAACGCCGCCGGGCCAAAAGGGGGCGAGAGGAAGCTGACCTGCATGTTCATACAGAACACGACGCCGAACCAGATGGCGACATGACTCGGCTCCAACTGGCCAAAAACTCCGATTTCTTCGATAGGAAGGCGCAGGACGATCGGCAGAAAGACCGGAATGATTAACAGCACAATGCCGACCCAATCCATGAACGCGCCCATGAACAGCAAGATCAGCATCATCACCAGAATGACCAGCATAGTCGGCAGCTCCTGGCCGACGATAAGGTCGGCCACGTATTGGGGCCCGCCAGCAATTGTGTAGGCACCCGCCAGCGCGGCGGCCCCGATCGTAACCCAGATGATGGTGCCTGTGGATTTTAGCGTTCGCATCAAGCTGTCCCAAACCAGCTCGAACGATCCTTCGCCCCGCAGGATGGCGATGATCAGAACAGCAAAGGCGCCCATACCAGCAGCCTCGGTGATGCCTGTGATCCCGCCATAGATCGAGCCGAGCACGACGCCGATGACGACCAGCGGCGCAACGAGGCCTTTGCCCATTTCCCACCCGATTTTAGCGCGCTCCCTGCCAAAGACGAAGAAGATCAGCAGAAGGGCAACGATCGTGATACCGGCAAACCAGGGCAGGTAGTCAGCCGTTCCCAGCCTCGCGGGCTCGCCCTGACTGGCAGCGTTTGATCCGGAAAGCTCGAAGAACGCAGCCCGGATAAACAGAACAGTGGAAAATCCTGCGACGACGATGCTCATGAAGGCCCCAAACAGTTTGCGTTTTTCAGCCGGTTCGGGGTCGTTCGGGTCCGGCTCCGGCAGCGGAGCGTGATGAGGATTCAACTGCGTGCGGATGATTATGTACAGGATGATCATCGAGGCCAGCATGAAGCCGGGAATGAAAGACGCGGTGAACAGCGACTTGATCGAGGTTTCGGTGATCAGCCCATAGATGATCAAAACGATCGAGGGCGGGATCATAGTGCCTAGCGACCCTGAGGCGCAGATGACACCGATCGCGAGGTTCTGATCGTAGCCGAGGCGCAGCATCTGGGGCAGGGCGATAAGGCCCAGCAGGACAACTTCACCGCCGATGATACCGGACATGGCCGCCATGATCACGGCCATGATCGAGGTCACGATTGCGATGCCGCCGCGTGTTCTGGACAGCCAGACATTCAGCGACGAATACATGTCACGCGCGATCCCGGACCGCTCTAGCAGCGACGCCATGAAGATAAACAATGGCACTGATATGAGCACGTAGTCCGTTAAGAGCCCGTATATCTTCTGCGCCAGGATATAGAGTGGCCCAGTGCCTGGCCGACCGGTGAGAACCCCGTCGCCGAATGAAAATGGGTTCAAAAGCAGCGTCGGTTCAAACTTCAGGACAAGAACCAGAACTGCAAGGGAGGCCGAGGCTAGACCCAAGGGCATTCCGATCGCCAGAAGCACGATCAGGGCGACCATCAGGATGAGTGAGATTGTTCCAATATCCATCAGTCTTGTCCCACCGCTCGTTTGATCATTTCAATTTCGTCTTCGTCCGGTTCATCTGTGTGGATTTCCGGTTCTTTGTTCCAATCCGCGATTAAGTTCAAAATTGCTTGCATTGCGACGAGCGTAATCACGATCAGCACCATCGGCTGCAACGTCGCCGGGATCGGAGGATTGAAGGCAGAGCCATAAAGCTCCCATTTATAGAGCTTGTTGACGAACACCTGTTTGTAGCTGCCGTAGACCAAAAAGAAGGCAAACAGCACGATCAGTATTGTCGAAACCGTATCAAAAACGCGTTGAAGCCATCGTGGAACTGCGTCGTACAGCAGGAATATTCGAATGTGACTGCGTTGCTGCATGGCGTAGTAACCAGACATCAAAAACACAAAGCTGGCGAACCAGAGTGTCATTTCGTTGGCCCACTCGGTCGGCTTTTCCAGGATATAGCGCATGAAGACTTCGTAGAGCATGACGACAGTCATGATTGCGATCATCATCATCGTCACTCGGCCTATGAACAGGGCGAAACGATCCATAACCGTCGTGCCTTCGAACTCCATCGTCGCTGGGCGCACGGTCTTGGTACCAATCACTGCAAGAAACGGGAGAAGGACGAGCGCGGCCACGTCGATGATGTCGACATACCCCCCGAACACGCCAGACAATTCGGGCGTGATGTCGCTGCGCAGATATATTTCTGTTACCTGACTTTTCAGGGATTCAGAGGTGTACGGCAGCCAATCCAATAGGAATGCAGGGAGATGCCAAACAAGCCAACTGGCCGTCGCGACGAAGGCCAACGGTATGAGCCATTCAATTGGTCCGCCTGAATTCTTGTGCATCGCGTAACCCTCGTCCCTATCCTTCGATCCTGTAGTGATCGATAAAGTCTCGATCCGGCTCGACACCCAGTCCGGGGCCAGTCGGGATCATGACACGGCCGTTATTGGCCTTGACCTGATTTTGAATTTCCAGCGGTACGGTCAGCAGGTCGTCCCTAAACTTGTTGTCCGTTGTGTCGAACTCCAGCATCGGCTCCCATGGGTGCAAGCCGCCCGGAATCGCGGGCATGGCCGCCAGTAAATGCAGATTTGTTGCGACAGCGATGGCGCTACCCCAGACGTGATTCACGACCGGTGTGAAATGTGCGTGGCATAGGGCCAGTACCCTGAGATACTCTGAAACACCGCCCAAAGCGCAAACTTCTGGCTGCGCTATATCTATTCCGCGATTTTCAAGAAGACTGCGCCAGGCCCAGCGATTGAATACCGTCTCACCGCCCGAGATGTTGACCTTCAGCGAAGTGCGCAATTCGCGGTATCCGTCCATGTCTTCTGGCGCGACGGGTTCTTCGAACCAATATGCGTCCAGTTCTTCCAGCGCCCGACCAACAAAAAATGCATCCGAGGTCGTATAGGCATGGTTTGCATCGACCATAAATGGAAAGTCATTACCAACCCCGCGTCGAACTGCTTCGCACAGCTTCACGTCAGGCTTCGGGCCAAAGCCCGTTTTCATTTTGGTGGCGGTAAATCCCATCTCCTTGATCTTTGCGGCTTCATCCTCAAAACGGCTGGCCAGATTGGCAATCGGTTCATCCCGAAGCATCATGCCGTAGCCGTAGCAAGGAACGCTTGTGCGATGCGCGCCTCCGACAAGCTTATGTAGGGGGAGGTCAGAGATTTTGCCGGTGATGTCCCAAAGTGCAATGTCCACCCCGGACAAAGCCTGTATTGGCATTCCGCTTTGGCCATGGTCTCGCAAAAGGTTGTACACCTTGTGCCAGATCACGTCTTTGTCCAAAGGGTCCATGCCAAGGACCATTGGCTGGATGACCTTTTCCAGGATGGATTTGTTGGCAATGGCTACGTTTCCAGGGCCAAAGCACTCCCCCCAACCAGTTACCCCTTCATCTGTCTGAATCTCGACCAGATGGGTTGTGCGCTTGTCGTAGTACTGTTGCGAGTAGCCCAGAACTTCCGGCATGTCGTACTGCAGTACGTGACTTATTATTCTGGTGATTTTCATGAAGCTCTGGATCCCGGCGCCGAACCGGAGAGGCCGCAAGCGCGGCCTTTCCGTGTGTCGTAAGTCGGTCGCAGCCTGATTACTGCATTGCGCCCAGGTCACGCAGGAAGTTGATGTGGCTTTCCAGCAGCGCCTGTGCTTCAGGGGTCGTTGCGAACTCAGTCCAACCGACTTGAACGGCCGCGCGATAGGCTGCCAGATCTTCAGGCGTCCATTCGTACAACTGAACACCCTTTGCTTTCAGGTCTTTTGCAGTCTGAGCGTTTTGCACTTCGTTGATGGTGGCGTTATGCAATGCCAAGCTATCCATTGCGACTTCCATGATCTTCTTATGGTGCGCAGGCATCGCTTCCCAAACGTCTTTGCGACAGGCGAGGTGATCTGCGGGCATCGAGTGGAAACCGGGATAGTTTGTGTGACCTGCGATCTCGTACAGACCCAGACCAACGTTGTTCGTCAGGTTCGCAGCATCCGCACCATCAATGATGCCGGTTTCCAATGCCGTGAAGATTTCGTTGAAGTCCATCACGATCGGAGAAGCGCCAAGTTCCGCGAACACCTTGGTTGCAAGGCCTGGAGGCGAGCGGAACTTCCAATCCTTGAAGTCTTCCACTTTTGCAATCGGCTTTGTCGAAGAAAGCGACTCCGGCCCGGGAATCCACCATCCGATGAATTCCATGTCGTAGCCGTTGTATAGATCATTTACAGCTTCTCTTCCGCCGCCATGAAGAAGCCAGGCCATTTGCTGATAGGGGTTCTGATACCCACCGAGCAGGTCGCCCGCGAACTGGAAGGCCGGATTTTTACCGGTCTGATAGCCGCCACCCGTCATGTCGCAATCCAGAATTCCGGTAGCTGCGGCGTCGAAGGTTTCAACTGATTTGACCACCGAAGAGGAATAGAACATTTCAACTTCGATTTCGCCGTTCGACATTTCCTGAATGTCTTCAACGAATTTTGCAGCCATCTGGCCAGACAGAGTTTCGGGCGAAAAATGGGTTTGAATTCTAAGCTTCGTGGTTTCAGCCATCGCGAAACCAGCTGCCATTGTCGTGGCTACGGCCGCCACGGCCGCTGTCTTGACTATTTTCATGTTGTCCTCCCAGACGTTGAGCGTTGCGCGGAGAGGGAGATCTTGCCGCCTCCTTTGCCGTCACGCAGATAAACGTTAAGCCGACGAATCGAATGCAACAAGAAGAATTTGAAATTTCTAAAAATTTCGAGATTCTTGCGTAAAGTCAAAAATAGGCTTAGGACCCTACTTGGACAAAATTTGAAGGCGCATACCGGGATGAAAGAAGAAGTCGATATTTATCAAAATCTTAAGATGCGCCTGATCTCGAATGGATTCGAGCATGGAGCCAAGGTGCGGGCCGAAGAATTACGTAAAGAGTATGGCTGTTCTGCGAGTGCAGTTCGCGAAGTCCTTTTTCGATTGTCCGCTGTAGGGTTGGTGGACTTTCAGGAACAAAAGGGTTTCCGCGTGCCAATGCGTTCGCCGCAGAAGCTTATCGAATTGACACATGTCCGTGTTTTGTTGGAGGCCGAAGGTACCGCAATGTCGATCCGTAGTGGCGGGGTGGATTGGGAAGCAAGACTAACGGCCGCGCATCACAAACTCAGTCATATCGAAAAACGCATTCATGCCACGGACGACCCGAGCGGCCTTATCGAGATATGGTTTGCATCGGAGAAGGAGTTTCACCAAACGCTTATTTCTGCCTGTGGCTCGGAAACCTTAAAACAAATGCATGGCCGAGTTTACGCGCAATTCAGACAGCAGTTGATGGTGGCTGACAGGAACTTTGAGTTCATTTCTCAGAACATAAGACACCATGCCGATATACTTGAGGCAGCATTGTCAGGGGATGAGCAGCTAACACGAGAGAAAATTCACGATCATCTGAAACGCCACCTAACTGGAAAGACGATGGGCGACTAGCGCCGAAAATCGTCTTCCAAATACACCTGAATGATTTCGTCGAAGCTTGATTCCGCCTCGAACCCCAACTCCACAGCGCGATCCGTTTGAAAGTCGCGGGGCCAATTCTTGACTATTCGTTCGATTGCCTCGTCGGGTTCTCGCCTGACAAGGCCAACTGCATCTTGACCGGCCACGGCGCGCAACGCCTCGATTTGTTCGGCGACGGTGCAACTTACGCCCGGCATGTTCAAGGCGCGTCTGTCATTCAAAAGCTGCGTGTCCATCGTTGCTGCATGGGTTAAAAAAGTCGCAGCGGCGCGGGGGCTGGCGTGCCAGTGGCGAACAGTTTCGGCAACTGGCAAGATAGCCTCATCCCCATTCAATGGCTCTCTAACTATACCTGAAAAGAAGGACGAAGCGGCAGCGTTCGCTTTGCCTGGGCGTACACACAAAGTGGGCAAGCGCAAGGAAATACCGTCGATATATCCTTTCCTGCTGAAATCCGTAATCATCAATTCAGAGGCCGCTTTCTGCGCTCCGTAACTGGTTAAAGGTGCCGAGAGGAACTCATCGCTTATCTTGTCGGGGTACGGTGCCCCGAAAACCGCTATCGATGAGGCAAAAACGAGACGAGGCGTGTACTCGCCTTCTGATGCCTCGTGTTCATCTCTGAGTGCGTTTAGCAGTGCCCAGGTTGCCATAAGGTTGACATCCCAGCCCAACGCAAAGTCAGTTTCAGCTTGGCCTGAAACGATAGCTGCAAGGTGAAATATGACGTCCGGGCGCTGAGCTGCAACCGACTTGGCGATGCCTGACGTGGTCAAGTTCCCCTCAATTTGCTTACCTGGCGCACCGTCGAGCGGGAATGAGAGATCGAACAGTGAGAGTTGAGCACCTGCTCCAAAAATTTCTTGGGTCGAAACGCGTTGGGCCAGTTTCTGGCCCAGCATTCCTCCACCGCCTATAACAAGGATCCGCGTCACAGCATTCCGTTCCGTTTTTTGAGTTCCAGATACAAAGCCGAATGATCCAGCTCGGCGCCATCCATTTCGTTTATCAGAAATTCGAAACGGTCACGCACAGATTGGGTGCTGGGTAGGTCAATTCCAAGGCTGCGCGCTTCTTCTAGCGTGTTGTCCAAATCCTTTAATTGAAACTTAGACAATCCTCCGGGTACAAAATTTCCATCAGACATGCGTTCGCCATGTTGTTGTAAGATAATGCTATCCGCAAACCCCCCCTTCAGTGCGGCCCTCAACGCGGTGGGGTCTGCACCGCCTTGTTGAGCCAGCAATGTCGCTTCGGCGACAGCCGATATTGTCACAGCGACAATTGTTTGATTGGCCAATTTGCATAGTTGACCGGAACCACTTGGGCCAACATGCACAGGACGCCCCATTGCTTTCAGAACCGCTCGCACGCGCTCCATAACGTCCTGATCGCCACCGACCATGATCGCAAGGGTGCCAGCTTCGGCCCCTTTGGTGCCACCGGAAACCGGGGCGTCCAGATGCTGCACCCCCATCAAGGACAATTGCTCGGATTGCTCTCTGGCATGTTCGGGTTTGGCGCTGGACATATCAATCCAGATCATCCCTGGTTTGAGTTGTTCGCGGAAAGCCTCGTCAGAAAGTAGCGCGCGGGTCGCGTATCCGTCCGAGAGCATCGTTATTATTACGTCTGCACGCGAAATCGCCAGCGGGGCAGTTTCCGCCAACGTCGCGCCTTCTGCTGTCAACGGTTTTGCCTTTTCCAAGCTGCGGTTCCATACAGTGAGCGGAAATTCGGCGCGCAAAATATTCCGCGCCATGGGAGCTCCCATCAGGCCAGTTCCCAACAGAGCCACTTTGAACTGTTTGCTCATCATCTATGTCCTTCCCAAGGTGCGCCACGCATGGTTATGGCCAAACCAAAATCTCTGTCATACGCTAACGGCTCTGGGCCCACATGCCAGAAGTCGTTGCGAAACCGCCAAGGTTTCTTTGCTTCTCGGTTGATCTGCGGAACGAAATAGCACTTGTTCAGCCGCCACTTTAAGAGTTGGAATACTTATATGTTAGAAAGGGTTAAGGAGGAGCAAGGACTAGTCACAGCCGCCGTACAAGTGATCGGAACTGCAAGCACGGATGAATTGGCAAGAAAGGGTTCGAAAGTCTATGCGGCGGCTATAAACTCCGAAAATCTAAATTCGATTCGCGGCCGGAATCTCGAAAATCCCGCAATTTTCGAGAAGGATGTGGGGAAGTATAACAGTGTTCGTCATGGGGTCGCGCGATTGAAGTCAGTTGTTTTGTCCAATCGCGACGGGTTCGTGCATCACGGAACTATTCTGGATGCAACGGATGGTGAATGGGATTTCGCCATGGACCTCAATCTGCACTCTATGATGCATACGACGAAGGTTGCCGTTGTTGGGGTGACGAAATTGGTGACCATGGATTTCATAGTGCGAGAAATCCGGCGCAATTGTACTTGCCCTGGAACAGTCGAGAGTCCCAACAGGCGTGACCGCGTAGATGCGCTGGGAGAGCAGCTGGGCAGCAGAGAAGAAGCCTTTGCACAATTTGTGGCGCGCCAGCCTACGGGTCGTGTAGCGAAAGCAAAGGAGATTGCTGCATATGTCGTCTATCCGGCGTGCGGTGAGAGTGCATTCACCACAGGACATACACATAAAATTGACGGAGGTTGGTCAGCCCAATGACAAAAGTATCGATGGACGATCTGCGATCTCGCAAGTGGTTTATGAATTCCGAGAACCTTGAGATGACTGCATTGTATCTGGAAAGATACCTGAATTACGGGTTGACCCGTGCGGAGCTGCAATCAGGCAAACCGATCATTGGCATTGCTCAAACCGGCAGTGATTTGAGCCCCTGCAATCGGCATCACATCGAGTTGTCCAAACGCGTTCGCGACGGAATCATCGCCGCCGGGGGAACGTGCATCGAAATACCAGTCCACCCGATACAAGAAACCGGTAAACGGCCAACGGCATCGCTTGACCGCAATCTGGCTTATCTCTCATTGGTTGAGAGTCTATTCGGATATCCGATTGACGGCGTTGTTCTGAACATTGGTTGTGACAAGACCACGCCCGCACTTCTTATGGCCGCTGCGACTGTCAACATCCCAGCGATTGCCTTGTCAGTTGGTCCAATGCTGAACGGTTGGTGGAAAGGTGAACGCGCCGGATCGGGCACGGTTATTTGGAAAGCGCGCGAAGACCTTGCGGCTGACGAAATCGACACCGATGAGTTCATGGAAATCGCAGCCGCCGCAGCACCTTCGGTGGGGTATTGCAATACGATGGGAACAGCAACGACCATGAATTCGCTTGCTGAAGCCTTGGGTATGCAATTGCCCGGATCAGCAGCCGTACCAGCCCCGTATAGAGAGCGCGGTCAAATCAGTTATGAAACCGGCAGACGTATTGTGGACATGGTCTGGGAAGATCTGCGCCCCAGCGATGTGATGACACGTCAGGCTTTTGAGAATGCGATTGTTGTCAACTCTGCGATTGGTGGATCGACGAACGCGCCGATCCACCTGAATGCAATCGCCCGGCATCTTGGTGTTCCATTGAACAACGATGACTGGCAGAAGCTTGGCCACGACGTTCCTCTGTTGGTTAATATGCAGCCTGCGGGTGAATATCTGGGCGAAGACTACCAACAGGCCGGGGGTGTTCCCGCCGTTGTCGGCGAGCTTCTGGATGCTGGATTGCTGCCGCATCCCGATGCGATAACGGTGAACGGCAAGACAATGGGCAATAATTGCTCGGCGCGCCGGTCGCTGAATAGCGAAGTAATCAAGCCCGTCGGTAGCCCGGTTAAGCAACAGGCGGGGTTCATCAATCTCTCGGGCAACCTGTTCGAAAGCGCGATTATGAAGACATCTGTGATTTCCAAGGCATTTCGAGAGACCTACCTGTCGAACCCGGATGATCCCAATGCATTTGAGGGCAGGGCAGTTGTGTTTGATGGGCCTGAGGACTTTCACCATCGGATCGATGATCCCGCAGAAAACATCGACGCAAACTGTATTCTGATTATGCGTGGAGCAGGGCCAAAAGGATACCCGGGTGCCGCAGAGGTCGTGAATATGCGTCCGCCCGCATATTTGATAAAGCAAGGCATCGAAGCCCTTCCTTGCATCGGTGATGGACGGCAATCCGGTACATCAGGAAGTCCGTCTATCCTGAACGCCTCACCCGAAGCTGCAGAGGGTGGTGGGTTAGCCTTGGTGCGAAATGGCGACCGACTGCGCATCGATCTTGGCAAAGGCACAGCAGATATGCTGGTTTCGCTCGAAGAGCTGCATGAACGCGCCCGCGACCTGGAGGCAAGTGGCGGGTATGCAATGCCGCCCAACCAATCCCCGTGGCAGGAAATATTCCGCGAAAAGGTAGATCGCCTGGATCGCGGTATGACGCTCAAGGGTGCAGAAAACTACCGCGATATCGCGCGAGGCTTCATGCCACGCGATAACCACTAAAAGGAACAGAAATGAAACTTGTTCGTTACGGAGCCGAGGGCTCGGAAAAGCCGGCCCTGGTCGACTCTGAGGGTCAATTGCGGGATCTGTCCGCTCATATCAATGATATCACGGGTGACGTGCTGGATGACGGAACGCTTGATAATTTGCGCTCATTGGATCCGAACAACCTGCCAATTGTAGAGGGTGACCCTCGTATCGCACCCTGTGTCGGTGAAATTGGTAAGTTTCTTTGCATCGGTTTGAACTACTCGGACCATGCTGCAGAAACCGGCGCAGATATTCCCGCGCATCCGATACTTTTTTTCAAGGCTAACTCAGCGGTCATTGGGGCATATGACGATGTTGTCATGCCGCGAGGATCTACACACACCGACTGGGAATGCGAACTGGGTGTCGTCATCGGCAAGACCGCCAAATACGTTTCCAAGGCCAACGCGCTCCAGCATGTTGCGGGCTATTGCATCGTAAACGATGTGTCGGAAAGACATTTTCAAACTCAACTGACCGGTCAATGGACCAAAGGCAAGTCTTGCGACACATTCGGCCCTACTGGTCCTTGGCTAGTTACCCGGGATGAGGTGCCAGATCCCCAAAACCTTGGCATGTCACTGGATGTAAACGGTCAGCGCATGCAAACCGGGAATACTGCCACGATGATCTTTTCCGTTGCCGAGATCATTGAGCATCTAAGCCAACTATTCACACTGTACCCCGGTGACGTCATTTCAACTGGAACGCCGCCCGGTGTTGGAATGGGGATCAATCCGGAACCCATTTACCTAAAAAAGGGCGACGTGATGGAGCTTCGCATCGATGGGCTTGGTGTTCAGCGGCAAAAGGTCGGCCAAGATGACTGACTTGTTGCAAATCGGAGGGATCACTGAACGGATGCGAGAGCGCCTGTCCGCAGCGTTCGAAATTCATCAATTGGACGATTTCAACGCGGAAAATGTTACGCATATCGTTACGAACGGGCACGATGGTGTTCCGCATGACCTGATGACATCACTCAGTAATCTGAAGATGATCAGTGTTTATGGGGTCGGCTACGACGCCGTCGACGCGAACGCCGCGGCTGAGCGTGGGATTGTTGTGACGCACACACCCAATGTGTTGAACAAAGAAGTCGCAACAACCGCCGTTCTGCTATTGCTGTCATGTTACCGAGAACTCATACGTGACGATGACTACGTTCGGTCCGGACGGTGGGAAGTTGAAGGCAATGCCCCTTTGACGCGGTCTGCGGACAATCAAAAAATAGGCATTCTTGGTCTTGGTCGCATTGGTCAGGCGATCGTTGATAAGTTGGAGCCGTGGGCCCCCGAAATCTCTTATCACACTCGCAATCAGAAGGATGTCCCATACCGGTATTTCGACAATTTGGTTGAAATGGCAGAACATGTGGACGTCCTCATATGCATCACGCCCGGTGGTCCGTCGACGAATAAGCTGGTCAACGCTGAGGTGCTGCGCGCGTTGGGGGCAGGCGGCACTTTAATAAACGTTAGCCGAGGTTCGGTCGTCGACGAAACTGCCCTAATTAATGCATTGCAAAACGGCGAGCTTGGGTGGGCGGGGCTTGATGTTTTTGAGGACGAACCGCGTGTTCCAAAAGCATTGCGCGAGCT
The DNA here is from genome assembly GCF_056536565.1 of Ruegeria sp. CK3. Taxonomy (NCBI): domain Bacteria; kingdom Pseudomonadati; phylum Pseudomonadota; class Alphaproteobacteria; order Rhodobacterales; family Roseobacteraceae; genus Ruegeria; species Ruegeria sp. CK3. The sequence continues at coordinate 68,640 of NZ_JBQFPV010000002.1, forward strand.
GTCCAATGTCACTCTGCTCCCTCACGCTGGTAGCGCGACTATTGAGACGCGAGCAGCAATGGGTGACCTAACTGTCGACAATCTGCTGCAACACATTAAGGACGGAACGGTGATCACAGCTGTGCCAGAATGCAGAAATCTGTAACGGGCTGATCTGAAAAGTGTTTGAGTTTGCTGTTGCGGTTTTCTTTCTGCTGATTACGCCGGGCCCAGGTGTTTTGACAACTGCGGGTATTGGATCAGCATTTGGTTTTCGAGCTGGACTCGCTTTTGTGGCCGGTTTGATGCTGGGCGGGTTCATCAACATGATGTTGGTTGTCTCTGGAGTCGCTGCCGTAGCTTTGGCGATACCGGTGCTTAGAACTTTCCTTCTATTTGCCTCTGTCGGGTACTTGGGGTTTCTCGCCTGGCGTATTGCAAGCGCTGGCTCAAAGGTCGGGTTTTCCCCAGCGGCCTCACCACTTGGTTTTGCGAACGGTCTGACACTTCAGTTCATTAATCCCAAGGCTTACGTGGTTGGCACAGCATTGTTTTCAGGGTTTGCCTTTTTGCCGGATGCGCCCGTTTGGGAGGTCGTCATAAAAATCATAGTTTTCAATATGATTTGGGTGCCAGTGCACATGATCTGGTTGGGTGCCGGCGCAAAGCTGGGCAGCCTTGATTTAAGCGAGAGATCGCATCAAAGGATCAACTTTGCGATGGCGGCTTCGTTGATGGTTGTTGTGGTGATTGCATTGGCGTCGGCGCTATAGACGGCATCTACCGTCAGTCGCGCTTAGAAGACGATTGAGCGCCACAAATCAAAGTGACGCCGTTATTCCACCATCAACGTAGAGAGTATGTCCATTGACGAAACTGGATGCGGGGGACGCAAGGAAAATGGCGGCACCGACAAGTTCTTCTACATTGCCCCAGCGACCGGCTGGGGTACGTTTCTCGAGCCATGCACTGAACTCTGGGTCAGCAACCAATGCGGCGTTCAAAGGTGTATCGAAATATCCAGGCGCAATTGCATTGCAGTTCAGGCCATACTTGGCCCAATCAGTTGCCATTCCTTTTGTCAGGTTGGTTACAGCACCTTTTGTTGCCGTGTAGGGCGCAATACCTGGTCGTGCCAATGCGGATTGCACCGACGCGATGTTGATGATCTTACCTGACTTTCTTTCAATCATGTGCCGTGCCACAGCCTGACCGACGTGAAAGACGGACGCGACATTTGTCTGTAGCAGGCGCTCGAACGCATCAGCGGGGAAATCCTGTAGCTCCGTCCTATGTTGCATTCCGGCATTGTTTATCAGGATGTCTATGGGACCGACGTTCTCTTCAAAACTGTCCACGGCAGATCGGACACCTTCGTGATCGGTTGCATCGAACGAAAGTTCGCGTACCGAGGCGCCTGTCTCACTCAACTCGGACGCTGCTGCCGCTAGTTTAGCAGTGTCGCGCCCGTTCAAAACGACCTGCGCACCGGCGGCAGCCAAGCCACGAGCCAACGCAAATCCAATGCCCTGGCTAGAGCCTGTTACCAGTGCGCGCGTTCCCTTTAGGTTGAACATTTCAAGCGTCATGCAAAAATTCCTTGGTTGTCAGCACCGACTATCCGTATCTTTTGGCAATCTGTATAGGGAGTCCGTGCAATGTCTTCGGCCAGTGTTGCTGTTGTTATCCATGCCGCAAAAGATCTGAGGTTGGAAAACCGGGCCGTTCACGACGTGGGGCCAGACGAAGTCTTGATTGCCATGCGCGCGGGTGGGATTTGCGGCTCTGACCTGCATTATTACAACCACGGTGGTTTTGGTGCGATCAAGCTGCGTCAGCCGATGGTGCTAGGACATGAAGTCGCCGGGGAAATCGTGAAAGTTGGGTCAAGCGTGCAGGGGCTACACCTAGGTCAACTGGTTGCAGTTTCTCCATCCCGCCCTTGCCAAGCCTGCACTTATTGTCTGAACGGTGAGCAAAACCACTGTCTTGATATGAAGTTTTATGGCAGCGCGATGCCGTTCCCACACATCCAAGGCGCTTTTCAAAGCAAACTCGTGGCGAAGGCCAGTCAATGCGTTCCGGCAGATGGGTTGAGCCCTGCGCAGGCTGCTATGGCCGAACCTCTGGCGGTCTGTTTGCATGCGATTAAACAAGCTGGGAACCTCCTCGGTAAAACGGTACTTATCACGGGATGCGGTCCGATCGGCTGCCTCACGATCTTGGTGGCGCGTCGTTCTGGGGCGGCCAGAATAGTGGCGACAGATATCTCGAACTGGACACTTGCTCTGGCGCGTGAATGCGGGGCAGACGACGTCATCAACACCTACGCCGATCCGGAAAAATTGGAGCAGTTTGAAAAGGACAAGGGCCAGGTTGATGTCCAACTGGAGTGTTCCGGGGCTCAATCGGCTCTGGCTTCTGGCGTCGCATGCTTGCGACCAGGTGGAACATTGGTTCAGCTTGGTCTGGGCGGAGATATGACAGTTCCGATGCAGGCGTTGACTGCAAAAGAGATAGTGCTTCGCGGGTCTTTCCGTTTCCATTCCGAGTTCTCAGTCGCGGTCGAGATGATGCGAAGCGGACTAATAAATGTCGACCAGTTGGTGACGCATTCCTTCGAGGTTAGCGAGGCCGTCACTGCTTTCGAGGTTGCGTCTGATCGAAGCCAATCAATGAAGGTGCAGTTAACCTTTCCGGATAGTGACAATGGATAGACGAACGCGTGATATTGCAAAGACTTATGAAAGAGATGGTTTCGTAGCTCCGCTGGATATCCTGACAGCTTCTGAGGTCCAAACGCTGCGCGATGATTTTGAGAATGCGGAGCGCATTCTCAGAGACGACCCAGAGAAACTCAAGCTTCTATATTCGTATCCGGACAGGCTGATACAATCATTCGATGCACTTCTTCGCCATCCGAAGCTGATTGAGGCTGCTTCAACGGTGTTAGGGTCGGACCTCATGGTTTGGAGCGGTGCACTTTTCGTAAAAGAAGCGCGGTCACCGAAAATAGTCTCGTGGCACCAGGACTTGACCTATTGGGGCTTAGACGATGCTGAAGAGGTTACTTGTTGGGTTGCGATTTCAGAAGCGTCTGAGCAAAGCGGGTGTATGAAGTTTATTCCTGGCAGCCACAAAAGCCGTATCGTGCCTCACGTGGACACCTTCAACGAAAACAATTTGTTGTCACGTGGGCAGGAAATCGCAGTCGATGTGAACGAAGGAGATGCAGTCGCTGCCGAATTGCGTGCTGGGCAGGCGTCCATGCATCACGGGCATCTTTTCCACGCGTCAGGGCCCAATAACACAGACGATAGACGCATCGGTGCGGCGTTGCGTTTCATAAAACCCTCAATGAAACAGCAAAACGGCGTGAAAACTTTGGTTGCGCTAGTCGCTGGGCGAGATGATTTTGGGCATTTCTCAGTTGCGTCTTCCCCTCAGGGCTTTTTGCATGAGGAGGACTTCGTTGTGTGTCAAAGGGATGCAGACCGCAAAAAACAAATACTCTTCGCAGGAGTAAAGTGACGCCCCTTGGCAAACTCAGAACCATTGTTCCATCGGCCCGGAAGCCGACCTAAATCCCGAAAACTAGTGGATATTCAAAAGTTCTCGTCGCAGCTCAGCCTTTCCTCCATTGGGCGAAAAGTTGTAGAAGAAGTTTACGGCAAGCTCGAAATCAAGATAGTCACTGCAAGGTATCTGTTTAGTTCTTAATTTGCGCTTGTCGCGCTCAGCGCCTCTTCCTTTGTTTTGACCTTTTCAGTTACTTCGCTCCAATATGAACCACTTTTTTTGTCAATGTGGTTTTCCAATACTTTGAAAGCATTTTGGAAATCACCCTGTTTCACTGACTCGACGAGTTCAATGTGCTGCTTGTGGGATCTCGACATATGCCGAGGGTGACTGCCCAACCTGTTGCGCACGGCTGAGACTTTCAAAGCTATTGTCTGATAGGCGTCGTTGAGGAACCTATTGTTTGCGCAATCGAAAATACATTGGTGGAATATAGTGTCCTGACGAAGGTATTCCGCATCATTTCCGGAATCTCTTGCCAGATTCATTTCTTGAACACATTCCTCCAGTTCGGCGTGGAGCCTATTGCCGTCGGATTGCATAGCGTATTTTAACGCAGCGGTTTCGAGACAAACGCGCGCATCGATTAGTTTGTCGAGTTCGTCGGGTTCAAGATCAAATACGAATGATCCACGTTGGGGTTCGACGACCAATAGCCCTTCCATTTCAAGTCTGTTGATTGCTTCGCGTACCGGCGTTCGGCTAACTTCCAGTTCTTTGGCAATTTTAGCTTCCGAAAGCTGTTCTCCTAGATCGAACTCGCCGTTTACAATGCGTTCTTTCAGGTTTTCAGCTACTAATTCGGTTAATGATTTTGGGCGGTTGAATAGAGCCATTTCGCTTCCCCTATCAGGACTGTATCAACCGAAACATTGGCATTCAATGTGTTAGGGTCAGGACGTAACGACTATTGCGCGGTCTTGTCAGATTAACTTTGCTTGAGCGGGACAGGGCGGTTACCTAACTTTTTACCCATAACCAGACCTGTCTCTTTCAAGTACCTCAAGACCAGCCCCGAGATAATCCGCCTTGCTGTGATGCTGCACATCCGTTTCCTGCTTTCGCTTCGCAATTTCGAAGATTTGCTGCACCAGCGAGGCATCGACGTGAACTGAGAAACTGTCCGATATTTGTGGAACAGGTTTGGCCCGGTGTTTGCTTCTGTGATCTGAAGAAAGAGTGTTCAGCAGCTACGCGCGTTCGCAAATGGAAGCGGCATTAACTTTGGCGGGCCGTTGATCACGAAGGCAAGGTGCTGGAAGCCGTTGTTATCATAGGCCGACACAAAGCTGCAGCGTTGAAATTCCTCAAGAAATTGATAAAGCAACACAGTAGAGCGGAAACCATGGTCACGAACCGCTTCGCATCGTATCGGGCCGCGCTCAGAGAGCGAGGAGCCACTGAAAAACAACAGACCTGCGCTTGGCTGAATAACCGCGTCGAGAACTCGCACCTCCCGTTACGACGGCGCCAACGCGCGATGCAGCGTTTAAGGCGCATGCGAAATTTGCAGAAATACGCCTCCGTCTGCTCATCTGTCTATAGCCGCTTAAACCAAGATAGATCGTTCGCTAGCAGAGGTACCCACAATCTGAAAAATGCCACCGCTTTCACCGAGTGGCGTCAACTTTGTTCTGGGTAGGTTCTCGGTTTCCGCGGGAAACTGAGACTGGTTCGGATTTGTCTGAAGGCACCCCCTCGCAGGGGCTTCGCGGAACTAGGTAAAATAGATGCTGATCAGGCGAAAATTGCCGGATCAATCCGATCCACAGGCGTTATGACATCGGCGGGAATGTTCAGGCGTTCGGCCGCCTTTCTCAGGCTTTCCTCGTCCGGGGCTTCGTACAAGCAGTAGGTTTTGCGCTTGTCTGCGCTGAGAAACGAAAAAATCCACTCGACGCCGACTTCGTCATTGATCTCTTTGATGTGAATCTTGTCATCGTCTGTGACGTTGAGCTGCTCGGCGAAATTTCTTTCAATTATGTACCTTGGCATAAAGTCCCCCAAACCAGATTAATTAGCTTAACTCGCTACTCCTTCGAGCTTTGATCTGAGGGAAACCATACTCAATTTCTGTGAAATTGCCAACGCTTCCCCTTCCAGTTGAAACGCCTGTTCCACATCATTCTGGCGCCCGCGCCGTCTTAGTGCAGTTGCATATGCCGCCTTGCTGTGCGCGACCCAAGGGGGGCATTTCATGCGCGTGTCAAGTTCTATGGCCTTCTCGAACATCTTCTCAGCGGCATCCCAGTCCTTCAGAACCGTAGCCAGACGTCCGAGGCGTCGCGCTGCTGCGCCGGTGCACACTGTAGTGGCCCCAGCGGTGATCGTCAGGTCTTCATAAGGAGCAAGCATGCCATAGAGCGTCTTGGCGTGTTCCTGATGCTCAATGGCGACACATATGTCAGTCAGATAGGACAATGTCGTTGAATACATGGCGTCGGGGGGAAGATCAAAGCCATTGGCAGCCATTTCATTCAGTATTCGTTCGGCGGGTTCTTTGTATCCAAGTTCTGCAGCGATAAGACCAAAGCCGGGCTTCCATGAAATGTCTTCGGGGCTGTCTGTCATCAGTTTCTTAATCACAGGCGCAACTTCGTGCAGTCGGTTTTGCTCGCGGCGGATCGTGAACATCTGAACTCCAAAGACGCCCTCAACATGTTCCCCATGGGTCTTTCGACCAATCTTCACCGCCTCTGTGGCGTGTTTCTCAGCTTGCTCAAAATCGCCGTCCATAATTGCAACCATGGCGCGTGCGTGTTTCTGAACCCAATAGAGTTGCAGATGATTGTCCTTTTCCGAAATTTCGGTAAGCAAACCCAAAGAATGGTCCATCAATTCACGGTCGGCCATCTCGGCGCCTACAAACAAGCTCAGAGTACGGTCCCGCCCTTGGTCGATACTTCCAAGATGCTCGGCCACACCGTGCATCGCCTCCAGATTTTCACGCCAATGGCGGGCTTCTCTCCCCTTACGCGCAACGAATGGGGCCCCAAAATGCATCATCATTACCGAGAACTGGGATTTATAGTCTCCGAGTTTTGCGGCCAACTCCATGGACTGCTGGCCGAAACGCGCACCTTCGGAAAACTGACCGACGAACATGTGCGCGCGCGCGAGTTGGCTCATCAATCTGCATCGACGGACTTCATCATCATCGGGCAAATCCTTCAGTGCATTTTCGCAGAGATCGATTGCTTCGTTGTGCCTTTCGCTGGACATCATACATGAGTCTGCGAAATGGTTGGCCGCGTCGGCGGCCAAATCCACATCGTGCACCGCACGGGCCGCATTGGAGGCGTCTTTCAGAACTGCTATCCCTTCAGGCAATTGGCCCAGGCTGTCGTAGCTGCGGCCAACGAGTATTTTGCCTTTGATTAATTCTGTTTTGGAGTTTGAGCTAAGTTTTTCAGCAGCTTGCAGCGTTTCTCTGGCGTTCGTCATCGCCTCTTGGCTGGCAGATCGCGCCAACGCCATTTCTGTAGCAATCTGCCATTTTTCGAACGCGGCCCTCCAATCCTCAGCTTCTGAAAGGTGGCGGGCGACCAGTTCGGGGCGACGCGCGATTTCGGCGGACCTTGTCTGTATCAACGCACTCGCCACATCTGCGTGTTGTTTTTTTCGAGTTGAGCTTAGCATGGACTGATAGGCGGTATCGCGGATAAGGGCATGACGGAATACAAAGTGCCCGCGATTGTGACCGCTTTCGAAGATTATGCCTGTTCGCGAAAGTTCTTCGAGGCAATTGTTGATATCAGAATCTTCAAGACGCATCGCCGCATTCAAAATGCTCGGCTCAAACTCTCTGCCAATAACAGACCCTGTTAGCGCGACCTGTTTTGCCTTAGGCGAAACCGCATCGAGACGCGCCATCAACGCGCCCTTCAAAGACGAGGGTATATGGATTTGCCCTTGCTCACCCGCCTCCACAATCGTTCGCGTCAATTCCTCCACGAACAACGGTACACCATCGGTCTTTTCAATGATTTTAGCAATCAGGGCATCGTCCGGTTTCTTCCCTGTGATATTTTCGACGAGGTGTGAAACATGCGCAGAATCGAACCGACGCAGTACGAGTGACTGAACGTGCGTGTCCCCATCCTCGCGGGCCAATTCCCACCCAGGCCTGTGGGTAATCAGGATCATCAGAGGAAGGTCGCTGGATATCGACTTAAATCGCTCCAACAAGGCTTGTGTGGAAGGATCGATCCAATGCGCATCTTCTACACACAGAACAACGGGGCACACGTCTGATCGCACCTGAACTGTGTGAATCAAAGTTTGAATTGTTATGTCGCGCTGCTCCTGAGGTGACATCTCGAGCACCTTTTGGGCTAGCGCACTACGAGGTGCGACCAACGCTGCGAAGACCGGCAGAACTTGTTCCCAGTCCAGTCCCGGCCGTCTTTCCAGCATCTTCCTGACATGTTCAAGGATCAGATTGTCGTCAAAGTCCGGTTCGACACCTGCGTCCTGGGATATCCGTTGGGCAACGGGATGAAAGGGGCTACTGCTGAGATAAGGAGAACAATTCAGCCTTATGATATCTGCCTGGTCGTTCGCGGTGATATCTGCGAGGAATTCCTCTGTAAGTCGCGATTTCCCAATACCGGCTTCACCGGACAGCAACACAACCTCTCCATGACCATTCTGGGCACGTTGCCATGATTGCAGCAGAATACCCTTTTCGTAGTCCCGGCCGATCATAACACTGTCGACTTCATCGCGATGTGCGGCTCGGAACCGGCTTTCCGCACTACGTTCTGACACCACTTTCAGCAGAGTCCGAGGCTCAGCAAAACCCTTTAGCTCTGTCTTACCAAGAGATTTGTATTCAAAAATCCGATGCAACGCTGTCTCGGTTTCCTCTGCCGACAACACGACCGAGTTTGGTTCCGCAAATTCTTGAATCCGTGCCGCAAGATTGACAACTGGGCCCGTCATGGCCCCTTCTTCATATGTATTTTCACCGATATTATCGCCGACAACGACATCACCACTCGCAATACCCAGCCTTACTGACAAGCGCTCTCCGTCCGGGGTTTTGAGTTCGCTGACGCGATGAACGGCCTCAAGACCGGCTTTGATCGCCCGAATTGCGTGATCTTCGTAGGCCCTCGGCCAGCCAAAAAACACGAGAAGACCGTCGCCCAAGTATTTTGCAACATAGCCACCATATCGACTTACGGCGCCCGCAACGGCGTCTTGGTAGTTCTTTAGCAAGTCCCGCATATCTTCGGGGTCGAAACGATTGGTGAGTTCCGTCGAGCCGACGAGATCGGCAAACAAAACAGTTACGTGGCGCTTCTCCGCAGTGGCGGGCTCACCATGCTTACTTTTGAGTGGATCGTCACTTTGTGAATGGTTTGAGATGGGCGCGTTTACGTTTTCCGGGGGGTGTTCACGGGATGCTTGTGGCGATGAAGTTGCGCGTTGCTGGCCACTTAGCTCTTGCACTGCGGCGAGGATGATCTTGCGGTGGCCAAGGCTCACCCCGAGCTCTTTTAAGTCGTCGTCTGACAGAAGTGGCAAAACACGCGCATCGATATCATTTGCCGCAAAAACATCTGCGTACTGACTCAGTTCGAGATCTTTCAACCACTTTACAATTTCGACCGACATCTTTGGATCATGCTGGGATACGCATCACTAATCAAGAATACGTATTAAAATCGGGATGACCTTTAATGAATAACTCCAGAATACCATTACCTTCGGATCAACCGAATAGGTCGGTTCTTGCCCCAGCATTCTAGAATTGCGCAACTTGCTAATTTGCTGCACGTATTTGATGATTTGTCTTTGAAGAGAGCTGTATCCGCGATGTGCGAGTGCGCGCAGCGCTAGGCCACATTAGCGCAGTGAGCGTCTTCTTTGATGGGCCGCGACGCGGCATACAGACTCAGCAATGTAGGGCAGCTTTGCGCCGCACAAGATGAGCTAACTCGCCAAACCTCTACAGATGCTGTGCTACCTCTGAGGTCGGTTGCGAGTCCACTTTGCCGGATGCTGCATTGCGCAAGAACGCCTGCTCTCGGGAAGCGGGCCAAAAATGATCGCTTTTGACGCCCAAAAGACCGACGAACAATCGCAAAACTCGCTGAGTGACTTGTGACTTGGTCGGCCGCTTTGAGTCAGGAGCGGTGTTTACATTATTATTGTGTGCGAAAGTTTGCATTGCTTTAGTAATTAAAGTTCTCCGTGGTTCCATTGGGAGTTTTTAATAATGCGATTGACGTTTTTGACTGTATGTATTTTTGCTTTGCCAACGCTCGCGGCCGCCGCGGATGTTGGGCAGGAAGCAATTGACGGCTGTATCGACCAATTGCGCGAAGTCGGTGGGCCAGATGGACAAGGTGGCACGGTGCTCTCCACCGAGTTTTCCGAAGCAAACTCGCTTGTCATTTTGCAAGATAGAGGCGAAACAATCTGGCGATGCCTTGTCTCAAACGATGGTCAGGTTGCCGAATTGAGCGTTGCACAAGCCGCAGATGACGGCGGTGGTGCGATGGTGGGCTCTTCTGGCACAGGCGCGCCAAGCACAGAGCGTGTGAAGTTCGCAAGTGGCACTTCCGGTGCGGAGCTGACTGGCTCTCTCCTGCCACAAGAGAACCGGCGATATATCTTGCGTGCGCGTGATGGTCAGTTCCTTTATTTCCGCCTCGCCGCGAACGGACCCGGAATGACCTATGTGATCTATAATCCGGACGGGTCTGTGCTGCTCGACGAAACGGGCGCGGCGCAAGAGTATCGTGGGCAGCTCTGGCAGTCGGGAGATCACGTGATCGAAGTCTACAACACTTCCAACGGTGCACAGTCCTACAACGTGATCTTTGGCATCGAATGACATGAACACGGAAGAGTTTCCTTATCGTAGAGGAGATTCCATGAAGACTAGGTTTATGCTGGTTTGTGCATTTGCGACACTCGGCGCAGTGGCGGGTTGCGTGGAGACGTCAAGCCCCACGGCACCTTCAACTGACCAACCGTTCGTGGGAAGCTCCACCGATCTTTCCGCATTTGAAAGTGCGCGGGCCGGTCAGGCCGAGATGGGCATTCAAAACCTCGGCTATGAGTTGATCCGGACAGACGGTCTAACTGCCTTCTGGTTTAACCGCAGCACGCGTGCATGCGCACGCATCACGACTGCCGATGGCCGTTATTCGGATGTCACTATGCTGCCCGCCGCAGATTGCTAATGCTCTAGGTCGTGGCTGAACACTTTGTCTGATTGAAAGGAAGTTCCATGAAATACACGCTTGCAGCCGCAACACTGTTCGTCGTTTTGGCAGGATGTGCAGAAGAGCAATCCTTCACCACGGAAGCGGATATTTCCGAAGCAAACCGGAACACCGAATGCCCCGTGGACGTATCGGAAGCGGATCGCGCGAACTATCCGGCGTGCAACTAATTTGACAGCGGCACCCGGTGAGTCTCACTTACACATACGGAAAGGACTAGGTAGTGTCAGGATCGGCAACCGCCTGTCGTTGGGTTGTTCGAACCGTAGGGGTCTTGTACCTCATAGCACTCGCGCTGTTTCTGGTCGGCACCTTCGGGCTTTTGGGTCAGCGGCGAGATCCTTTGTCCGGTATCTTCCTGTTGCCCCTAGGCTTGCCATGGGTTCTTTTGACAGATGGTTTCCCCGAGCCTTGGCGTCCGTGGCTTGCGAGTCTGACTCCGGCGCTCAATCTTGTAATCCTAAACTTGCTTTGCCGTCGCATAAAACAACGCCAGTAGACATCATTTCAGTTATTTGAAAGGGACGCTGTGAGCCTTGATATTCCACATATGATTGTCACCGTAGCGATCAGCTTTGCTGTCCTCTGGGGCCTCGACCAGATGCCACTTTTTGCGAACATGCCGAAACGAAGAGCAACAGTGCTTAAGTTTTTCAACCTATTCGTTGCAATCTTAATTCTGAACCTAATCTGGCCTTACGGGTCGAAGGGTTAACCTGAGACTCAGCTTCTACGATGGCGACCGCAGATCGTTAGTACACCGATGTCGCGCCTTTCGAAGGCAGCCGACCGCCCAAGGTCGAAGTAACGGCGTCATGGTCGCGAAACACTGATGCGAGGAACAAAGGGTCACAGGGTTCACCGACATCCACGTGCAGTCTTTTTTGAGATCGGGTGCCTTGTCTGAAGAACGAACGTCTGCTGTGACCTCTATTTCTTTTGCGAGCGCAGCTTCGAGCAAAAGGCTTGCCTGTCCGCCCATTCGCGCCCAAAAGAACGAGCTAAAAAACCTTCTCCTTTCGATCGGAAACTGCGCTTGCGACCTTCGCTCAGGCGGAGAGGCAAATCTTGTTGCGGTCCAGATCCCTGACGTAGGCCGAAAAGCGCGGTCCACGTTGGTTCGGTTCGCCTTCGCTCGTGCCACCAAGCTCGATGGCCAATGCATAAAGCCTTTCGACCTCTTCAGTCGACCCGACACTGAAGCCGACCATGGTTCCGTTTCCATTGGTGGCAGGGTTTTCGTCGAACGGGATGGCGACTGCAAAGGCAAAGCCAGGTCCGAGCCAGTATGTCATTCTGTCGGTGGGCGATACACGCTCCACACCCGTTTGACCAAAAAGCTGGTCATAAAAGTGCGTAGCGGCGGCCATGTCGTTGGTACCGACAACGAAGTAGTTCATTTGCATGGTGCGATGTCCATTGAAATAGTGCTGAGTGTTGAGAGTGTCACTGATGGGTCAGTCTGAAGAACTCGATCAGCTGACCGTTCGGGTCGGTGATCTTGAGCAGGTGAATGCCCGGCTCTTCGATAATCTTTGGCGCGGTCACACCGGCGGCAAGGGCACGGGCGTGCAAGACTTCCAGATCGGCGGATTGCAGGTAAGGAACCGCGCCCGAACCTGCCTTGGCCCCCGGTGCATACTTATCCCGTGACACGATCGCGAACCAGCCACCAGCCACGTCGAACGCCACGAATTCAGGTAGCCCGATTGTCGGTGCACTGTCGAACAGGGCGCGGTAGAAGGCCTCCGATTCCTCCATGTTGTCGGTCGGCACATAGGCGCCCATGGCCATGATCGGCGCAGTTCCCAGCTGCTCGGACGACTTCGCTGCGAGTGCTGTTGGCAGAACCGCGGCGAGGGTTAGGGCAATGAAATGTCTCATAGTCTGATCTCCTTGGTTGAAGCCTTTCCTGCTTGTACCGCGCCTATGCTGACAGCGTGTTGTCAGCATGGTGTCAGTATGATTTGTTTCATAGAAAGGAGATCACATGAGGCGCGGCGACAGGCTATTTGAAATCATCGAGATTCTGAGACGCGCCAAAGGCTCGATCTCAGCCCAGTCCATTGGTGAAGAACTGGGCGTGACCAAACGCACGGTATACCGCGACATTGCTGCGCTGATGGGGCAGGGCGTGCCAATCAATGGCGAGGCCGGCGTCGGCTATGTGTTGGAGCCCGGCTTTCATATGCCACCGCTGATGCTGACCCCGGATGAGATCGAGGCCGTTACGCTTGGTGTGCTGTGGGTCCAAACCCGAGGCGAACCCGAGCTTGCACTGGCGGCTGAGAAGCTGATCACCAAGCTGGAAGCTGTCGCACCTGACAAGTACCGGACGTCGTTTCTTCAGCCGGCGGTCAGCGTCGCGCCCGTCACTCAGCCGGATGAAGTACTCGGCGCGGCGGCCATTCGTCTGGCCATTCGGTGTCGCAAAAAGATAGCCTTGAAGTATTCAGATAACTCAGGCCAAAAGACCCGTCGCGTGATATGGCCCATACTGCTGGGTTATCGAGACACCAGCCGCATCATCGCCGCATGGTGCGAGATGCGAGAAGGTTTTCGTTACTTTCGGACAGAGCGGATCATTGAGGCGGAGGTCCTCGAAGACAGTATTCCTCGGCGAATGGACCTACTCCGCGCCGAATGGCGCGATGCAAGTGATGCAGAACGAAAGCGCTATGAAGAAGGGGCATAGGGCGGGGCTTGCCGCAGGACCGCTTTGCGAAATCTGCAGCGCTGCTTTAGCAACGGCTCGTTTGGGCCGGAACCGCCAGTTTCTTGGAGTGGACCGAAGGTTGGCTTCGTCCGCAAAGCAGGTATTGAGCGAAATTCGCTGAACGCCAGCATCGAGCCCACAGCACAAAGACTTGAAGGGCAGCGCGCCTAGGTTCTGCTTTGCAATTTACTTGCAGATCGGCAATTCCAACGGCGGCTGTTTGGGCAAAGATGCTCTCCAACTATTTATGATCGGCTGTAGGCTGCTTTTGGGCCAAAACTTTGGTTCACCAATCGCTTTTAGGCAAGCTGCGTTCCAGTAAACTCCAGCTCGAGAAAGTGATTTTCCCTTTTTTACCGCCTTGGCGACAGCGTTTATGTCTTTGGATTCCGGGTAGATATACAGGGTTGTTGGGTTCCCTTCTACAAGCGCCAAAATCTCTTTTGAGGCGGATTGTGACCAGGTTGTGCAACCATTGCTACGACCACCAGTGTAGTTCACAAGCCTTCCGTAAGGGACATAGCCATCGTTGTCTGCATGCGTGCTTTGAGGGTTTTTGAACCTACATTGCCACTTAAGGAAGACAGCCGGATGGCCTCCGATGGCGCGCTCGCGGGCATTGCTCGTTTCTCCTTCACCATCAAACAAAAGAAACGTGCGGTAGAACGGCTGCGTTTTGCCGGAACGACTGTGGTAACCTTTGAAGGACGTGCGGGTTTCAGCCGTCACATAGGCGCCTCCGGCGGTTAGTTTAGAGCCTTCTGCATTGCTGAAGTTCTTCGCGCATTGTCGGCCATTCGAAAAATTGGCGCGCTGTAGTTTTCGGCCATTGCCATAGCCGGACGAAACCGCTCGGAAGGACTTTTGTGACTCGCAGATGACATAAAAACGCTTGCCCGGATTGCCGTTTCTTGCAGTGCTGGGGCGGGTTGCGTCCTTGGCCAGGTAGCAGGGGTTCCTTACTTCGCCTCGGCGTAGTTTCTTGATGTAAAGCGCGCGTGCCCTTTCCAGAACGATTGGCGCGATTTGCCCCTCACCCGTACCCACGTGCTTTTGTAGCCACGCTGGAACATCTTGCGTTATTGCATTGGCGCGGTCCGGTAGGGCGCCCACCGACATGGCGATTGTTATGACCGAGAGTGCGAGACGGAGTGAATTCGGTAGCAACGGGAAATCTCCTGCTAGAATGTCCTCGAGGTCAGTCTACCACAGTTCTTACACGCTAGGATGCTGGCCAAGTTTACAAGCGAAGCCTCCTGTTGCCTCAAATCCCACTTTTCGTTTGCGGAGGCTTTCTTAAATCTTGGACAATTAATCCTGGGATGTTGCGTAGGTGTCTGGACATTCCGAGATTTGCTTCCAAATGAATGCCATGATCACACGTCGCAAGTTCCTGTTGGCAACCGCAACCGCAATTTGTGCTCCGTATATTGTGCGGGGACAAACGGTGGTGCTGAATGATGTAATCAGCGGTCTTCCGCAGTTGCATTCCCTTCAAATTCAACTCGGCGAGGATGTCATTTTCGCGCAGGCCCAACAGGGGGCAGGCCTGGATAGGCCGGCCAACATAAAGTCTTGTTCAAAAAGCATTGTGGCTTTGTTGCTTGGGACGGCGATCGACCGGCAGGAAATCCCATCTGTAGATGCCACCTTGCAGGAGGTCGCTCCACGGCTTTTGCCCGCTAATGCGACACCCGGTTCCGAAAGCATTACGATGGAGGATCTGGTGACGCTGCGGGCAGGTCTCGAAAGAACCTCGGGCGGCAACTACGGAGAATGGATCAACTCTGCCAACTGGATCGCGGACGCGCTGACGCGACCGATGGTTGCTGAACCCGGGGAGCAGATGCTCTATTCCACGGGATCGACCCACGTGCTTGGCGCAGCATTGACCGTGGCAACCGGACAAAGCCTTTTGAGGCTGACGCGAGAGAGGCTGGGTGCACCACTTGGTATCGAGATCCCCGCTTGGACGAAGGATCCACAGGGTTACTACTTGGGTGGCAATGAAATGGCGATTGCGCCGAGGTCAATGTTGAAGATCGCGGTGTTGCTTCGGGACCGCGGGGCTTTTGCCAACACGCAAATCATTCCTGAGCGTTGGGTTTTGGAATCGACCAAGCCGCACGGCCGTTCACCTTTCTCTGGACTAGACTACGGCTATGGCTGGTTTCTTTCCCCTTCGGGCTATGCATTGGCGCGTGGGTACGGAGGGCAAATTATGGCGGCCCATCCTGAGCGAAACCTTGCCGTCGCAATCACCTCTGATCCTACGCGTCCCGCGCGTTCTGCAGGATACTTTGGAGATTTGGTCAGATTGCTTGATGGTCCGATTTTAAACGCGACCTAGGGGGAACTGTTCATAAACACTGTTAAGGGTTGGTCACGTTTGGCCTCAACGGCGTTGGACTATCAAACAGCTTTCGTCTTCGGTCGAGCGATGGAGCATCTGGACAGCTGATCAAATTTCTCTTCTGAAAGGTGAAAGAGGTGGTGGCCAGCTTGCTTATATTCCCACAGTCTCGCTTTTCGGGTCCAGTCAGGCCGATCAAAGAGCCAGTTCAGATTGAATTTGCTTGAGTGGCGCGATTTTTGCGCGGCATTGAGGGCAGTTCTAATTGGCGCAACTGAGACCGTTTCGAATTTGTCTGGGAACAACGCTCACTTCTTTCAAACGCGTTTGTAGGCAGCCGAGCGTGACAGCATTGGCTCTCAACTCGGAAATCACGAAGCTTGGTTTTAAATGCGTGTCTCGAGCCACGAGCCGCCGCTGGCACGAGTTGCCTACAACGTCGGCTGCGAGTTCACAGACGCTTGATGAATACTGCTCTGTTTTCCTGTATGGTTCGATTGACAAGTTTGGCCAAACAGCTCTTGGTTTTCTCGATCAGCATCGAAGGTGTAGTGAAAAATTAACTTAAGAATTTTTTTAACCTATTGATATAATTAGGAAAACTGCCCGTGACTAGTCTGAAATCAATCCACCATGCTGCAGTAATTTGTTCGGAATATGAACGGTCCAAGGCATTCTATACAGAGACCCTTGGTTTGAGGATTGTTGCCGAGAATTTCAGGGCTGAGCGGCAATCTTGGAAGCTGGATTTGGCATTGCCGGACGGCTCTCAGATTGAACTGTTTTCCTTTCCCACCCCGCCCAAACGCACCTCTCGCCCCGAAGCACAAGGTCTGCGGCATCTTGCGTTTGTTGTGGATGATATCGAAGCGCTAAAAGACAGTCTGGAACAGAAAGGCGTCCTCGTCGAAGACATCCGTGTCGATGAGTATACCGGCCATCGTTTCACCTTCTTCAGCGATCCGGACGATCTTCCATTGGAGTTGTATGAAGCGAGGCCGATTGCTTCGAAGTGAAATTTCTCGTCTTTTAGGCTAAGCGCAGCAGGGAGGAAGGCGCATGGAAGTAAAACCTCTCACCGGTGGATTGGGTGCGGAAATCGTCGGGGCGGACATCCGGTGTGAAGATCAATTCGACGCCATTAAGTCAGCCTTCGCTAAGTATTCCGTTATCGCACTGAGGGGCCAAGGCGTTAGCCCGCAAGAGCATCTGACCTTTGCGAGAAGGTTCGGCCCAATCAACGTGAACCGATTTTTCAAACCGGTGGACGGCCACCCAGAGATTGCCACGGTGTTGAAAGAGAAGGATCAGAAAGAGGCTGTGGGAGAGGGGTGGCATACTGACCACTCCTATGATCAGGAGCCTGCTATGGGCTCGATCCTGCACGCCCTGGAGGTTCCGCCCCATGGTGGCGACACGTTGTTTGTGTCGATGGCTGCCGCCTACGAAGCTTTGTCGCCCACGATGCGTGGTTTCTTAGATGGTTTGAGGGCGGTTCATTCCTCTCGCCATGTCTTTGGAGCCAGCATCATGGACACAGAAGCCGCAGAAAGCGGCCGTTTGGGGAACGCCGAAGCTGCCACGCAAGACGCTTTGCACCCCGTTGTCATCACGCATCCTCTCAGCGGTAGGCGCGGGTTGTTCGTCAACCCTGTGTTCACGACCGAAATCAAAGGCTTGAGCGTGGATGAGTCTGCCGCAGTGCTGGGTATGATTTATGATCATTGCAAGCAGCCTGAATTCCAATGTCGCCTGCGTTGGCAGGAAGGGGATATCGCCATTTGGGATAACAGAGCGACGTGGCACAAAGCGATCAACGACTACCATGGGTTTCGACGTCTTATGCACAGGGTGACAGTGGAAGGGGTCGCTCTGACGCATTGATGTAAGTAGCGCGCGGCGTATTTCAGCGACTCAGTCGGAGTACCGACACGCCGTGAATCCCTTCGATTCCCTGTGATTGTTTTGGATGAGGCTGCAAGCGTCGCGCTTTTAGCCATATTTTCTGGCCTTTAAAGCAAAGGCAGAGTTTTTTCTTGTCAAATTTGGAACGTTCCATTACACATTTTGGAACGTTCCAATTTGTGGGGAAATCAGATGAACTGGGCATTTGTCGGAGCGAGTACGATAGCTTCGCAATATATGTTGGACGCGGTGCGTCAGCAGACAGGCAACGACGTGACCTGGGTCGTCAGTAATTCCTCTGACCGGGTGCAAACCTGGGCTAAAGAGCACGGTATTCCCAATGCAACCACAGACCTGAACGCGGCGCTGTCTGACGATGGCGTGAAAGCCGTCTACATTTCCTCCACAAATGAGAAGCACCATGGTCAGGCGATGGCTGGCATCGCGGCTGGCAAGCATATTCTTTGTGAAAAACCGCTCGGGATGACGCAAGCGGAAGCTGTCGAAATGGTGCGCGCAGCCGACGCGGCTGGCGTGACTTTTGGTACAAATCACCACCTGCGATGCTCTGGCAGTCATCGTGCCATTCGTGACCTGATCGCAGATGGGCGCGTCGGCGAGGTTCTTTCGTTGCGCATCCATCACGCGGTGCATTTGCCCGAGAACTTGCAGGGGTGGCGTATCAACTCGGCCGATGCTGGTGGTGGCGTGATCCCTGACATCGTTGTTCATGACGCGGATGTCAGCCGCTTCCTGCTCAATGAAGACCCGGTGTCTGTCGTCGCGCAAATGGCCAGCTCTGGGATGGGGCAGGGTGTCGAAGACTCTTGCATGTCCGTCTGGACGATGCCTTCGGGCGCGATGGTCATGACGCATGAAAGCTTTACGCACCCCTTTGCCGGGTCTGGCCTGCAGGTACATGGAACCGAGGGTTCGGTTTTTGCGGATGGCGTCATGACGCAGCGCCCGGTTGGGGCAATAAAGCTGGTGACTGAAGCCGGAAGTGAAGAGATACCGTTTTCGGACCACTCTCTCTATGTTCAAGGCGTTTCGGAATTTGTCGCCGCAGCGGCGGGACAAGGCCGTCCTGCTGCCGACGGGCCTGATGGCGTGAAATCGCTGTCAATCGCGCTGAGCGTTCGCGAGGCCGCAGCGTCGGGTGAACGTATCAACATAGATTATGGCGGTTTCTGATGACCAAGCTTGTTTCCGTTTCCGAGGCCGTTTCTCGTATCCCAGACAATGCGGTTGTCACTGTATCGTCGTCCTCTGCGCTGGGGTGCCCAGACCTCGTGCTGAAGGCACTTGGAGAGCGGTTTCGCTTTGAAGGGCATCCGCGCAACATTACAACGCTGCACCCAATCGCCGCCGGGGATATGTATGGCGTGAAGGGAATGGATTATCTGGCGCAGGATGGACTGCTAAGCTGCGTTCTCGCCGGTTCATACCCGTCGGGCCCTTCCAGCCTTGAGATGCCGGAAATCTGGAAGATGATCGTCGAAGATCGAGTGGCCGCGTACAACGTGCCATCGGGAATTTTGTTCGATATGCATCGCGAAGCCGCAGCGCATCGACCCGGTGTTCTCACACAGGTCGGGCTTGAGACTTTCGTGGATCCTGTTCGGGAAGGATGCGCGATGAACGCGCGTGGTGCGGCGGCTCCAATCGTTAACCGAAAAGAATTCGACGGTCAGACTTGGTTGCACTTCCCGAACATCAATCCGAACGTGTGCGTTTTGCGCGCAACCACGGCGGATGAGTTTGGCAACCTGACCTATGAACATGAAGGTGCCTATCTGGGCGGATTAGAACAAGCGATTTGCGTACGCAACCACGGTGGGCTCGTGATCGCACAGGTTCAACGTGTGACTGCCGAGGGTAGCGTGCGCCCCCATGACGTGCGCGTGCCAGGGCATCTGGTCGATCTGATCGTTGAAGACCCAGAGCAGATCCAAACGACAGAGACCCCCTATGACCCTGCGATCTCTGGCCAGATTATGCGCCCTTGGGACAGTTTTTCGCTGGCCGAGCATGGTGTCGAAAAGGTCATCGCGCGTCGGGCCGCCCAAGAATTGCGCAGCGGCATGAGTGCCAACTTGGGCTTTGGCATTAGCGCAATGGTTCCGCGTGTTTTGTTGGAGGAGGGCCATCCTCAGGCGGTGACATGGGCAATTGAGCAGGGGGCCGTTGGTGGCGTCCCATTGACCGGCTTTGCCTTTGGGTGCGCATCCAACGCACATGCCTTTGTGCCGTCACCTCAGCAATTTATCTACTTCCAGGGCGGCGGGTTCGACATGTCGTTCCTTTCTTTCCTCGAGGTCGATGTAGAAGGCAATGTAAACGTCTCCAAACTTGGTAAGAAGCCCTATCTGACTGCAGGATGTGGCGGCTTTGTCGATATTACCGCGCGGGCCAAGAAGATCGTGTTCTCGGGCTGGTTCGAAGCCGGCGCTAAGATAGATCTGACGGATGACGGTATCCGAGTGAATGCCCCCGGAAAATTCACCAAGATGGTAGATCAGGTCGAGCATGTCACATTTTCGGGCCGCCGTGCCCGGGAAACCGGTCAGGATGTGCTCTATGTGACTGAGCGGTGCGTTATTCGCCTAACAGATCAGGGACTGGTCGCGACGGAAATCATGCCCGGCATTGAGGCGCAGCGTGATATTGTCGAAGCCTCGGGCGGTCGCGTCAAAGTCGCGGAAAACGCGGCTCAGATGCCCAAGTCGCTATTCGCAGTTGGCCCGATGGGGATGACACTGTGAGCAAGCTGGGCATTCATATCGAGGGTGCAACGGCCGTCCTGACTTTGGACAACGAGGCCAAGCTCAATGCGTTAACTGTTGATATGCTGCACGCGCTTGAGGCTGGCTTGAAAGAGGTCGAGCGTGACGCGTCCATTCGTGCGCTCGTTCTGACCGGCGCGGGTGAAAAAGCGTTCTGTTGCGGTGCTGATATCGGCGCTTGGGGTGGTCTGAGCCCTGCTGAATTCGCGCGCCATTGGGTCCGTGATGGACATCGTATCTTTGACCGCCTTACGCGGATCGGCAAGCCGACAATTGCAGCGATCAACGGTCACGCATTCGGCGGCGGGCTAGAGCTGGCCAGTTGCTGCGATCTGCGCCTGATGACCCCGCGGTCCACGTTGGCTTTGCCCGAAGCTCGGGTTGGGATCGTGCCGGGTTGGTCCGGGACACAGCGGTTGACCCGTCTGATCCCCGAAGCTTCGGTGAAAGAGATGGCACTCTTTGGGCGCCGTATCGGTGCCGACCGCGCGTTGGCCTTGGGCTATGCGACCGAGGTAGCTGACGACGTTCTGGCGCGCGCGCTTGAGATCACCTCCGAACTTAGTTCTCTTTCGCCCCGCGCCACCGAAATCTCAAAAAACATGATCCATGCAGCGGTCGGTGAAGACACACATGCCGTGGTCGAAGCCCTTGGTAGTGCAGCAATTGCGGCCTCAGCGGACCGCGAAGAAGGCGTTGCTGCGTTCATTGAAAAACGTAACCCCATATTTTCGGGCCTTTGACAACATGAAAGATATCACCATCAACCCTGCAATCCCGTTTGAGCTGCCGCCGTTGTTTGAAGGTCGGCATCTCATCGATGGCAGGTGGCAGAATAGCGCGTCCGGTGAGACTTTCGAACGGCGCTCGCCCTCGCACGGGCACATCGTCAGCCGTTCGGCCTTAGGTGGCGAGGCTGAAGCCGAGGCTGCGATCCTGGCGGCGCGTAAGGCGTTTGACAACGGTGTTTGGAGTCGAGCATCGGGCAAAGAACGGGCCGCCGTTTTGCTGAAGGTTGCCGACCTGATTGAGCAGAATGTCGACCGGATTGCACCGATCGAAACGCTGGAAAGCGGTAAGCCGATCAGCCAATCCGAGGGTGAGGTCGGCGGTGCAGCAGACCTTTGGCGCTATGCGGCCTCATTGGCACGCAGCACGCACGGCGACAGCCACAACACTCTTGGCGCAGATATGATGGGTGTCGTGCTGAAGGAACCCATCGGTGTCGTGTCCATCATCACGCCTTGGAATTTTCCGTTCTGGATTCTCAGTCAGAAGCTGCCCTTCGCGTTGGCGGCTGGTTGCACAGTTGTTGTGAAACCGTCTGAGATGACACCGTCGACAACCTTGATGCTGGGCGAATTGTTGATCGAAGCCGGATTGCCCGCCGGTGTATGCAATATCGTTCTGGGTTACGGAGTTCCCGTTGGCAGCGTGATGTCGAGCCATGACAGCGTGGACATGATCAGCTTTACGGGCTCTACGGCTGTGGGCAAGACGATCAGCGCAGTAGCGTCGGATACGCTCAAGAAAGTCGCGCTAGAGCTTGGGGGCAAGAACCCTCAGGTCATCTTTCCCGACGCCAATCTGAATGCAGCCGCTGATGCGGTTGTGTTCGGTGTCTATTTCAATGTTGGCCAGTGCTGCAATTCAAGCAGTCGAATCATCGTGCATGAGGACATTGCTGATGAATTCCGCGAACGTGTCGTCGCCCTTTCGCGCAAAGTCAAATTCGGCGATCCTTTGGACCCGACAACGCAGGTTGGGGCTATCGTAACGTCCGAGCACAACTCAAAAATCGACGCGTATGTCAAACAGGCGCAGGCTTCGGGTGCGACTATTGATCTGGGTGGTGAGCCGCTGGAGGTCGAAGGCCTCGGCGCTCAGTTCTATCAGCCGACGGTGATTTCCGACGTCTCGCCTGATATGCCCATTGCCCGCGATGAAGTATTCGGGCCTGTTCTGTCTGTTTTGACTTTCAAAACACTGGACGAAGCCATCGCGCTCACCAATGATAGCGCTTACGGTCTGTCGGCAGGGGTATGGAGCGAAAACGTTCACTCCTGCCTAGAGTTTGCCCGCCGAGCAGAAGCGGGAACGGTCTGGACCAATACCTGGATGGACGGGTTCCCCGAGGTCGCTTTCGGTGGGGTCAAACAATCCGGGCAGGGGCGGGAAATCGGGCGATATGGGTTCGAGGAATTCTTCGAAGTGAAATCAGTGGTCATGCGCATCGGCAACAGCCGTGCACCATGGGTTCCGCAAGACTAAGACCGGGCGCCAGATTGGTCCCGAGTGAGAATAACGCATTAAGGGAGGAAACAAGAATGCGTAATTTTATGAAGACAAAATCGCTGTTTGTAGCAGGTCTACTGTGCACGACCAGCCTTGCGCACGCTGAAGACGTGGAAGTTCTGCATTGGTGGACGTCTGGCGGTGAGGCCGCAGCATTGAACGTTCTCAAGGACGATCTGTCCGGACAGGGCATTGGATGGACCGACATGCCTGTAGCCGGTGGCGGTGGTGAGCAGGCCATGACCGTTCTGCGCGCACGCGTCACCGCAGGCAACGCTCCGACAGCCGTTCAGGCGCTGGGCTTTGACATTCTGGACTGGGCCGATCAGGGCGCGCTGGCGGACCTGAACGAAGTGGCAGCCCAGGAAGGTTGGGATGACGTCGTCCCAGATGCGCTGAAAGCCTTCGCCAAGCATGACGGCAAATGGGTTTCGGCCCCTGTTAACGTACACTCGACCAACTGGGTCTGGGCCAACAAAGCGGTGCTGGACGCCAACGGCATTGCTCAGCCCACCAATTGGGACGAATTCGTCGCAGCAGTTGAGGCGTTGAAAGCTGCCGGAATCACTCCGATCGCGCATGGTGGTCAGGCATGGCAGGACGCGACCGTGTTCGATGCTATCGCGATGTCGACGCTGGGGCCTGACGGTTACAAAGCGGCCTTCATCGACCTGGACGAGGAAACGCTGGGTGGCGACGCGATGAAAGAAGCGTTCGACCGTATGGCCTTTATCCGTGACAACGTGGATGAGAACTTCTCGGGTCGTGACTGGAACCTGGCGACAGCAATGGTCATAAACGGTGAAGCCGGTTTCCAGATGATGGGTGACTGGGCCAAAGGCGAATTCCTGAACGCGGGCAAAGTGCCGGGTGAGGACTTCCTTTGCTTCCGCTTCCCGGGTACTCAGGATCAAGTCACCTTCAACGCTGACCAGTTCATGATGTTTGATCAGGGCGGTACGGTATCGGCCGAGCAAGCCGCGCTGGCCAGTGCGATCCTGTCGCCATCCTTCCAGATTGCGTTCAACAAGGTGAAGGGTTCGGTGCCAGCGCGGACAGACGTTGATGGCAGCGATCTAGATGCCTGTGGTCAGCAGGGCATGAAAGATTTGGCCGCTGCTGCTTCGTCAGGCAACCTGTTCGGCTCCATGGCACACGGACATGCCGCGCCTGCGTCAGTCAAGAACGCCGTCTATGACGTGGTGACCGCCCACTTTAACGGCGAGTACGGCAGCGAAGATGCCGTGACCGAACTGGTTGACGCCGTTTCGATCGCCAAGTGATCCGTAAGTGATCCTCCCGATGGGGCGGCGGTCTGGCCGCCCTGTCACCAAGTGGGCGCAAAAGCTCCGATCTAACACGACTCGAACGAGGAGGGCGCGCCATGGCTGCTTCAGCCGACGCGGATTTCAAGACACGCCTTCAGAACTGGATTCCCAAACTGGTCTTGTCACCGTCGCTGGCGATGATGCTGGTCTTTGTCTACGGGTTCATTCTGTTTTCGGTCTACCTGTCATTCACCGACAGTCGCATCCTGCCGTCCTTTGGATGGGTCGGATGGGAAAACTACGACAAACTGTGGCGGCTGAGCCATTGGGAAACCTCGTTGATCAATATGGGGATTTTCGCGAGCCTCTATATCGTGATCTGCACCTGTATAGGCCTGGGTCTGGCGATCTTCCTTGATCAGAAAATCCGCGGCGAAGGGCTGCTGCGCCCGATTTACCTGTATCCGATGGCTCTGAGCTTCATCGTCACCGGTACAGCCTGGAAGTGGTTCCTAGACCCTGGCATCGGGTTGGAAAACGTGATGCACACATGGGGTTGGACCAGCTTCGAGTTCGACTGGATAAAAAACCGTGATTACGCCATCTACACGGTGGTTCTAGCGGCCGTCTGGCAGACAAGCGGCTTCGTAATGGCAATGTTTCTGGCTGGCCTGCGTGGGATCGACAACGAGATCCTGCGGGCTGCGCAAATGGATGGAGCCTCGAACTGGAACCTCTATCGCCGGATCATTATCCCGCAACTGCGACCAGCCTTCCTGTCGGCTTTTGTGATCCTCAGCCATCTTGCGATCAAGACCTTTGACCTTGTCATCGCCCTGACCGGGGGTGGACCCGGTCGCGCAACCGAACTGCCTGCGACCTTCATGTATTCCTACACCTTCACACGGAACCAGATGGGGATCGGTGCGGCCTCGGCCACGATCATGCTGATGACCATCGCGGCGATCATGATCCCCTATCTCTACGCCGAATTGCGGGAGAAACGCTGATGTCACAAGCAACTCAGGATACCGCAATCCGCACGGGCCGCGTTACGCGCACGCTGATCTATCTGGTGCTGCTTCTGTTCGGTCTGTTCTACCTGCTGCCGCTCTACGTCATGCTGGTGAATTCGGTGAAGCCACTGGAAGAGATCACCGGCGGCGGCATGATGAACCTGCCGCAGGTGTTCACGATTGAGCCGTGGCTCAAGGCGTGGTCTTCGGCGCAGATCGGCGTCGATCCGACGGGTCTGAAGCCTTACTTCTGGAACTCGATTAAGATGGTGGTTCCGGCGGTGATCGTCTCAACCATTCTTGGGGCGCTGAACGGCTATGTGCTGACCAAGTGGCGCTTCAAGTACGACACCATCCTATTCGGTCTGATGCTGTTTGCCTGCTTCATCCCGTTTCAGATTGTTCTGATCCCAATGGCGCGGATGTTGGGCATAATCGGGCTGGCAGGCACCACTTGGGGTCTTGCGCTTGTCCACGTTGTCTACGGTATCGGATTCACCACGCTGTACTTCCGCAACTACTACGCCGTGTTCCCGACAGAGCTGATCCGGGCGGCGCAGATTGATGGCGCTGGGTTCTTTCAGATTTTCTGGCGCATACTTCTGCCCAGTTCCGGGCCGATCGCTGTGGTTTCGATCATCTGGCAGTTCACCAATATTTGGAATGACTTCCTGTTCGGCGCGTCCTTTGCCGATGCCAACAGCCAGCCAATGACGGTGGCACTGAACAATCTGGTGCAGTCGTCAACCGGTGTGAAAGAATACAACGTTCATTTCGCAGGCGCCATTCTGGCGGCCATGCCAACTCTGCTCGTCTACATCGTGGCCGGTCGATACTTCGTCCGCGGCCTGATGGCGGGTTCGGTGAAAGGATAAGACCTCATGGGTTTTCTAGACATAGACAACGCGACCAAATCCTACGGGGCGGTCGAGGTTCTGCACAAGGTCGATATCTCGGTGCAGGAGGGTGAGTTCTTGGTGCTGGTCGGTCCCTCGGGCTGTGGCAAATCCACTCTGCTGAACATGATCGCGGGGCTGGAGGAGATCACCAGCGGTGAAATCCGCATCAAGGACCAGGTGATGAACGGGGTGCACCCGTCCAACCGCAACATCGCCATGGTGTTCCAAAGCTATGCTTTGTATCCCAATATGACGGTCGGGCAGAACATCACTTTCGGGCTTGAGATGCACGGGGTGCCCAAGCCTGAACGCGACAAAGCGATGCAAGAAGTTGCCAAGCTGTTGCAGATTGAGCAGTTGCTGGATCGCAAGCCCGGGCAGTTGTCGGGCGGTCAACGTCAGCGGGTTGCAATGGGTCGCGCACTGGTGCGAAACCCTGATGTTTTTCTGTTCGATGAACCGCTTTCGAACCTCGATGCCAAGCTTCGCGTCGACATGCGAACCGAGATCAAGAAGCTGCATCAGAACCTCGGGACCACCATCGTCTACGTAACGCATGACCAGATCGAGGCGATGACGCTTTCAAGCCGCATCGCCGTGATGAACGGCGGCTATGTCCAGCAGCTGGGTACACCGCAGGAAATCTATGATACGCCTGCGAATATCTTCGTTGCAACGTTTATGGGCTCGCCTGCGATGAACGTGTTACCGGCCAAGGTTACGGTTTTGAATGGCCGCCCCCATGCAGAGGTCGCCGTTCACGACGGATATATGGCGCAACTCCCGTTCAGCCAAGACAACTTGGCCGCATGGGATGGGCGCGAGATCTTGTTGGGAATCCGCCCTGAGACTATCACCGATATGGATGGTGCGGATCGAAAGTCGTCGAACATCGCGCAGATGACCAACCGTATCGTGGTGACGGAGCCCGCTGGATCGGACACCTTCGTCTCGATGCAATTGGGCGGACGAGATGTGATCGCGCGTATGCGTTCGGACGCCGAGGTCGCGCCGGGTCAGGATTTCAACTTTGCAGTAAACATGGAAAAAGCCGTGGCTTTCGATCCTGAAAGCGAGATGCGGATCCTTCCATGAATCGGGCTGACGTCATAATCATTGGGTCGGGCATCGGGGGGGCAACGCTGGCTGCGGCGTTGGCTCCGTCCAGTCGTCGCATTCTGATCCTTGAACGAGGAGAGTGGTTGCAGCCCTCACCTCAGGATCGAGACCCAAGGGCGATCTTTGCCAATGGGCACTTCCGCCCCGATGAAACATGGCTGGATGGAGAAGGCAAGCCTTTCAATCCCGGAAACTACTACTGCGTTGGTGGCAATTCCAAGTTCTACGGCGCAGCTTTGATACGTTATCGGAAAGAGGATTTTGAGCCGCGTCAGCATATAGGTGGCTACTCTCACGGCTGGCCCATGCCCTACGAAGAGCTGGAGCCGGATTATACCGCCGCGGAACAGCTTTACGACGCGCATGGGACCACCAAAGAAGATCCCACCGAGCCACCGCACAGTGGGGGTTACCCGCACCCACCTGTGCCGGATGAGGTTGATATTGCAGACCTGAGGACGCGGCTAAGCCAAGCAGGCCTGACGCCATCCTCAGTGCCTTTGGGCGTGGACATTGAGACCTGGCTAGAGGCTGGGCAAACAACTTGGGATGCGTTTCCCAATACATGCGGCGGCAAAATGGATGCCGAAACCTGTGCGCTTGCCGAAGCATTGAAGCACGAGAATGTCGAACTGTTGACTGACGCGCGTGTCCGTAAACTGAAGGCTGATGCCGGTGGTCGCGTCACAAGTGTCGAAGTTGAAGGCCACGGTGCTCTGCGCGCGCCGGTCATCGTGCTTGCAGCAGGTGCGGTACAGTCCTCAGTCCTGTTGCTGCAGTCCGCGAACGACAATTGCCCAACTGGTCTTGCCAATCGGTCCGATCAGGTCGGGCGGAACTTCATGAACCACAATTGTTCCGCGGTGCTGGCCCTTCACCCGATGCGTCGCAACAGAGCCGTCTATCAAAAGACATTGATGTTCAACGACTATTACAACAGCGACGGGCAGGGTGGTTTGCCTTTGGGCAACATTCAGATGTTGGGAAAAATCACCGGACCGATTCTTGCGTCGCAAACCCATCTACCGGGTCCAATTGCAGCACTGATCGCCAATCGCAGTTTTGACTTTTATGCTATGTCCGAGGATCTGCCGAACCCAGAAAGCCGGGTGACGGTCGAAGGTGACCAGATCAGGCTGGATTGGAAACGCTCGAATTGGGCTGCGCACGAGGCCCTGGTTGCGCGGCTAAAGGCGCATCTGAAGCAGGCCGGGTTTCCCGTGGTACTGTCGCGACCATTTGATCGGCGTACTCCGTCGCATCAATGCGGCACAGCGCGGATGGGCAATGACCCGGCAAGCAGTGTCGTCGACACATTCTGCCGCAGCCACGACCACAAGAACCTGTTCATCGTTGACGCGTCAATTCTTCCGACATCTGCGGCGGTGAATCCGGCCCTCACGATAGCCGCACTCGCACTTCGTGCGGGGCGTCATATCATTGAAACGGAGTTCGCCGCATGACCGGAACAGCATTGGTGACCGGAGGACAACAGGGCATTGGTCTCGGGGTGGCGCGCGCCTTGATCGCGGCCGGGTACAAGGTCGCAATAGCCTCTCGCTCGGCGCCCGACAAACCGGTCGTGAGGGCGGCTTTGGTAGAGCTTGGCCCAAACGCAATCTATGTGCAGCACGACGTGTCCGACATTGATCACGTTCCGGCGCTACTGGATCAGATCGAAGCCGATTTAGGCCCAATCACCGCATTGATAAACAACGCAGGCGTAGGGGCGCCGGAGCGTGGTGACATGCTGGATCTGAAGCCCGAGAACTGGGATTTCGTGCAGAACATCAACCTGCGTGGCGCGTTTTTTCTGGCGCAAGAAGTGGCTCGGCGCATGTTGGAACAGCCGCAAGATACCTATCGATCAATAACCTTTGTCACCTCTGTCAGCGCGACAATGGTGTCGATCGAACGCGCCGAGTACTGCGTGTCCAAGGCGGCCGCAGCGATGATGGCTCAGTTGTTCGCAGTACGCTTGGCCCCCGAAGGTATCGGCGTCTTTGAGCTGCGACCGGGCATCATCGCGACCGAGATGACGGCGGGCGTGCGCGACAAGTACACCGACCGTATCGAAGGTGGCCTTGTTCCCGCGGCACGCTGGGGCGCGCCCGAAGACATTGGATCCGTTGTCGTCCCGCTGGTTCAGGGGCAGATGCACTTTGCGAACGGCGCCGTTATCCCTGTGGATGGCGGCTTGTCGATTTCACGTCTGTAAGTCAGGGCACATAAGAATGTCTGAAGGATATGATTTCATTGTCATTGGGGGCGGCTCGGCAGGCTCGGTGATCGCTGCGCGTCTTTCCGAAGAACCCTCGGCGCGTGTGCTGTTGCTGGAGGCTGGCTCCACCGACCGCCACCCGTTCTTTCACCTGCCAGCCGGGTTCGCGAAGATGACAAAGGGTATCGGCAGCTGGGGCTGGTCCACGGTTCCGCAAAAGCACATGCAGAACAAGGTCTTCAACTACACCCAGGCCAAGGTGATCGGCGGAGGGTCTGCGATCAACGCGCAAATCTACACGCGGGGTGCAGCTCAGGATTACGATGACTGGAGACAGATGGGGTGCGAGGGTTGGAGCTATGCGGACGTGCTGCCCTATTTCAAAAAATCCGAAGACAACGACACCTATGACGACGAATTTCATGGCAAGGGCGGACCGCTGGGCGTGTCCATGCCCGCAGCCCCTTTGCCAATCTGCGATGCCTACATCAAGGCCGCTGGGGAAGTGGGGATTCCTGCAACACGCGATGTGAATGGGGCCAAACAAGATGGAGCGGGGTACTACCAGCTGACCCAGCGCAATGCGCGACGATCCTCTGCTGCGATGGCGTTTATCGCGCCGAACCGCAGCCGCCCGAACCTGACCGTGCGCACTGGCGCACAGGTCCGCCGAATTATGGTGGACAAAGGCAGGGCGACTGGTGTCGAGATGATGAATGGGGACAAGATCTCCGCCGCGAAAGAAGTCATTCTGTCCTCAGGTGCCATCGGTTCGCCGCGCTTGTTGCAACTGTCGGGAATTGGCCCGGCGGATCATTTGGACAGCCTTGGCATCGACGCGGTTTTTCATCAGCCGCAGGTGGGCGCGAATTTGCAGGACCATCTGGATTTGTATTCCATCTGCGAAGTGACCGGCCCGCACACCTACGACCGTTTCGCTAAGTTGCACCTTTCAGCTTTTGCAGGCCTGCAATACCTTTTCACCCGCAAGGGACCGGTCGCGTCCAGCCTGTTCGAAACGGGTGGGTTCTGGTACGCAGACCAGGATGCGCGTTCGCCGGATCTTCAGATGCATCTGGGGCTTGGTACCGGCATTGAGGCAGGGGTCGAGGCGATGCCCAACGGTGGGGTTACACTGAACGCCTGTTTTCTGCGACCCAGATCACGCGGAACCGTCCGGTTGCAAAGCTCGGACCCCGCGATGATGCCGCTTATAGATCCCAACTATCTGGCGGATCACTACGATCGCGAGATGTCCATTCGAGGCTTGAAGCTGGTGCAGAACATCCTCGCTCAGGATGCGCTGAAGCCGTACATCTTGGCAGAACGTTTGCCGGGCCCGGACGTGCGGACCGAGCAGGAGTATTTCGATTTTATTTGTTTACACTCCAAAACATCTCACCACTGCGCTGGTACCTGTCGTATGGGCGGCGATGCCGAAGCCGTTCTGGACCCGCGCCTGCGGTTCAATGGGATCGAAGGGCTTCGCGTCGCGGATGCGTCGATTATGCCGACGGTCAATTCATCGAACACCAATGCACCTACAATCATGATCGGGGAAAAAGCTTCCGACATGATCAAACAAGATCAGGGTTTCTAAAAATGATCCGCCATATCGTACTGACCAAATTCCGCGCCGACGTGACCGAGGAGACAATTGGAGCCATCTACAAAGGCCTCGAGGACGTGTCCAAGGCCCTTCCCGGAGCCAGCGGGTTCACCGGGGGCCGAAGCGAGAGCCCCGAGCAGATCGAGCGCGGATACATGCATGGGTTCGTGATCGATTTCGACGATTGGGCCGCGCTGGAGGCCTATCAGAACAACGAAACGCACAAGGCGCTGGGCGCGCAGCTGGTTGAGAACGCCGTGGGTGGTATCGCCGGCATTCTGGTTCTGGATTTGGAGGTTTGAGACAATGAAATTGATTTTGCCAAATCTAGATGGGCAATTGGAACCCTATGCGCTGACTGGAACACCGCTAGTGCCGCGCGCGCCGCAAGTGCCTCTGACACGTACGGCTTTTGCCGCGGCTCATGTGGTTTCAGACCCTTTGGCAGAACGTAACCCCTGGGATGGGCGCCCCACCGTTGATTGGGAAGCGACGCTGCGCTTTCGTCAGGGCCTCTGGGATCAAGGGCTGGGCCTCGCCGAAGCCATGGATACCGCACAACGGGGTATGGGCGTCGATTGGGAGACCGCGTTGGAGCTGATCCAGCGCACGATGAAGGCAGCGCAGGCGCATTCGTTGTCGCCTCGGGTGGCTTGTGGGGCAGGGACCGATCATCTGCCGCTTAGCGCGTTGAACACAGCAGGTGAAATTCTGTCAGCCTACGAGCATCAGGCCGAGGCGATCGAAGCCGCTGGAGGGCAACTGATCCTCATGGCGTCACGCGCCTTTCCAGCGATCAACGCGGGTCCGGACACATACCATGATGTGTACCGCGCGCTGATCGATGGGGCGGCGAACCCAGTAATCCTGCACTGGCTGGGCGATATGTTCGATCCTGCATTGACGGGCTATTGGGGTAGCACGGATGTCGACGCGGCCAGCGACTTTGTGTTGTCCCTGATCAACGAAAACCCTGCCAAGGTTGACGGGATAAAAATATCCTTGCTGGATCAGGCACATGAAGAAGCATTCCGCACGCGGTTGCCGGACGACGTGCGCCTCTACACTGGCGACGATTTCAATTATGCCGATCTCATTGCCGGGGATGGAACGCATTTTTCCCACGCTTTGCTTGGCATTTTCGCTGCGATCGCCCCCGCTGCCAGCCAGGCGCTTGAAGCGTTGGCTATGGGCGACATGGTTCGCTACAACGCGCTGTTCGCACCGACTATCCCCCTAAGTCGAGAGATTTTTAAGGCTCCGACGCGGTTCTACAAAGCCGGGATTGCCTATCTGGCATGGCTGAACGGAGCCCAGTCCCATTTCATCATGCCAGGTGGGTTCCAATCCAGCCGTGACATCTGCCACTACGCGCAAGTGTTCAGATTGGCGGATCAGGCCGGTTTACTCTCTGACCCTGAACTGGCTAAAGCACGGATGACCACGCTTCTTAGCTTGCATGGAGTTGAACAATAGCCTGAATGCGAAGACCCACGATCATAGATGTCGCCAACTCGGCGGGCGTTTCCAAGTCGACGGTAAGCCTTGTGTTGCAGGGCAGTCCGCAGGTGAAGCCGGAGACACGCAAGCTCGTCCATACCGCGATGAAAGAGATCGGGTATGTTTACAACCGATCGGCGGCAAATCTGCGATCCACGGGAACGGCGCTAATAGGTTTGGTAATCAACGACCTGACCAACCCGTTTTTCACCGAGTTTGCGACTTCGTTGCAGATGGCGTTGGGGTCCCGAGGCTATGCGGTTGTATTGGCTAACACAAATGAAGACCCTGAACTTCAGGATCAGGTGGTGGGCGCGATGCTTGAGCACGGTGTTTCTGCCTTGATCCTTTCGCCAGCTTATGGCGATGTCACAAACACCCTCTCCGCGGTAGAGCGAGCTGGCATTCCGTTGATGCAAGTCTTGCGGCAAGTTGAAAGCGAAACGGGTAGGTTTCCCTTTATCGCCCCTGATTACGCAGAGGGTGGACGCGCTGCCACGCAGTACCTGATCGAAACGGGCGCGCGAAACATCGCATTTATCGGTGGTCTGGATGGTGCCGAAGTCACTCAGGAAAGGCTGTCCGGCTATATCAGTGCGATGAAAGACAACCACTTGCAGCCTATTGTAAAAACAGGGGAATCCAGCCGATCATTTGGACATGAAGCAACGGTTAGCCTCTTCAAAGAACACCCTGCATGCGATGCCGCAGTTTGTTTCAATGATCTTGTTGCTTTTGGGATGATCAATGCCTGCCATGAAACTCAGGTTAAAATTGGCACGGAGTTTCAGATTGTCGGTTTCGACGACATCAAGGAAGCATCAGAGTGCTGGCCAGCTTTGTCTACCGTACATTGCGGCGTCTCTGAGTTTGGAGAACAAGTTGCGGACACTGTTTTGCTGTGGTTGCAGGATGGTGTCGCGCCTGCGCAACACACGCGAACTACAACGCGCTTGGTATTGAGGCAAACTACGAAAGACACGGTGTAGCAAAAGACTATACCAGCCTTTGTCGAGAGGTTTTGTGAGAAGAACTTTGGTAAAGCGGGGCATGGCGGTTGCGCAGCTTTTGCCACGACCAGACCCGACTTTTTCAAACACTTTGAATCTAGTCCCGAGATCATCCGCTTCCCGCTCTCGCTTCGGAATCTCGAAGATCTGCTGCACAAGCGTGGCATCGATGTGAGACCCGAAACTTTCCACCAATGTGCTTATTGATCCTTGTCAAGAATTGAGCGGGTAAGAAGTGGTACACTCAATGGCAATCTAGGGGAGGGGATTCATGGAAGAGTTGATTGAAATCGGTAGATCCTTCGTCCAGGCCATGCGTGAACGCAGAGGCCTTGGCAGTGTTGATGAAATGTATGCCGAAAACGCGCAGTCGATAGAAGCCGTTGTGCCTCCGGTTCGACAATTTCGCGTTTCAAAGGGTCGCGAAGCCATCAAGGGAAAAAGAGAGGACTGGTTGGCATCGCATGAAATCCAAGAACTAGAAGTGGATGGCCCCTACGTCCACCCACCCAACCGATTTGGAGTCCGTTTCAGAGCCGAAGTCGTTCAGAAGGCCACGGGTGAGCGTATGACCCTGCGCGAGATCGCAGTGTATTCGGTGGCGGAAGGCAAGATTGTGCTGGAAGAGTTCTTCATGCTGCCGAAGTAACATCATCGGCGATTTGTTGGTTCAGTCGGTGCGCACGGCTCTTGGGTGAAGTGAAATTCCGGGCGGAGGTCGGGAATGCAACACAGAACAGTGGCATATTATGTAGGAGTTGATGCGGAAGACGCGTCGATTTTGGAATGCGCTGAAACTGCCCGTACCCAGAACGACCACTTGAATTGCGTATTGATCGCGGCCTTACCTAACCTGCCTTACCTGAAGTATGGATCAAACAGGTTCGTGGAAGCGGGTCTTCCCTCAAACTGGTTGGATGTTCTTCACGCGAAAAATGCCGCCTTGAAGTCTCGCGCCACTGAAGTTGAAGCGCTTCTTGCTGGGCAGGGCGTATCTGCAAATGCAACTGGCTTCATGGGACTTGGAGCAGAGTTACAGCAACTTGTAGCAGAACAAGCCAAATGCTCTGATATCGCTTATCTAGACGCTGGATTGCGAAAAGATCCTGATTTATTTCACAAGATCGCGTGCGGAGTTTTGTTTCATTCGCCGGTCGCTCTGATGATTAATGGAGATCCCTATGCCCAACGCGACCGCGTTTTTTTGGCATGGAATGATAGCTTGCCTGCGTCCAGGGCAACGCATTTAGCTTTACCCATTCTTCTGGCGGCCAAAGAAGTCGTGATTGGGTGTTTTGATTTGCCGTCGCCTGAGGACGTAGAAGGTAGTGTGCCGGGAACTGACCTAGCTGAATGGCTCGGCCATCACGGTTGCAACTTGACCGTGTCGCAGTTCCAGTGCGGGGGGAATTCAATTGCAGACTGCATTCAAGAACGAGCAAGCGAAGCCCGGGCCGATCTCATTGTTATGGGCGCCTATGGGCATTCCCGTTTGCGAGAAACAGTTTTTGGGGGCACGACGCAAGCAATGTTGGAGCAGACAAGTTTACCAGTGCTTTTCGGACACTGATGAAGTGAGCCGATGACTGTAACTTTCTGGGAGCCATTGCCATTAAAATTCATCAGTAAATAGATGAGAAACCATTTTTAAGAGTTTTCTTGAGGTTGAAGCGTATTTGCCCGACTGTTTTCGCCAAGGAAATTTATCACAATTGACGTTAGCTCATCCCAGTCCGTAAACTCTCGTGCCCCTTCACGTGGATCGATTTTTCGACCGAGCAAGACGACGTGCTTGAGGATCTCCCTCTCAAAATACCCGTAGTTTTCGGGCCTCACCGCGCCTGCGATCAAAGCCGTCGCATTTGGTTCAAAACCTGTCCGCAGAAGCATTTCGTCAAGATAGTCGCGTGCTTCTTCTCGACCTGACGCAAAAGCAGCTTTTAAACCGACGGAAAGCACGAGAGACTTTCGCTTCATTAGGGCGTCTCTATTTGTAGCGACAAATGCCTCGAATGACTTGGGGTGCCTACGCTCGTGGACAGGGGCTAGGAGAATAACCTTGACCACATCGTCAAGTGAAACGTGGCTGGGTATTTCGTAGGTATTGATCAGCTTTGCGTCGAAACCGGCATTCTTCGCGACATTGCTGATAAAGCGCGCAATTTTTGCTGTTTGGCCTTCGACCGTCGCGAAGGCGATGAGTACGGTCATTCCGATCCTCCCATAAATCGGTCTGAATAGATTGCTTATTATGAATAAGTGACCTGCGTTGCCCTTGATCTCCATCAAAGGCGTTTCTTGAGACCATATCGGGATCGTTGTCGTACGCTTTTGCTGTCGACGCAGAGCATGTTTTAGGGAAGTTCGCGGCGGCATCCATCTCCAAGAAAACCTGCCTTTGCGGCCGGCCGCTTTGAAGCTAGCCAATTCCTGGTGATCAAGCTTGCTACCTTAAGCAAAAGGCCAAGACAGCGACGAAGACTGTAAAACTGATGAACCACACTGTGAATTTCACTTGTTGGCGTGCGGGCAGGTTTCTGATCAGTCTAATCATAGTCAAACCTTTCAGACAAAATCCGGTGTGACACGGTGCCCCGCTCAATCAGATGATCTTCGACGGTGTCCATCATGGCTGGGGGGCCGCAAAGAACAAAAAGCCAGTTTTCATATTGCTCAGACGACAAATTGCGGTCCAAGAGAGGACTGTCGATTAAACCTGTCTCTCCGGACCAGTCCTTTGGCGGTTCGGATAGAACAAATACTGTTTCTTCTTTGGACAACTCCTGGCGATAAACAATCTGCTCCTCCACCCGGTTGCCATAAATAAGCTTGAGATCGTGCCGTGTTCCGCTCAGTCGAACTTGACGCATAATGCTCAACATGGGCGCGATCCCGACACCACCTGCGATCAGAACAATACCTGTCTCAGTTCGGTGGCTGATAGACAGATTCCCGTGTGGGGCATCCAGATAGGCCGTGGTTTGCGGAGCGATCTGTCCGAGACCACATGTGAAATCTCCAAGCTCCTTTATCACGAATGAAACTTCGGGGCCTTCGGCTGGTGCCGAACTAATCGAGAATGGGTTCTCATGCAGAGAAAAGGCACTGCGGCCGACGTTTAGCCAGGCAAACTGCCCTGCCTCGAAGGTCAGTCCGTTGTGACCATGGGGCTTGAGGCGCAACTCCCATTGCTTCGGTGTTAGTCGAGACACAGACGTGACGTGCCACGGCCTTTTCCTCTGACGTAAAGGGCGAACGAGATAGACATACAGCAAAGTTCCAACTGCAATACTGGTCAGGGCAAGCCAGAGATACATCAACAGCGGATGCCCACCGTAGCGCCCAGCATAGACCGTGTGATGCAACA
Source organism: Ruegeria sp. CK3 (assembly GCF_056536565.1). NCBI lineage: Bacteria > Pseudomonadati > Pseudomonadota > Alphaproteobacteria > Rhodobacterales > Roseobacteraceae > Ruegeria > Ruegeria sp. CK3. Next base: position 105,503 of record NZ_JBQFPV010000002.1, read on the forward strand.
GCAGGCATGCGATCACCAAGGCTCCCAGCCCGTGTAAGAGGCGCCATGTTTCGTATTTGTAATCAAGGGATTTGCGGGCAATTGCCGAGGCGACCAGAATGAACAGCAAAAAATATGCGCCGATGCCCGATACCAGCGTAGAAAAGTCGGTCGAAATCGTAAGTTGGTTTGTTTCATCCCACGGGCGGCGTCCGCCTGAAGGCGTGCCCTGATACAGCAGCGGGTGTATCAGCGCAAAGCCGAGTGCTGTACGCGCCATCAACTGATGCACCCGCATGGTTACATCCATACCTAGACCGGAAGAGATGAACCTGAACCGCCCAGACAGCAGGAACTCGACTAAGATTATCGAAAATGCAAGCATTCCAAGCCCGGACGCGAGCTCTTGATGAAATGATCGTGGTGGCCAGCCTAGAGACCAAGAAAAACCCAAGGGAGCCAAGATCAGCAAAACGTAAATCAGCGCCAGATAAGGCCATTTCATACAGTTTTGCTCCACTGTGCTAAAGCTGGGCAGCTTGGGCTCATTCAAAATAAACGCTAAGCTGACCTGGGGTTCCGATCAAGACTACTGAGATTGGTGCCAACTCCACCACGACATGGCAGGTTTAGTGGACGACGTTTCCCGTTTCTGTTCGTTCAGCCGCTGCGTTCGGTCTGGCTGGTGCTGAGGTTGCATGCTTGCGCAAGATCAAGGTCCTTGACCGCTTTTCCTGTCATAATGTTGCGCGCGCGAAATCCGACCAAAGGAGGAGGCTCAAAATGTTGGAAGACAAAAAGTCACCGCAACTTTTCACTGGAATGCAACCGCTCTCTGACAACTTTCGGCGTGAAATGGAAACACTGATGTCGCGTTTTTTTGGGGGAGGATCACCCTTCCTGCCGATGGAAACGGCTGCGCAACGCACGGGTTTTCCGTCTCTTGATATGACGGGTGCGATTTCACCGGCAATCGATGTCCAAGAAACGGATTCTGCGATTGTCCTGACGGCTGAATTGCCGGGGCTCGAAGAGGATGATGTGGAAATTGAAATCAAGGACCGCAGGCTAATCCTGCGCGGTCAGAAGAAGATTGCGCATGATGATACGGGCGATCTGCGTGTCAGCGAAAGAAGCTATGGCAGCTTTTCCAGAGCTATGTCGCTGCCAGACACTGTGGAAATCGACAAGATTTCAGCTGAATTCGACAAAGGCGTTCTGCATATCGAAATGCCGAAGACTGAGCCTCAGGATCCAAGCCGTAAGATCAAGGTATCGTCGAAATAGACGGTCTGGTGGCTCGATACCGTGCATAAAAATGCCAAGGCAGAGGGTCGATCGTGGATCGACCTTCTTAGAGTTGCGGCCTGGTAAGAGGCTTTGGTTGTTTCCGGGTAGGCATCGCAAGTGTCTGTAGAAATGTGTTTTTTGCACATTCGTACTAGGCCATGGGTTTGGCGTTTAAGCGTGGTAGAATGCCCTTACGCGTTTGGGTAGGGGGCCACAATGCGAAAACCAGAAGAGAGTGGTATGACACCCTCAGGACATGCTGGTGAAGGTGAGGTGCGGGCCTTTCTGGAGAGCCTGACCGGACCATCGCGCGGCAACGTGAACTGGTTGGTCGATAAAGCCCTGACCGTTTCAGTTGACAACGGCAGGGTGCTAAACCTTCGACCTAAAGACGACCTGCCTCCCCATGATAACGATATTGCCACACTGCAGTGGGCTAGCGACCGCTACACGATAACCGCGACGGTAGGGCGCAATGTATGGGTAAACGGGCAAAAAGCCTCTTCGGCGCCTCTTAGACATGGCGACATGATCGAGTTCGGTGAAAAGGGTCCTATGTCTCGATACAGGTTGTGTGATCACTCATTTCCCGCGCACCATACAGTCGAGGATATCCTCAGTGATGCATATGCTTACACCCGAACGAGCCGCCGACCTTTCGCTAAAAAGATGTCTGGTGCCCTACGCGATAGTGGGCGGCGGCTTGCCTCTCAAACCACGATACTGTTCAGGATCACAGTTCTTGCAACACTTCTTGTGATCGCGGGTTTTGGGTACCTGCTTTACAAAAACGACCGGCGTTTGGCGGCTAGTATCGAACAGGAGTCCCGCAAGATCGAAGCGGTCGCGATTATGCTCGCACAGACGCGAGAAGATGCACTTACCCCTGATGACCTAGCTTCGTTGCGTGACGCTTTTGAGAACCAGGTCTTATCGACCGAGGAGCGTCTTGGAACCTTGGAGCAGCGGGCGGGAGCACCCACGCGGGTGATCTTTGCCTCCATTCGATCCGTCGCGTTCCTTCAGGGGGCTTATGGGCTGCGCCACGTGGAAAGCGGAAAGATTTTGCGGCACGTGTTGGGACCGAACGGAGAAAACCTGAAAACCCCGTTTGGCCAGCCTTGGATCGAACCGGACGGGACCGGCGAACCTGCAGAATTTCAATTCACCGGAACCGGCTTTTTGATTGCTGGCGTACCGTTGATGGCCACCAACCGTCATGTTGCGTTGCCGTGGACATCAGGGGACCGAGAGAAGGCGCTGAGAGACGCGGGTCTTGAGCCAGAGATGTTGAGGCTGCTGGCCTATTTGCCTGACCAAACGGAACCAATAGAGGCGCGTTTGGTCCGGTTCAGTGAAGCCGCAGACTTGGCGATTTTAGCAGTTGAGCCAAGCCGCGTTCAGGGCCTCGGAATTCCGTTGGCGGATGCCACGTCTCGCGTCGGTGAAGAACTGTATCTGTTGGGATATCCAACGGGTTTGAAAGCTTTGATCGCGCAGGCTGGTCCGGGCTTTTTAGAGGAACTGGAAGCAGAAGGAACGTTGAACTTTTGGTCGATCGCGTCCCGGCTTTCATCTCAAAGCAAGATACACCCGCTAGCAAGCAGAGGGATTGTCGCGCGGACAAGTGGGAGCGCCATCGTTTATGACGCCGAGACCACGACCGGTGGGAGCGGGGGGCCAGCATTGAATCGGCGGGGTGAGGTCGTTGCCATCAATGCTGCGATCCTGCCCGAGTTTGGTGGCTCAAACATCGGCGTCCCGGTCTCACATCTCAGAGCTCTGCTGGAAGAGGCGGAAAGTCAGTGATCATTCGCTCGTTCGGAAGCGTGAGTTTTGAACGAAAAACACTGTGACCAGTGGAACGATCACCGAGATCACGGCCACGGAGATCAGCAAGTACCCAAGTTCACTGTAGTCCGCGGTGGACGTGACCGTACCGGTTTCTGGATTTGTGACAGCGCGTGTGACGACGAATGTTTGGTTGAGGTATTTGGTGCTTAGGCTGCTGGCTGACAGAGCCATGTTTGTGAACGATGCCATCACCGCAAAGAAGGTCGCTTTCAACTGAACAGGGGCATTGCGCGCAATCCAAGCCAACATCGGGACCATGGCGATCTGTCCAAGTGGCGACTCAACGGCTGTATCAAGAATGGCTATGAATCTTGCATCGACAACACCGCCGGTACGCGCCGCCGTCCATTCATGCACACCGTAGTAGAGGGCAAGGTTAGGCAGGGCGAGAATGCCAGCCGCAATCGTCAGCAACACCACCACATGTGCAATGGAGCGATTGGCCATAAATGGTCGAAGGACAATTAACCCGAGTAGGGCCAGCAGCGAAGTCAACAACGCAAGGATTGCCAGGAACTGTTCATCGAATCCCAGTTCATCGATTTCAAACCATGTCAGGCCTGGTCCCGGTAGCGGCACAGCGCGAAACACAAAAATGATTGTCGCTGTCCCGATCAAGGCTTTGGCTTGGGCCGGGTCCAGCTCCTTCAGTAGGCGCGACATGAGGTAGAGGATCACCGTCAGGGAAACCGCAAAAACAGTCTCTTGCGCAAACTCGAAATCCGCGGTTCCCAGCACGATGCTAAGCAAAACGAATGCAAGACCGCCGAGCAATATGGACCATCTGACTTCGGTGGCTTCATCCGGCGTATGTGGCGGGTGGCCGCGCTTGACAAGCTGACGCTGGATAAAGCTATGAAGAACCACTCCACTGACGGACAACACCGGAATGGCCAGAGCTATCAGGTATACTTGGCCATAAAGCGCAAGGCGTTCGGATTTTTGCAGTTCTTCGGTCCCAGAGAATATCCAGATGTTTACAGCCGCAACCGCCGCGAACCCGGAAATGATCGAAACTCTGCCCAAGGTCTGCATTGTTGTGTGCTGTGCACGGGTTTCTTCGGGCGAAAACGGTAGGCCGCGCTGGTCAACCCTTGGGACCGCCTCAACCGTCATGGCGTCAGCGACAACATCCTGAATGGCATAGCCGGAAGGCGCCAAGAGGAGGGCAACAACATACCAGTCTTCCAACGGCATGAACTTGGACATCTGTGCAGGCGCGGTCACGAGACCGTACATTGTGAGCAAAGACAATGTGATCAAGGATGCGCCGAACAAGATCAGCAAGGACTTCCAACGCCAGAACAGGTCCACGACATGGCCAAGTGGCATTTTGAGGATCCAAGGGAGACCGGCCCAAAATGCAAGTCCTGCAACGAAAGAGGCAGATAAATCGAGATAGTCTTTTAGGAAAAAAGCTCCGACGACTGAGGTCAGGCCGGACACGCCCGCCGCGAAATAGACCATCAGTGGCGGCAAATAGGACCATTGCAGCTGCTGAACCAGATCCACAAACGTTCTATGCCACCAGGCCGAAAGTTTTGATCCTATGGAAGCTTGGTCAGTCGTCATATGCTGTGGCAGTTCGCTGAGGCCTATGTTCGTTTTATCTAGTTAGAGAAATCCAGATCCAAAAAGCAATGCGCTGGTGATCACCCCAAGGATCGGCACCACAAGAGGAACACGGAAGTGTTTGGCGGCCTCGTCCGGCTTCATCTTCAGCAGGATCAGCGAGACATTGACCAGTACAAAGACACCTAGAACGATCTGCGACGTGCGCTCTGCCAGAGTACCAATCGGTATAGTTTGGGTCAGGAGAACGATGATTGCGACGACCAACAAAGTAGCGACAACTGGTGTCTGAGTTGCTTTCGGGACAATCGCCAGAACCTTCGGCAAATGGTCACGGTCAGCTAGGCCGTAGATCACCCGTGAGGCCATGATCATCTGGATCAGTACTCCATTGACTGTCGCCACAATCGCGACTGCGGAAAAGCCTTGTTTGATCACCTCGGGTGCGTTTGAAAACACAAGCGCGAGGGGGGCTGCAGATGTCGACAGAACATCGATCGGAACAACAAGTAGAACCGTCATTGACGTTCCCAGATACAACACGGTCGCCAGAACGAGCGTTAGTAAAATCGCTTTTGGGATCGTGCGGACCGGGTCTTTGACCTCTTCTGCGACATTGGCCATGTCCTCGAAGCCAACAAATGCAAAGAAGGCGAGGAGTGATGCCGCGAAAATGCCTCTCCACGCGTCGAGTTCAAGCGGGGGAAGCATCGAACTGATCCCGTATCCCTGCGGATCATGAACCGACATACCCCAGCCCATCACAAAAAGAAGGCCTGCGATCTCGACGATCGTAATGATAGCCGCAACAAAGACCGACTCAGTGATCCCCCAAAGCGCGATTAGACCCATGATTAAAACGACGCTGATGGTCAAAACAGGGATCGCGAAACCGGTTAAAGCGTGCAGGTATGACGCTGCGCCAATTGCAACTGCAGAGGCAGAGATAATTCCAGAAGCTGCGACCGCGAGCCCGACGAAAACCGCCATCCATCTTTTCTGAAATCCCGCCTCAACATAGGCCGCTTCGCCTGCGCTGACAGGAAATCGTGTTGCGAGTTCAGCATACGAAAGCGCGGTGAGTGATACGACGAGGGCGGCTACAACAAACGAAAACGCCGCAAACGGTCCGGCAATGTCTGCTGTCGCGCCGACCAAAACATAAATGCCCGCTCCGACCGTTACCCCGAGGCCATAAAGCGTGAGCAACGGGGTAGTAAGGGCTCGTCTGAGTTTCTGTTCGTTTGGATTAACAGAGTTCATAAGCGATTTTCACCAACTGCCCATTCAGAATGTCGTCTGTGGCGTCCCTCCCAGTTTTGTCCGTGATCGGCGGAGCGGCGCGATCCGATGGTCAAAGCTGCACCGAATGCCTTGTATCTCAACGTCTGGGCGCATCGGACGCCAATAAACTAACTGGGGGCTCGCCACCACTTCTGCCGAGCCCCCAGTGGGTGGAACTTCCACTCCTTCAGAATTCCGTTCACCTTTGTGTTTGCTTGGGGACAGACCGGTGAACGTAGAACAAGCTGAAACATTCGTATTTCACTATGTGATTCCTATTGGTGCTTTGATCTATGTCAATCAACTCGCGGTCGCCGGTCTGCGAGGCTGAATCCCAACCAACTGTCGTTTGCCGTCGAACTTAAAGGCATAGCAAACATGTCAGGCGGTTTGAGATTTAGGGTGGAAGGCAATTCGCAATGCTCTGGAACCTGTTACCAGCACTGGGCGGCATCGGCCTGTTCCTTATCGGCATGCTGTTGATGACGGACGGTTTGAAGGCGTTGGCAGGGGCGCGATTGCGAGATATTTTGGGCCGGTTCACGTCGACACCGTTTACCGGGGCGATAACAGGCGCGGTCACGACAGCTGCGATCCAGTCTTCCAGCGCGACGACTGTCGCAGCCGTCGGATTTGTCGCGTCTGGCCTGCTCACCTTTCCCCAAGCGCTTGGGATCATCTTTGGGGCCAATATCGGAACGACCATGACAGGTTGGGTTGTCGCGCTCTTGGGGTTCAAGCTGGACTTGGGGCAAGTGATGTTGCCCGTTGTTTTTGTTGGGGCTTTGCTGGCGCTTTCAGGAAAAAAAGCGGTTGCCGGCCTTGGGCTGGCGTTGGCCGGATTCAGCTTGATTTTCATTGGGATCGAGCAGCTCAAGTCCGGGCTGGACGCCTTTCGCGGCGTAGTTACCCCTGCCGATTTTCCACCTGATACATTGCTGGGCAGGCTAAAGCTTGTATTGATCGGTGTCGTTATCACGATGGTGACGCAGTCTTCGAGTGCTGGTGTTGCAACGGCATTGGCTGCGTTGAGCGCGGGTGCCGTGAACTTCCCTCAAGCAGCAGCTCTCGTCATTGGAATGGACGTGGGGACAACTTTTACTGCTGTTCTGGCCACCTTGGGTGGGGGCACGATGGCGCGTCGAACCGGTTTTGCGCATGTGATCTACAACGTGATGACAGGAGTAATGGCATTTTTTCTGCTGGGGCCGTTTACTTTGATCTTTTTAAGTGGGGCAGGGGCTGGAAACTCTCTGACTGCGCTTGTCGCGTTCCATAGTTTCTTCAACGCCATAGGCGTAGCGCTGATTTTGCCGTTCGCGAAACCCTTCGCCAAATTTATCGAGGCGCTCGTACCCGACAGAGGTGCTGAGTTGACGAGGTCTCTGGATTCACTCGTTCTTGGGGTGCCGGAAATAGCGGTGGATGCAGCAAAAGCTTCAGTCGAACAAATTGCTAGGGCCGAAGTGGCGCACCTTCGTTCATGTATGGGGGCATCTCAGCCAAGCGGAGCCGACTTTGGGCAGGACAACATTGAGACGGCTGTTTCTGAGGCGCGCTCGTACCTAGACAAGATTGAACTGCCAAGCAGGTCCGAGGCAGAGATATCCAGCATCAAGGGTATGTACCATGTCCTCGACCATCTTGACCGGCTGCTTTATCGGTGTAGCCAAGATGATCGGATAAGCGAGTTACCGAAAGACCGGCGTTTGAAGCGGCTCGCTTCGGTGTTGATTACAGCAACGGATGGCTACTTGGAGATCGACAATCCAGTGCAGTGTGAAAATACGCTGAACCGTCTTCGCCGTTTTATGCGGCGACAGAGGAAACTTCGCAGAGACTTGCTCATCTCCGACGCTGCAACTGACAATCTGCCGGACGACGTGGTTTGGGCTCGGCTGGATGCCCTCAGATGGTTACATCGCGTGTCTTATCACCTCTGGCGCATTCGTTGGCATTTGAACGCATTGGAAGGAGAGTCGCCTGGGCGCAAGGGTGGTGAGGTCAATGACGAGCTGGCGTAGTCGGAGGCCGGCCTGGAATGGCGTTGGCACGTGCCCAAACGCTGTTCGACCGAAACGCCAATCTTCGTGCTGAAGGGTGCAACATGAGCAAGGTCAAAGAAGTTTCTTAGGGATGCGGTTTAATAATATCTGTATCCGGGGCAGCAAATTGGAGGAGCATATGCAGATTGTTCGCGGGATTTTACTGGCGCTGTTCGTCACGGGACCTGCGCTGGCACAGGACGTCAGCGTCGATGAGGGACGGGATTTGTACCGGACGTATTGCTGGCAATGTCACGGTTTCGAAGCGATTGGAGACGGGCCGATGGCCGAAATGATGGCTATTCGAACGCCCGACCTTACCAAATTGGCGGGCCGAAACGACGGTGTGTTTCCGACAGATCGCATAGCTGAACAGATTGATGGTCGATCCCAATTGCTCGCGCATGGGGGCGAAATGCCGATCTTTGGCGCGGTGTTTGAAACAGACCAACAAATCGCGGTGGCTTTGCCCAACGGGCAACGAATGATGGTTGGCCTGCCGTTGGCGAATTTGCTCGCCTTTTTGGACTCGATCCAAGCTGACTAGCCACGGACCAATCTGCTAGTCCGTATCAGCCGTGCGTCTGATTGACATGAGAGTCAGTGGCGGCCCCAACACTTCGAAGGCCACAGTGCTAGCAAGAGTAAAGGCCATGATGGACGCGGCCCAATTCGGAAATTGCTCTCCGGCGACGAGGGCCATTCCTACCGCGACACCAGCCTGTGGCAACAAAGCGGGGCCGTACCAGCGGGTCTGATGGCGAGGCAGGCCGCCCAGTCTCGCTCCGCAATACCCTCCGACAAGACGGGCCACGGCGCGTAAGATCAGGAAAAGAGCACCAGCCCAGCCCATCAAGCCGAAGGCTTCGATATCCAACGTGGCGCCAGCCAACAGGAAGAACAGGATCATGAATGGCCACTGAATATACTCGATCTCATGAAAAGCACGGTCGTGATGGCGGGCAAGATTCCCGATCACTGCGCCTGCAACCATGCCCGCTACCAAGAAGGAAACCTCCAGCCAAAGCGCGAGGCCCGCTGTGAGAAAGACTATGCCCACTGCTTCTGCCTGCATTGGCTCTCCCGGTTTCAAGCGGCCGGTCAGGTAAGCGGATGGCACGCCCAGTGCGGTACCCAACAAAATAGCCCCTCCGAAATCCCACATCGCTGTGGTCGTGACGGTTGCCCAGCCATCCGAATGACCGGCTAGGACCAGGGTGATACTGAATACGATCAGACCCCAAGCGTCATCAATTGCGACGACGCCCTTTAATGTCTCAGTGAAGCTGTTGGACACCCCAGATTGCTTGATCACGTCTGTCATGGCGGCCGGAGCTGTAGCTGTAGCAATTGCCGCCAGCACCAATGCCAGCCCGAAGGGTACGCCGATTGCGGTCAATCCAGCAGACACGATAACAAGAGTTGCAATCACGATTGAAATCGAAATCGTCAGAATGGCTCGGCCGTGCCGAACCAGGTTCTCGCGGGTCAAAGATCCTCCAAGAAGGAACGCGACCATCGTCAAGGCCACAATGGAGATCTCGTCGAACCACATTGCAACGTCGAGTGGGATCAACCCCATTCCGGCGTTCCCTGCGATCAGACCGAGGAAAAGTAAGGTTGTAACACGAGGAAGATGCGTGGCCCGGCCAAATTGGTCCGCCGCCAATCCGGCAAGAAAGAGGACACCAAGGGTAATCAGAAAGCCGGCAATGTGCATAGAAAACCAAGCGTTTAGTTCTTGTCTAGACTACTCTAACTCCAACCCTGCCTTCTAGGAACCGATGTCGGAGAGAATGCGATTGTCTCGCCGCTGCTTAAGCCGAATACCCGAAAATAAGGGATATTGATCTGTATTAAGGCGACGGCGCGCCGCGAATGGCACAATAGCTCATTCAGGAAATGAGGAGGAACTTTCGATGCCGACAAAGAAAACTAACACAAACAACCCGACCTCACTGTTGGATGTTTTCAAGCAAATGCAGCCACCCATGTCTGGCAATCCGGCCTTCGGAGCCCAGATCGAACAATTTTGGGACGCGCAAGAAAAATTGCTCGAAGAAACAGAGGCCTTTGCACAGCATTGGTTCGAACGGCGTCATGAGGCGGTTCGGACGGCTTTGCAAGCTGCACGCAATGTATCTTCGGCGAACCCGTCCGATCCATCGAAAGCCTTTCAAAGCATGGCGGAATGGCAGCGCCATTCGGCTGAGCGTTTGGTTGCTGACGCGCAGGAATGGTTCGAAACCGTGTCCCGTTGTGCATCTTATGTCGCTGAAACCGAAGCTGAAGCTGTCGAGAAAACAGTTGGTGATGTTGCTGCCGCCACAAAGAGTGCGGGGAAGTCTTCAAAGTCTGAGCCTGTGTAGGGTTCCTGGTGCCGAATTACCAAACTGAAATCATCTGAGCAGTAGATAGGAGGTCAAATGTACAAGAATATCCTGATCCCGGTTGCTCTGGACAAAGAACACGACACTCAAGCGTCGTTTGAGGCCGCGCGCCAATTGGCTGATGCCGACGCTGTTTTCACCGTTGTGCACGTCCAAGAACCTATTCCGGCATATGTAGGGTCTCAGATTCCAAGCGAAGTGCTTGCAAACACGCGGCATGAGATACTCGAGAGCCTGCATCAGACTGCCTCTGAAATTTCAGACGCGAAGGTACAGCTCATCTCTGGGCACGCGGGTAGGGCGATCGTCGACTTCGCAAATCAGAACGACGTTGATTGCATCGTCTTAGCGTCGCACAAGCCAGGATTCGAGGACATATTTCTAGGTTCCACTGCGAACAGAGTCGTGCATCATGCCAAGTGTTCGGTTCACGTAATTCGGTGATCCAAAGCTCGCGATGCGAGATATTTATGGAATGGCCCTTTCTTGCTGACTCAAAATAAAGGTCTTGTCAGAGGAACTTGTCTTGAGTCGGGTCGGGGGCTTTCGTTGCCTCTGCTCGTGAAAAGACGAGTTACCTTCAAGTGCTTTAAAACCAGCTCAGAGATCAATCGCTTGGCGGTGATGTTATGCGTTTGGTTTCCTCTGTCGCTTCTAAATGTGAGAGACCTGATGCATAAGCATGGCATCGAAGTCAGCCACAAGACCGTGCGGTAGTGGCGGAACTGGTTTAGCCCGATTTTCGCATTAGAAATTCGGATAAAACGGATCCAGCAGTTGCGGGCATACCCAAAATTGAAATGGCATGTCGACGAAGTGTTTGTTGAGATCAATGGAAAGCGGCTAGACCTGCGGAGTGTCGTTGATCACGAAGGAGAGGTGTTCGAAGCTGTCGTTACCAATCGCTGAAACAAGCAGGCAGCATTGAAATTCCTCAAGAAATTTAAGAAGCGCTTTGTTGTTGCGGAAAATATGGTCACGGTTTCTTTCGTATCATATCGGGCTGCTCTTAGAGAACTTGGTGCCGAGGGAAAACAACAAACGGGCAGTTGGCTCCACAACCGCGTTGAGAATTCGCACCTTCCTTACCGACGACGACAATCCGCTTGCCGTTACTTAAACTTGTCAATTTGCGTCGGGTTGGTTCTCCGGGCGCGCCTGATCAAAAGCGGCAAGGGACAGTGCGTGTTTTTCGATCTCGAGCAGTCGCGGAAAGTGTGTCATGTTCACCCCCCCCAGCGATGCGCGTCATAGAGCTGGGGGACAAGGCAGATATCGGCGAGGGTTGGGGTGTCTGTGAAACTGAAACGGGTGTTTTGCGGCAACAGCGCCTGGTAGGCGGCAAACCCTTCGGTCATCCAGTGGTGGAACCAATCGGTTTGTCCGGCAGAGTCCATTCCCATTTGAGATTTGGGGTAAGTCATGACCCTCAGGTTGTTCACCGGGTGGATGTCCATCGCGATGGCGTGCGCGGCGGCCTGGACGCGCGCGCGCAGCTGAGGGTGGGTTGGAAGTAAACTAGGTTCTGGCGCGATGACCTCCAGATAGTCGATGATTGCCAGCGATTGAGTCAGGGTCGTGCCGTCCTCAAGAACCAGAGTTGGAACACCCTTGCCGGGATTGAGCGTGGTTTAACCGGGTTCGCCTTGCTCTCCGGTGACCAGATCGACCGGGCAGTAAACGTAGCTGAGGCCCATGAGGTTCAAGGCGATGCGAACCCGGTACGAAGTCGTTGAGCGCCAGTAGGAATAGAGTTTCACGATATCATCCCGTCGTTGATGTAACATTGTTTCATTCGCAGCTAAATTCAACCTGAAAACATGCGACGTGAAACTGGTGTTTGCTTGAGGCCGATTTCAGGGTCCCTCCGAACTCTCGATGTTGACAAGATCGGGGTGTTGCTATGACAAGCAGAAGGGGTGTGCGTGAACTTGAAGTTGTGTCCTTATGTGACCGTAGCGCATACTAAAACTTCGTGCAGCGGCACGCCTACTATACCATCTGTCAACCCGATTGAGGGGTCTTAAGAAATGAACATAGCCTGCTGGTCTGGCCCCAGAAATCTGTCTACTGCCATGATGTATGCCTTTGGCGCGCGCGCCGATTGCGCCGTCTGGGATGAGCCGTTCTACGCGGCCTATCTGGCCGACACCGGGCTGGATCACCCGATGGGCGAGGAGATCGTTGCTGCCGGCGAAACCGACCCCATTCAAGTCGGTCAGGGTTGCGCAGCGCAGCCGCCCGAAGGCAAAGCGCATATCTACCAGAAACACATGACACAGCACATGGTTTGGGGCTTGGATCAGCCCTGGATGGATGGGTTGAAACATATCTTTCTGATCCGCCACCCCGCGCGCGTGCTGGCTAGCTATGCCGCAAAACGCGAAAACCCGACGCTTGAGGATATTGGTTTTGTGCAACAGGCCGAGATCTACAATCTTATCTGCGCTCGAACCGGGGCAGGGGTGATCGTCGACAGCTATGACATTCGTCAGGCGCCCGAACGGATGTTGCGGAAACTATGTTCGGCAATTGATCTGCCCTTTGACCCGGCCATGTTGTCTTGGCCTGCGGGCGGCCATCCCTCGGACGGCGTGTGGGCCAGCCACTGGTACGGGGCCGTACATGCCTCAACCGGTTTTGCGGGCGCTGAGGGGGCGCTCCCGACCTTGCCGCCCGCGCTTCAATCCATATGCGACGCGGCGATGCCTTATTATGAGCGGCTCAGGTCGGATGCACTTGTTCTGGAAGGTGATGCATGACAACCGAACTCTCAACCCATGACGCGGAATACGATGCCCGCAACGAGGACCTGAAAATCTGGGTCGATGGCGTGCTGGTTCACAAGGATGAAGCCAAGGTCTCGGTCTATGATTCCGGCTTCATGCTGGGCGACGGCATGTGGGAAGGGCTGCGGCTCTATGATGGATGCTGGGCCTTTTTTGACGAACACATGGATCGGCTGTTTGACAGCTGCAAGGCCGTGTCTCTGGACATCGGCAAAACGCGTGAGGATATTCGCGAGATTCTGGACGCTACCGCCGCCGCCAATGGCGCGACAACCGATGCTCACGCGCGGCTGATGATCACGCGCGGTCGGAAGGCCAAGCCGTTTCAGCATCCCAAGCTGTCGCGCTGGGGGCCGACGATTGTGGCCATCGTCGAACACTCCAAACCCGCTGAAGCGCTTACCGCGCGGGGGATACGTCTGGCGACCGTGCCACAGGTACGGGGGTTGCCGACCAGCCAGGACGCGAAGTTCAACAGCCACTCCAAACTGAACTGTGTCATCGCCTGTTTGCAGGCTGAACAGGCAGGCGCGGATGAGGGGCTAATGCTGGATCCGCATGGCTTTGTGAACACCACCAACGCCTGCAATTTCTTTATCGTGCGCAAGGGCGAGGTTTGGACCTCGACCGGGGACTACTGCATGAACGGGGTGACGCGGCAGAAGGTGATCGACCTGTGCCGCGCCAATGACATACCGGTTTTCGAAAAGAACTACTCACTCTACGAGACCTACGGTGCGGATGAGGTGTTTCTAACCGGCACCTTCGGCGCGCAAACCCCAGTGGCCGAGATCGACGGCAAACAGATCGGAGAGGGCAAGGCTGGTCCGATGACACTGCGGATTCGCGCGCTCTACAAGGAACTGGTCGCCCGGAACGTGGCCGCGCAAACGTGATTCTTGGCCAACCAGCGGGGTCGTGATCGCGCTGTTTGGGGTGCCCTGCCTCAAGGAAAGTAAGTGCCATTTAGTGCGGATAAAAAGCAATTTTCATCTGGTCTAGGCGTTCAACAATACCTATGATAGCGCTAACTTTGAGGCGCGAGCAGCCGCCATTCAGACGTAAACGCTAAGGCATCCGCCGCCTTGGGTGGAGTTTGGACCTGTTCGGCGGTCATATGAGCGCAGTAACTTGGGTCGGTCTTCAAGTTTGCCTTTGGATAGGACCGGAGTTGTCGCGACACTGCGCGACCCGCTGGGGAAAAGGGGAGGCGATTTGCAGTTTGAACAGGTGCGGTTGCAAGACAAAGACATGTCCGTCAGCCTCCTTAACTATGGCGCGATCACCCAAGGGTGGTGGATAGACGATACGCCGTTGATCCTCGGCTATGGCGATCCTCAGGCCTATCTGAACGATCCCTTTTATCATGGGGCAATTGTCGGGCGGGTGGCGAACCGGATAAAGGGTGCAGGCTTCGATCTTGCAGGCACGCGATACCGGCTGGACCCGAACGAGGGCGCCAACACACTGCATGGCGGGGCCGAGGGCCTGTCCCGCCAAATCTGGACACTGCAGCAGCTTTCGGATCGTGAGGCGGTGATGAGTTACCTTTCCCCCGATGGCGAAGGCGGCTTTCCGGGCGAGGTCAGGTTCGAGCTGCACGTATCGCTCCGTTTTCCCAATCTGACCTATACCATTACAGCCCAGCCGGACCGGCCAACGCCGATCAGCATTGCGCAGCATAACTACTATACGCTTGGCAGTTCTGCGGGCGTTGAAGATTTCACCCTGAAGGTGAATGCCGGGCATGTGCTGGAGACGGATGCGCAGGGTGTGCCGACCGGCAACCTGCAAGACGTACAAAACACGGCTCTGGATTTCAGGTCGCCGGGCCGCCCGGGTAAAAACGTCGATCATTTCTACGTGCTAAACAGCGACCGCGACGCGCAGCAGCCAATCGTCACGATTGACGCCGCAAATGGGCTTGGAGTGCGTGTATTCTCTAATCAGACCGGGGCGCAGGTCTATACTGCTGGTTCGCTCAGGGCACCGTTTCACGCGGGCGCTGGTCTTTGTATTGAGCCATCAGGCTATCCCAACGCGCCCAACATCAACGCGTTCCCCAGCATGGTTTTTTCACCTGAGCAGCCCTATCATCAGACACTTACACTCAAACTCACAGGGACCTAGGCATGAGGGTAGTTTCGGCGATTGGAATGATGGGATTGGCCTCGGCCGCGCAGGCGCTAGAGCTTGGCCCGCCCCCCGAATTCGCGGAACCCGATCTGGCCGTTGTCGAGCTGGGGCAGTTGCTGTTTTACGATCCGATCCTGTCGGGAAATCGCAACATCAGCTGCGGGTCGTGTCACCATCCGCGTCTGGGCACGTCCGACGGGTTGTCGCTGGGCGTGGGTGAGGGCGGTATCGGGCTGGGCGTGACGCGTGCGTTGGACCCCGAAAACCGCCCGGAACAGCGCATTCCCCGCAACTCTCCGGCCTTGTGGAACCTCGGCGCGGAGGAATTCACGGTCTTCTTCCATGACGGGCGGCTTGAGGCCGACCCAAGCCGCCCCAATGGCATCCGCACTCCGCTGGGAACCCATATGCGGCCGGGGTTCAAATCCGCCCTCGCGGCGCAGGCTATGTTTCCAGTGCTGTCGCCGGACGAAATGGCCGGGCACTTCTCCGAAAATGAAATCAGCAAAGCGGTGCGTCTGGGTCTGCTGACGCAAGAGGGCGGGGCCTGGGACCTGATCGCCGCGCGTGTCGCAGCCATTCCCGAATATCAAACGCGGTTCGAAGACGTTCTGCCGGGGGAGGAGATCACCTTCACGACGATTGCCAACGTCATAGCCGATTTCATCGCCTTCGAATGGCGGGCCGACAACAGCCTTTTTGATCAGGCGATGCGCGGAGAAGCCGAGCTTCCGCCTGAGGCACAGGCCGGGTTGGATCTGTTTTATGGCGAGGCTGGGTGTAGTTCCTGCCATTCGGGATGGCTCCAGACGGATCATGGGTTCCACGCCATCGCGATGCCTCAGATCGGGCCGGGCAAAGGTGCGCGGTTCGAAAGTCACTCGCGCGACGATGGTCGCATGCGGGTGACCGGTGAGGCCGACGACGCGTTTGCCTTCCGTACACCGTCGCTGCGCAATGTGACCCTGACCGCCCCTTATGGCCACAGCGGAGCCTATGCCGAGTTGGAGGATATGGTGCGCCACCACCTTGATCCCGTGGGGTCGTTGCAGCGGTATTCGCTGGAACAAGCACGTCTGCCCGCGTTTCCGGGTGCAGATGATCAGAGGGCTTTAGGCGAAACGACCGAAGCCATCGCTGCAGCCAATAGCCTGGATCCGGTTGCGTTAAGCGATGATGAGGTTAACGCGATCCTCAGTTTTCTGAACACCCTTGAAGACCCGGCCCTAAGGCTTGGTGTTCCCAAAACCGTTCCCAGCGGGCTGCCTGTGGATCAGTGATGGAGGCGGATGATCTGGTTGGCGTCATACGCCTGCCAGTCGCTTGTGGAGCCATCCGGCCAGATCATCCGCAGCTCGACTGCCTCAGCCGGTCCCAATCCGAAATGATGCAGGCCTGAAATCCCCCCAGCATGGCCGCCGCCAATGGTGATTTCGCGGGTCTGTATGCCGGAGGGCGTTCGCATCTCGATAAACCCGCCCACCGCAGCACGGTTGGAGGTGTTCTGAGAGACATCGACCAACACCCAATTTCCGGCGTTGCTTGTATTCTGGTGAACCTCCAGCGGCGCGCCCCGGTTGACGACCACAAGATCCAAGTGGCCATCATTGTTCAGATCGACCAAAGCGCCGCCGCGCGACTTGGCCATCGAAGCCACACCCGCCTCGGCAGCGGCTTCGACAAAGGAGCCATCAGGCTGTTGCAGCATCAGGTTGTTCGGGTCGTTCAAGGCCGCGACAGGCATCTGTTCAACATTCCCTTTTGTCACGAAAATATCGTCCAGCCCGTCGTTGTTGGCGTCTCCGAATTGAGCATGCCATCCGGTCGAAGGTCGCCCATCGCCGCCGACATGCGGTCTGTGCGCGGTGGTGCCTTTCTCATAGGTCGCATCGCGCCAGGTGGGGCTGTCCTCGGAGGAATCAAACACCTGAAACTTCTGGTCGCCCATTGACGTCAGATAGACATCGGAGAACCCGTCCCCTGTGAGATCGCGGGAGGCGATCCCCATTCCCCAGATCGAATAGGGCAGCCATCCGTCGTCCTCGGTGTACAGCCGCGGTTCAGCCTCCATCGCCCAGAGTTGCTCCTGCCCGCCGCGCACGTAGTAGTGGCGATCATTGCTGACCCGCAGGTCTGCCCGACCCGTGCGCGCCCAGTCGGAAAACAGGATCGACAATGAACAATAGCCCGGTTCAAGTGGCACCGGCGCGCCGAAACCTGATCCTTCGGGACGATAGAGGAGCGTCGGACCGCATGTCTCGAACGGACCCTCGGGGTCATAGCGGTCGACATAGGTGCCGAAGGCCAGCGTTGGCAGCGTCTCGCCGTCCTCCCACGTGGCCGAGAAACCAGTGGTCCAATGATCATCTGATTGAAAGTTCAGATCGGAAAAGCGCGTAAACTGGCAGTCGGGCTGGCCCTTCAACAAAAGGTCCTCACCGACCCTCAGAACCGCCAGATCCTGAAAGCCGTCGCCGTCGATATCCAGTGGATAGGCCCCGGTAACACCGGTCAGGGACAGGGCCTCTGGCGTGCCGACGCGGAAAGACAGGTCGCCGTCCGAGGCGTTGCGGAACAGTTGTGACGGGTTTGACCCGCCCGCGGCGAAGAGGTCGGGCAGGCTGTCGCCGTTGCAGTCGAACACCGCAACGCCTCCGCCGACGAAATGTTCCCAACCGCCGTCATAGACATGTGCGGCAACCTCGATCTGCTGAAAGCTTGGTATGGGCTGATCGGCCGCAACAACTGTGGCGCTTGCAAGGAGGAGGGCGCACTCACGATACATGGGCCGGCATCTCGCGTATCTTCAAGGTTGAGACCTGTTCGATGGCATAGGCGATGGCGCCTTTGGCCCACATGGTGTCATCCCACTGGTTGACCTTGATGTCGGGCAGGGGGGCATCGACGTGGACGACCCCCTTACGTATCCGCTCCATTACGTTGTCGGAATAGAGGTGCTGAAAGCTGACCTGACTGCCCGAGATGATGATACATTCGGGATCGAACAGATTGATCAGGTTCGAAACGCCCATTCCGAATACCTGCCCCGCCCGATCCAGCACGGACAAGGCATGTTGATCACCGGACTGCGCGTTGTCATGCAGATCGGCAATGGTGATCTGGTCGTGATCCTGACCGGCAACCGAAGCCTCTCGGATCAGGGCATATTCTCCGACATAGGCTTCAAGACACCCGCGCTGGCCACATTGGCAGAGCGCGCCATCCAGTTGCACCTTGGTATGTCCAAATTCAGCACCGCACCCGCGCTCGCCCCGGTAGAGCTTGCCGCCCAACACGATCCCTAGGCCGACGCCGTGTTCTATCGTAATGACAAGGAAGTTCCGCAAACCTTTGCCGAGTCCGAACAATTGTTCCGCCTTTGCAACGAGATTGGCGTCGTTTTCAATGAAGACTGGGCAATCAACCTCTTGCTGCAGAAGCGGGCCAAGGGGCACGTTCCGTTCCGAGATCGAGGAGGACCAATGGACAAAGTTATGCTCGGCATCAATCAGGCCCGCGATCCCGATCGAGACCCCCGAGATATCCGACATTGAAACGGACGCAGCCGCGCAGGCGCTTTCCAGCGCTTTTCGGATGGTTCGGGCAAAGTCGAGCGGGGTCATGCAGGCTTCGACCAGCGGGTATTTGATCGACGCAATCTCGAGCCCTTCGAAATCTGCGATCAGAACCGAGACATAGTGGCGTGTGACTTTGAACCCCGCGATCAGCAATGATCCACCGTTCAATTTAAGTAAAACACGGGGCCGCCCGCGTCGTGGGGACCCGGACTGAGGGTCGCCTTCAACCTCGTGGATCAGGCCCGCAGACAACAGGTCTGCCGTTGCGGTGGTGACGGTGGCGGGGCTGGTCTGCAAAGCACCCGCAATATCAATGCGCGAGATCGCCCCCTTGCGGCGGATATGCTCCAGCACGCGCAGCCGCGTTACGTTCCGCTGCTCGGTAGAGATAGAAGAGGCTTTGTTTTTCAGCATCTTGCCCTCGCGAATCCCGTCTTGGCATTCACCTTAGTCAGATTCTTATGTTAGCGATAGCATAAATATTTTGCCGACTGAAATAAATGTGCTACTCAAGTAGGTGAAGTCCTCGAATCACTTCGAAGGGACTCGAACAACCGGGAGGAAAGCATGAAGAAATTCCTAAGCATTTCAGTTGCGGCTGCTCTGATGAGCACGGCTGCCTTTGCTGAAACCGTCGTTGGCGTCAGCTGGTCGAACTTTCAGGAAGAGCGTTGGAAGACTGACGAAGCCGCGATCAAATCCGCGCTTGAAGCGGGTGGGGCCGAGTATATCTCTGCCGACGCGCAGTCGTCTTCTGCCAAGCAGCTGGCGGACATTGAAAGCCTGATCGCACAGGGCGTGGACGCGCTGATCATCCTCGCGCAAGACTCGCAGGCGATTGGCCCGGCTGTTCAGGCCGCCGCGGACGAGGGCATCCCGGTTATCGCATATGACCGCCTGATCGAAGATGACCGTGCATTCTACCTGACCTTCGACAACGTCGAAGTCGGCCGCATGCAGGCCCGCGCGGTGTTCGAAGCTATGCCCAAGGGCAACTACGTCATGATCAAGGGCTCTCCGACTGACCCGAACGCAGACTTCCTGCGTGGCGGTCAGCAAGAGATCATTCAGGCCGCTGTCGATAGTGGTGATGTTGTGATCGTCGGCGAAGCCTACACCGATGGCTGGCTACCCGCGAACGCACAGCGCAACATGGAGCAGATCCTGACGGCGAACGAAAACAACGTGGACGCCGTGGTTGCCTCGAATGACGGTACGGCCGGTGGTGTTGTTGCTGCGCTGACGGCGCAAGGCATGGAAGGTATCCCCGTCTCGGGTCAGGACGGTGACCATGCGGCGCTTAACCGCGTCGCGCTGGGCACTCAAACCGTATCCGTCTGGAAAGACGCGCGTGAACTGGGCAAAGCCGCAGGCGAGATCGCAGTCGCGCTGAGCAGTGGCACTGCTGCAGGAGATGTTGAAGGCGCGGTCAGCTGGACGTCGCCCGGTGGCACCGAGATGACTTCGGTCTTCCTGGCACCGGTTCCGATCACAAAAGACAACCTCTCGGTTGTTGTGGACGCAGGCTGGATTCCGCTGGAAGACCTGTGCCAGGGCGTGGAAAACGGCCCAGCCCCCTGTAACTAAACTACTATAATTCCCGGCCTGCGTAGGCGGGCCGGGATCCAAATCGCTGAACATGAAAGATCGGATATGACCGAAACTTCGTCTCAGCCGGTACCCCAGAAAAGCAAGCAAAACTTGTTCCAGCAGCTTGAGCTGGATATGCGGCTATTGGGTATGATCGGCGCGTTTATCATCCTTTGCATCGGGTTCAATATCGTCACGGATGGGCGTTTCCTGACCCCGCGCAACCTGTTCAACCTGTCCATTCAGACCGTGTCGGTTGCGATCATGGCCTGTGGCATGGTGTTCATCATCGTGATGCGCCACATCGACCTGTCTGTCGGCGCTTTGCTGGCGACGACATCCGCCGTAATGGCCATGACCCAGACCGAGCTGTTGCCGAACATGCTGGGCATGGGCCTGAACAACCCGGCCACATGGGCGATCACTCTGGTCGTTGGGCTTGCGGTTGGAACCCTGATCGGGGCCTTTCAAGGCTGGATGATCGGGTACCTGACAATTCCCGCCTTCATCGTGACCCTCGGTGGGTTTCTGGTTTGGCGCAACGTCGCCTGGTACATGACCGATGGCCAGACCATTGGCCCGCTGGATAGCACATTCCTGATGTTCGGCGGCACCAACGGAACGCTTGGCACCACGGCCAGCCTTTTGTTCGGCCTTGCCGCCACAGCCGCAGCGATCTGGGCGCTCTGGAGTGCGCGTCGGTCCAAGGCCGCACATGGTTTCCCGGTCAAACCCGTCTGGGCTGAAACAACGCTGGCCGGGATCATCGGCATCGCGATCATGGGCTATGTCTTCATCGTCAACAGCTACGCCATTCCTACCCGCCGGCTCGAGCGTATGTTCGAAGCGCGTGGTGAGATCATGCCTGAGGGTCTGGTCGTCGGCTACGGCATCCCGATTTCGGTTTTGATCCTGATCCTGGTAGCTGTCACGTTGACAGTCGTGGCCCGCAAGACCCGGTTCGGCCGCTATATCTTTGCAACTGGCGGCAATCCCGACGCGGCGGAGCTTTCTGGCATCAACACGCGCATGATGACCGTTAAGATCTTTGCCTTGATGGGCTTCCTGTGCGCACTGTCCGCTGTTGTGGCTTCGGCCCGTCTGGCCAACCACTCGAACGACATTGGTACGCTGGATGAGCTTCGTGTTATTGCTGCGGCCGTCATCGGTGGGACAGCCCTGTCCGGTGGTCTGGGGACGATCTATGGTGCGATCCTGGGGGCCCTGATCATGCAGGCGCTGCAATCGGGGATGGCGATGGTCGGTGTGGATGCACCGTTCCAGAACATCGTCGTCGGTGCTGTGCTCGTCCTGGCTGTCTATATCGACATCGTCTATCGCAAACGTTTGGGAGCGAAATGATGCAAGCTGAAGAAACGCAGAGAACAAATTCGGGTCGCGGCTCTGGCAAGCCGCCTCTGGTCGAAATGAACGATATCTCGATTTCCTTCGGGGGCATCAAGGCGGTGGATCACGTGTCGGTCGACCTCTACCCCGGCGAAGTTGTGGGCTTGCTGGGCCACAACGGGGCAGGGAAGTCCACGCTGATCAAGGTCCTGTCTGGCGCCTATCAGATGGACAGCGGCGAGATCCGGATCGACGGTGAAAAGGTCGAGATCAACAACCCTCGGGACGCGCGGGCCAACAATATCGAGACAATTTATCAGACGCTCGCTTTGGCCGACAACCTCGACGCCAGCTCGAACCTGTTTCTCGGGCGCGAGATGGTGACACCAATGGGCTTGGTCAACGATGCCGCGATGGAGGCCGAGTGCCGCAAGATCATGGGTCAGCTGAACCCGAACTTCCAGAAGTTCAATGACCCGGTCTCGGCCCTGTCTGGCGGTCAGCGCCAGTCGGTGGCGATTGCCAGGGCGGTGTATTTCAACGCGCGCATCCTGATCATGGACGAACCCACAGCCGCATTGGGCCCGCATGAGACCCAGATGGTTGCGGAACTGATCCAGAAGCTCAAGGCGCAGGGGATCGGGATTTTCCTGATCGACCATGATGTGCATGCTGTGATGGAACTGTGCGATCGGGCTTCGGTCATGAAGAACGGTCAATTGGTCGGAACCGTCGACATCCCCGATGTCACCGATGATGACCTGCTGTCGATGATCATTCTGGGCAAAAAGCCTGGCGAAAAGACTGAGTGAGGGAAGACAATGGCGAGTGGTTTCTTTCAAGAGATCGAAAAGATCCGGTACGAGGGCGAAGACAGCAAGAACCCGCTCGCCTTCCGTCACTACGATCCGGATGAAGTCATCATGGGCAAACGCATGGAGGATCACCTGCGTTTCGCCGTCGCGTGGTGGCACTCGTTCGCCTGGGAAGGCGGCGATCCGTTTGGCGGCCCAACGCTTGAGCGTCCCTGGCATCCGCAGGACGATATGGGCCGTGCCAAAATGAAAGCCGACATCGCGTTCGAGATGTTCGATATTCTCGGGCAGCCCTATTTCTGCTGGCACGATGCGGATATCCGACCCGAACAGGGCAACTATGCGGATAACCTGAGAACTCTGGAAGAGATCACCGACTATATCGGTGAGAAGATGCAGGTCTCGGGCACAAAGCTGCTTTGGGGGACCGCCAATATGTTCAGCCATCGCCGCTGGATGGGTGGTGCCAGCACGAACCCTGATCCGGACGTGTTTGCCTTTGCTGCCGCCACAGTGAAATCCTGCATCGACGCGACCCACAAGCTGGGGGGGGAGAACTACGTCCTATGGGGCGGGCGTGAAGGCTATGAGACGTTGCTCAACACCGATATGGGGGCTGAGCTTGATCACATGGGCCGGTTCCTGAACATGGTGGTCGAGTACAAGCACAAGATCGGCTTCAAGGGCGCCATTCTGGTCGAACCCAAGCCGCAGGAACCGTCCAAGCATCAGTACGACTACGACGCCGCCACTTGCATCGGCTTCCTTCGCAAGTACGGCCTTGAGGACGAAGTCAAGCTGAACCTCGAACAGGGGCACGCCATTCTGGCCGGTCACAGCTTTGAGCATGAGATCGCAACTGCGACGACTGAAGGCATGCTGGGTTCCATCGACATGAACCGCAATGACTATCAGTCGGGTTGGGATACGGACCAATTTCCCAATAACACGCCCGAGGTTGCCTTGGCCTACTATCATATCCTCAAGGCCGGAGGCTTCACCACAGGCGGGACCAATTTCGACGCGAAAATCCGCCGTCAGTCGATCGACGCCGAGGATCTGATCGCCGCGCATGTGGGCGGTATGGATATCTGCGCGCGCGGTTTGAAAGCGGCTGCCGCCATGATCGAAGATGGCGGGCTAGAGGCCGCGCTGGAGGACAGATACGCGGGCTGGTCGACGGAAGCCGCACAATCCATGCTGTCCTCTGGTCTGGATGAGATCACGGCCCGCGTCTTGGCCGAGGATATCAACCCGCAGCCTCGCTCTGGTCGGCAGGAAATTCTCGAGAACTACGTCAACCGGTTCGTCTGAACCGTTTCGTTTGGGCGGACTTCCCGACCAACAACTCTTTCAAAGGCCCGCTGCACGATCTAAGTGCGCGGGCCTCTTTGTGGTTATTCGCTCTGAACGACCTGTTGATGAACCTCGATCACATTGCCTTCTGGGTCTTGAAAGAAGACCTGATGCCATTCTTTCGCGAAGGTGGTGCCATAGTCGGAATAAGGGATGCCGCGTTTGTCTAGTAGCTTCAGGAATGCAGGCAGGTCATCGGTACGAAAGGCAATATGGCCGCGTTCCACCGGGTTGATCACTTGCCCGTTCTTGAAGGCGACGTCAAAGGCACGCTCGGCCAGATGCATCTGCATATGGCCCTCAGTCGCAAAGCGGATCTTGCCGTCATAACCGCTGTCCTCATTGGCCTCGGTCCTTGGGAAATTGTCTTGAGGGATATTATCCAGCCCCAGCACGTTGGTGTAGAAATCGTGCATGCGATCAACATCATCGGCGACGAAGTTGATGTGGTGGAATTCCAGTTTCATGCTCTGCCCTTGCCCTGAACCTTCGGTGTCTTGTGACCTCTAGCATGTCGGTTGGTTTCTGTGGATGACAAATTGGCAAGGCGACCCCTTTGCGCGGGGTCGCCCGGTTTTTTATTCGAAGTTATAGGGCACGCCGGCCTGATTGATGACGCTGTTATACTCTTGGAAGATGCCGATGATCTTCTGGTGGACTTCGCCTTCCTGAGCAATCTCGTCCCAGAACTCCTTGGCCGCATTCTCCACTTCGGCCCATTCGCCGGGCGGAACCGAGCGCAACTCCAGCTTGTCACCATTGGCCCGCAGAGCGGCTTCGCCACCCCAGTACCACTGGTTCCGATAAGTGTGTCCAGCCTCGATCCCGGCCATCACGACGGATTTCAGGTGATCCGGCAACTCGTTCCAACGCTCTTGGTTGGCGAACCACGATCCGATCCATGCGCCCGAGATGTTGTTGGTCAGGAAGTAGTCGGTCACATCAGCCCAGCCGACCGTGTAGTCCTCAGTAATGCCAGACCATGCCATGCCATCCAACTCACCCGTCTGAACGGCCACTTCGGCGTCCTCATAGGGGATGTTCACCGGAACCACGCCGAACTTGGCAAGGAA
The DNA here is from genome assembly GCF_056536565.1 of Ruegeria sp. CK3. Taxonomy (NCBI): domain Bacteria; kingdom Pseudomonadati; phylum Pseudomonadota; class Alphaproteobacteria; order Rhodobacterales; family Roseobacteraceae; genus Ruegeria; species Ruegeria sp. CK3. Next base: position 130,601 of record NZ_JBQFPV010000002.1, read on the forward strand.
GCGACCAGCGGTCGGGAAGGTATAGAGCTTCAACCCATCCAGGTCAGCAACCGAGGTGATCTCCTTCTTGGTGTTGAAGTTGCACGGGTCCTGACCTGCGGCGGACAGCCATTGCACACCGACCTTGGCGTATTCGTCGCGCCAGATATCAGCCAGACCGTACTGGTTAAACAGGACAGGAACGTCGAGGATGTGCTTGGTTGCGAAAGGGAAATACCCTCCGAACACGCGCAGCGGCGTGGGCGAGGCCATTGAGTCATCGTCCGAATGCACACCGTCGATGGTGCCGCGCTGAAGCGCCTGGAACAGCTCTCCGGTGGGGACGATCTGGTCGGCATAGAACAGCTCGATCTCAAGCTCACCATTGGCGTTGGCGTTGATGTAATCGATGGCTGGTTTGGTCACATGCTCACCCAACGCACCCCCTGCGTAGGTCTGAAAGCGCCATTTGATCGGGGCCTGCGCTTTGACGATTGCGGGCGCTGCCAGTGTCGCAGGCGCGGCCAAAGCAGCAGTGCGTAAAAATCTGCGTCTTGTTGTTGTCATAGTCTTCCTCTCCTGTGCTTTTTGTTGAAATCGAACCGGTTTTTCCGGCTTCTCTTTCTTGTGTGCTCAGTTTCCGTAGACGACGCCCGGAAGCCACAATGCGATGTCGGGGAAGGCCATGACCAATCCCAGTGCCACAGCCATCACGCAGACAAACGGGATGATTGAGCGGTAAATGTCTTTGATCGTCACCTCAGGCGGGGCCATGGCCCGCATCAGGAACAGGTTATACCCGAACGGCGGTGTCATATAAGCGATTTGGCATGTGATCGTGTAGAGCACGCCATACCAGATCAGGTCAAACCCAAGCGCGCCGACCAGCGGCACGTAAAGGGGGGCGACGATGACCAGCATGGCCGTGTCATCGAGGAATGTCCCCATAAGTAGAAAGCTCAGCTGCATCAGGATCAGGATGATCCACGGGTTCAGGCCGAGTTGAACGGTAAACAGGTTCTCGATCGCTTTGACCGCGCCCAGACCGTCGAAGACGGCCCCAAAGGCAAGTGCGGCGAGGATGATCCACATGAACATGCAGGTGATGCCCAGCGTCTGCTTGATCGAGGTTTCAAAGACCTGCCATGTCATGCGCCGCTTCAGAACGGCTGCCAAAAAGGCCGCGATGGCACCAAGGGCCGAGCTTTCAACCAAGGATGTCCAGCCATTTACAAAGGGCACCATCATCACGGCGAAGATGCCCAGCGGCAGCAGGCCAGCGCCCAGTAGACGCATCTTTTCGCCCCATGTGACTTCCGCGCGTTCCTCCGCGCTCATCACGGGGCCAAGTGCCGGATTTATGCGGCAGCGGATGGCGATGTAGATGATGAACATCGTGGCCATCATCAGGCCGGGGATCACGCCGGCCAGCCAGAGTTGCCCGACCGGTTGGCGCGCGATCATGGCATAAAGGACCAGCACGACTGAGGGTGGCACCAGAATGCCCAAAGACGATCCGGCCTGTATCACGCCGGTGACCATCAGCTTGTCATAGTTGCGACGTAGCAGCTCGGGCAGGGCGATGGTGGCTCCGATCGCCATACCAGCCACAGACAGCCCGTTCATGGCCGAGATCAGAACCATGAGGCCGATGGTGCCAATGGCCAACCCACCGGACAGGCCGCCCATCCAGACGTGGAACATCCGATAGAGGTCATCGGCAATCCGGGACTCAGACAGGATGTAGCCCATGAAGATGAACATCGGCAGCGTCAGCAGGGGATACCAGCGCATCACCTTGATTGCCGCCGCAAAGCCTAGATCGTATCCTCCGCGGTCGCCCCAAAGGAAGAAGGCTGCGATTACGGCGACAAAGCCAATCGCGCCAAAGACCCGCTGACCGGTCAGCAACATCAGCATCATGGTCGAGAACATGAGCGCGGCAATCAGTTCGTAGCTCACCCGCGATGCCCTCCTTCAAGGTCTTCGGGGGCCATGTGGACGGGCTCATCATCCTTTTTGCCCATATCAAAGCCTTTGAAGCGCAGGATGTCCTTGCAGAGTTCCGAGATCGCCTGAAGCAGCATCAGAAAGATGCCGATAACCATTATGGTCTTGATCGGCCAGATATAGGGCCGCCAGGCCGAGGACGAACGCTCACCTCCATACTGGAACGAATACATCAAGCTGTCCCAGCCACCCCAGAGTAGAAAAGCGAGGTATGTAATTAGAAACAACACGGTCAGCGCGTCGATCTGGCTTTTCTTGCGGTCGGTCCATTCACCATAGAGCAGATCCATCCGGACATTCGCGCCCATCTGCATCGCGTAGGGCCCGCCCAGCATGTAGTAGGCCACCATCGCGAACTGCGCCATTTCCAGCGTCCACAGGGACGGCACGAAGAATGTCTTGGAAACCGAGGAATACAACAGGATCGCCATCATCACGAAGATGCCATACATGATCACGCGACCCAGCATCCGGTTGGCGCGGTCGATGAACCGCACGTAAGTCATCATGGGTCCTGTCACGAGAGGCAGACTTTCAGGCGTTTGGGGTCATCAGACCGAACGCAACCATGCCGATAGCGATGCTGACAGCAGCGCGTGTTCCGGGCAATGCATTGGTTTGATTCAGTGTTTTTGCTCACGCTGGTATCAGAACGAGATGGTTGGATTCTGTCAAGCACGGCGTCAGTTCAGGGCTTGCAAAACCCGACTCAGTGGTGATCGCCCGGAAATGGCCTGCCTTTTGGGCGAAATGAAACTGTTGACGCTGCGCTGCCATCTGAGAAGGTGACAGAACTCAAACGCCGTCGCAGAGCAGGTAGAACATGGCCAATCAATCCCAAGGCGAAGCCGTTTTCCTGAGTGGCAGCCTGATGAGACATGTCACGCGCATGTCTCTGACAACCAGTATCGGTCTGATGGCGATCTTTGCGGTCGATTTCGTCGACATGGTGTTTATCTCGATGCTTGGCAATGACGCGTTGGCCGCCGCCGTGGGATATGCCGGAACGCTTCTGTTTTTCACCAATGCAATCAATATCGGCCTGTCGATCTCGGCCGGCGCGTTAACGGCACGGGCCTTGGGGGCAGGGCGGCCGGAAGAGGCGCGGACATATGCCTCCAGCGTGGCCACGCTGGGTCTGTGCGTTGGGCTGATAACGCCGGTGCTGGTGCTTTGGAACCTCAGCGCGTTGTTGTCGTTATTGGGGGCCGAAGGCGAGGTTTTGAGGCTCGCCACACGCTATGTGTCGATCATTTTGCCGACCATGTGGGTGATGGCGATTGCGATGGTGGCTATGGGGGTTCTGCGCGCGCATGGGGATGCGCGGCGATCCATGATGGCGACGATCTATGGCGGCGTGGTGAACGCGGTTCTCGACCCGATCCTGATCTTCGCGGTTGGTTTGGGGCTCGACGGTGCAGCGATTGCATCGGTGCTGGCGCGGATATGCATGCTCGCGGCTGCGCTTTGGCCCGCCCTGCGCGTCCACCGAGGCTTTGCCCGCCCATCGCTGCGGCAAGTCGCATCCGATCTGAAACCGGTCCGGGCCATCGCGATCCCGGCCGTGCTGACCAACGTGGCAACGCCGATCGGCAATGCCATCGTCGTGCGTGAAATCGCCGAGTACGGGACGGATGCGGTGGCCGGAATGGCCGTGATCGGGCGGCTTCTGCCCGTGGCGTTCGCGGTCATTTTTGCGCTGTCTGGAGCGATCGGCCCCATCATCGGCCAGAACTTCGGGGCCGAGCAGTTCAACCGCGTGCGCGAGGCCTTTCTAGCCGGTATCAAATTCACGGCGATCTACGTTCTTGGAATGGCGGCTGTCCTATTCCTGCTGCGTGCTCCAATCGCAGATTTGTTCGCAGCCGAAGGCGAGACCCGCGTGTTGATCTACTTGTTTTGCGGACCGCTGGCGCTGGCGTCATTCTTCAACGGGGTCATTTTCGTTGCCAATGCCAGTTTCAACAACTTGGGCCATCCGGTCTACTCCACATGGATCAATTGGGGCCGCCACACAGTCGGCACTTGGGTCTTCGCCTCAATCGGATCGGCACTGGCCGGGGCGTCCGGAGTTCTGTTGGGGCAGGCTTTCGGAGGCATCATCTTCGCCGCGATCAGTTGGATACTGGTCGGCCGCGTTGTTTCAGGTCTGGAGCGCTCGCAGGCGATCGACCCGTTTGCCGGTCAGAATCGCCTGCATTCCTTGTTCGGCCGTCGCGGTTGGTAGCACCAGGCGTGTGCCGGTGAGCCATAGCCCTGCGTCAGCCATTTGATTCAACGATCTGTTTGAGATTGAAACGGTTGAAAAGCGAGACAATCTGGCGGAGGTTTGGGGTTCTGTAACGAAAGGTCGCCCAAGTGTTTTGCACAAGTGGTTATTTGGCAACCACAACTGAAAAAGCGCCGATAGAAATCAAAGAGAGAAGCATCAAAGAGAAAGCAGCTTAAGACTGAAGCCAGACTTCTGGTTTTCTTCTAGATATTGAATGCTGGTGAAGTGGCAGCCCGTAGGGGAATCGAACCCCTCTTTCCAGGTTGAAAACCTGGCGTCCTAACCGATAGACGAACGGGCCACTGAGCCTTGGCTCACAAGCAAAAATGGCAGCCCGTAGGGGAATCGAACCCCTCTTTCCAGGTTGAAAACCTGGCGTCCTAACCGATAGACGAACGGGCCACGCTAGCTTGTGGAGGGCCTTTTACGGTTTCACCCCGACCCCCGCAAGCCGAAAAATGCAGGGATGCGAAAGTTTTTTGAACTGTCCTGCCGTTGCCTTGAAACCAGTCATTTTGCCTCGGCAGCGTCCTCAAGTCGAAGCTGTACGTTCTGGCGACCACCCCATGTGTTTACCTCCAGCCGACCGGCGAAATGAAAGCGCGCTCCGCCGTGATTTGAAAGCTTTTCACCCATCGGTCCGTCAAAGGCTCCGAATGCGATGGCGTCCAGCCCGCCGCCAAGGCCATCCGCAAGCGAGAGCTTCAGATGCGACTCACCGGCCCGTTTGGCAAAACGCACCTGCAGGTCGGGTAGGGCGTAACGCGGGGCAGGGGCGCTGGCCCCAAAAGGCCCGGCTTTCTCAATTTGTTCAATCAGATCCACTGTCGCGGCGCCGGGCATCAACGCCCCGTCGAGCTTCATGTCCGCCGGACCACCTTGCCCCGCGCCTTGTTTTTCCAGCAGTTCTGACAGGCGCTTCATGGCCGGTTCCAACTGTTCGCGCATCACGGTTAGCCCGGCCGCCATCTTGTGACCGCCGCCTTTGACCAACAACCCCTCAGCCGCCAGCCGCTGAATCGAGGCCCCCAGATCAACGCCCGACACCGACCGCCCTGATCCTTTGCCTTCATCTCCGTCAAAGCCGATCACAATGGCTGGTCGGTTGGCGTTTTCTTTCAGGCGCGAGGCGACGATACCGACAACGCCCGGATGCCAACCTTCGCCAGCGGCCCAAACCAAGGGCGCGTCCAAACCGCGCTCCTGCGCCTGCTCAAGCGCCGCAACGCGTACGGCATTTTCGATATCGCGCCGTTCAGAGTTCAGCGCGTCTAGCCGTTCGGAGAGAGCCTGCGCTTCGTGCAAAGAGTCGGTGCTGAGCAGTCGCGCTCCAAGATCGGCTTGTCCGATGCGTCCCCCGGCGTTCACCCTAGGTCCCAACAGAAACCCGAGGTGATAGCTGTTTGGCGCGGCATCCATGCGTGCTACATCCGATAACGCGACAAGACCGGGGCGCTGACGGCCTGCCATGACCTTCAAACCTTGTCGGACCAAAGCGCGGTTCGCCTCGATCAACGGGGCAACATCGGCGACAGTCGCCAGCGCGACCAGATCTAGCAGAGGCACCAAATCCGGTCCCTTCGCCCCAGCCTCCCGCATTTGCCGCCCAGCCTCGACCAGCATCAGGAAGACAACGCCTGCCGCACAGAGATAGCCCAGATCGCCGCTTTCATCCTGCCGGTTCGGGTTCACCACGGCCACACAATCCGGCAAAGTCTCACCGCCGAGATGGTGATCCAGCACGATCACATCAGCCCCTTTTGCTGCAGCGATCGGATCATGGCTCAGCGTGCCGCAATCCACGCAGATGATCAGGTCATGCGCCGCTGCCAGCGATTGCAGCGCAGGCACGTTCGGCCCATAGCCTTCGTCGATGCGGTCCGGCACATAGAGCGTCGCCTGCAGACCCATCTGTCGCAGCCAGACCAGCAGTAATGCCGCCGAACTGCCTCCATCCACATCATAATCCGCAAAAACTGCGATCCGCTGCTTTTCGCGCACCGCTTTCAGAAACCGGGTCGCAGCGGTCTCCATATCTTTCATGCTGCGAGGGTCGGGCAAAAGCTCTTTCAGCTTTGGCTCCAGAAAACCAGCAGCCTCCATCGGAGGGACGCCCCGCCGCGCCAGCACTTGGCAAACGGCACGCGGCAAACCGGCCTGCTGCACCAGCATTTCAGTCGCGCGCTCAACCTCGGGCGCGGGCCCTACCCAGCGCCGGCCTGTCAAAGATTGTTCAACCCCAAGAAAACTCATCGCGCCTCTCATATGCCAAGGCCGGACCCATTTGGACCCGGCCTCTTCATCTTTTCACAGATACTCTCGCCGAAGGTATCGGCGCAAGCCGCTTAGGCTTCGTCGTGCGACCACATCGGCGTGCGGTAGGACATGCGGCGAACCGACCCGGTTTTCGAGCGCATCAGAAGGGTGGTGGTTTCAACCCAGCCCGGCTCACGCTTGATGCGCGGCAGCAGAGAGCCACCTGTTACGCCAGTTGCGGCAAAGATCACATCCGCCGTCACCATCTCGTCACGTGCATAGACACGGTCAAGATCGGTGATGCCTGCCTTGGCGGCGCGACCACGTTCGTCATCGTTGCGGAACAGCAAGCGGCCAAAAATCTGACCACCCATGCATTTCAGAGCAGCGGCAGCCAGGACGCCTTCGGGCGCGCCACCCTGGCCCATATACATGTCGATGCCGGTGGTTTCGCTTTCGGCGCAATGCATAACACCTGCCACATCGCCGTCAGTGATCAGACGGATCGAGGCACCGGTTTCGCGCACCTCGGCGATCATCGCCTCATGGCGCGGACGCTCCAGGATGCAAACGGTAATATCGGCTGGTTCGCACCCCTTGGCCTTGGCCAATGCCTCAACACGTTCGCGCGGACTCATGTCGAGCGAGACAACGCCTTCGGGGTAGCCGGGGCCAACGGCCAGCTTGTCCATATACACGTCCGGCGCATGCAGCATCGAGCCGCGCGGGCCCATGGCAATCACGGTCAGTGCGTTTGGCATGTCCTTTGCGGTCAGCGTAGTGCCTTCCAGCGGGTCCAGCGCGATATCCACGCCGGGGCCTTCGCCGGTACCGACCTCTTCACCGATATAGAGCATCGGCGCTTCGTCACGCTCGCCTTCGCCGATGACCACGACACCCGCGATATCCAGCAGGTTCAACTGCTCGCGCATCGCGTTCACGGCGGCCTGGTCGGCAGCTTTCTCGTCACCACGCCCCACCAGCGAGGCCGAGGCAAGCGCGGCCTGTTCCGCGACCCGTGCTAGGCCCAAAGACAGCAGGCGGTCGTTAAAATCGATTTTGGCAGGGTTCATGCGTTGTATTCCTTTGGCAGGCAATGGCGTTTCGTCTGGCATAGCCTGCGGATGGCGCAGGCTGCAAGGGTTCAGACCTGTTCGATGCGCAGCGCGACAGGCTCGCCCGCGACAACATCGGTCGTCCGGAACCCGTCCAGCGCCACATCCAGAGTGGCCCGCGTGGTTTTGTGCGTGACAATCAAAACGGGGGCTGTGCTGTCGCTGTGGCCGTACTGGCGCATCCGGTCAATCGACACGCCCGCATCGCCCAGAATGGCCGCAACCTTGGCCAGCGCTCCGGGTTTGTCCAGCAAGCCCAGACGCAGGTAATACGGCGCAGGCAGGCCTGTGATGGCTGGGGTGGCGTCTTGAAGGCTGGACGCAGGGCGCCCGAAGGTCGAGATTTTCAGACCCCGTGCCAGATCGCAAACATCGCCCATCACTGCGCTTGCGGTTGGTCCTTCGCCCGCTCCGGGGCCGCGCAGTACCACTTGTTCAACTGCGTCGCCTTCGATGACCACCATATTGGTGCCGCCTTCGAGTTGACCAAGCGGCGAGTCGCTGGGCACGAGGCAGGGCTGCATACGCTGTTCCAGACCGCGTGCGGTGCGTTGGGCCAGACCCAGCAGCTTGATCCGGTAGCCCATGTCATGTGCCTGATGGATATCGTCGAGGCTGATGTGCTGGATGCCTTCAATCTCGATCCCGTCGAAATTCGGCTTCGTGCCAAACGCGATCGAGGACAGCAGGGCCAGTTTATGCGCCGCGTCAATACCACCCACATCCAGGTTCGGATCCGCTTCGAGGTAACCCAGTTCAGCGCATTCATCGAATAGCGCGTTATAGCCTTTTTCCTGCGATTGCATGCGGGTCAGGATGTAGTTGCATGTGCCGTTCATCACGCCCATCACGCGGGTGATCTCGTTTCCAGCCAGACCTTCGGTGAGGGATTTGATCACCGGGATGCCTCCGGCAACGGCGGCCTCGAACCGGATCACGCGGCTTGCGGCTTCGGCCTTCTCGGCCAGTTCCTGACCATGGATGGCCAGCAGGGCTTTGTTGGCCGTAACAACATCCTTGCCGCTGGCCAGCGCCGCCTCGACCGAGGCTTTGGCCGGGCCGTTTTCACCGCCCATCAACTCGACAAACACGTCCACGTCATCGCGTTCTGCCAAGGCTACGGGATCGGTTTCCCACGCATAGTCCGACAGATTCACGCCCCGATCCTTGCTTGAATCACGGGCCGAGACAGCGACGATTTCAATCGGGCGTCCGGTGCGCGCCTGCAGCAGATCGGCATGACGCCGGACAATCCGGACAACACCCACGCCAACAGTTCCCAAGCCCGCAATTCCAAGCCGCAGCGCCTGTGTCATCCCGTGGGTTCCTTTCGCTCGTACCAGTCTGATTTCGGGCCTTTTGCCCGTTCAGCGCTGCCTTAGCCGGTTCAGGGCACGGGCGCAATCCGTCACGCGTCAGCCGGGGCTGGGAAAAGCCGATCTTTAGTTGATCTGCGCGTTTTGCAGCGCCTCGGCTTTCTTTGCCAAAGCCTCGCTCCGGGCAGTCAGGTCCTGCTCAACGGCTGAGGCTTCGCTGACCGGATCGGCAGGCGCGCCCAGAACGTTGGGTAGGGGCAAAAGCTTGGGGTAAGGCGCCGTCTTGACCGCGCGGGATTCGCTGCCTTCCAACTCAGGGAAATTGGTGCATCCGGCAAGGGTCAGGATCAGAACCAGAACAGGCAGGCGCTTCATAACAGGTGCTTTCACAAGGGACTGGTCTTGTGATGCCTCTTTTACCCGATCTGTTCAAGCGGGGTTCTATCTGAACATACGTTCAGATAGTGTCTGTCCATGGCTCGTACACAGGGATCACATTCGGACATAACCGGCCCGCGCATCCGCAAGGCAGCGTTGGGTCTTTTTGCGCGCCATGGCTATGCCGCCGTTTCGATGCGCCAGATCGCCAAAGAGGTCGGCGTTCAGGCCGGGGCGCTGTATAACTACACGCCCGACAAGCAAAGCCTGTTGTTTCGCCTGATGCGCGACCACATGCAGGAGTTGCAGCAAGCCTATGATGCGCTTGGTGAAACCGGCGACGCGCAAGAGGCTCTGCGCCGCTTTGTCGGGTTCCACATCCGGTTTCATCTGGAACGCCCCGACGAGGTTTTCATCGCCTATATGGAGTTGCGCAATCTGACGCCGGACAACTTCGCAGAGATCGAGGATCTGCGCCGCGCCTACGAGGACTCTCTGGAGCGGATATTGAGTGAGGGCCAGAAAGCCGGTCACTTCGCGATCTCGGACACCAAGATCGCCACGCTGGCGGTGATTGCCATGCTGAATGGTGTGATGACCTGGTATCGCTCGGGTGGGCGATTGTCGTTGGACGAGGTCGAGCAGATCTATTGGGACATGGTCCACCGCGCAGTGACGGCCTGACCCAAAGATGGGTCAGGCTTGACCTTAGTGGGCAGGGCGAATGAAGGTTCCATTGCGGAGCTCACGAAACGCCTGTTCCAGTTCGGCACGCGTGTTCATGACGATGGGCCCGTGCCACGCCACAGGCTCATCAATCGGTGCGCCCGAGATCAGCAGAAAGCGAACACCTTCAGGCCCGGCCTGAACCGTAATCTCATCCCCGGTGCCAAACCTTACCAGAGTGCGGTCTCCGGACATGTCGCGGATATTGACCTCTTGCCCGGCGACTTCCTTTTCCAGCAAAACCCCAGTCGGTTGGGACGCATCGGCAAAGGCTGCCTGACCCTGAAACACATAGGCAAAGGCGCGGCGGTAGGTGTCGATCTTGAAGGTCTTTTTGACACCGGCCGGAATATGCACGTCCAGATATTGCGGATCTGCTGCAATACCGTCCACCGGGCCGGTTTTGCCCCAGAACTCACCCACGATGACACGTACTGTGGTGCCGTCATCGTCGACGACCTCGGGAATCTCTTTGGCCTGAACGTCCTGATAGCGCGGAGCGGTCATTTTCTGATCCGCGGGCAGGTTACCCCAGAGTTGAAACCCGTGCATCTGGCCCGAGGTATTCCCGTGCGGCATTTCCTGATGCAATATGCCGGACCCCGCCGTCATCCATTGCACGTCACCCGCGCCGAGCGTCCCGCTGTTGCCCAGCGAATCCGAATGCTCGACCGTGCCGGACAGCACATAGGTGATCGTCTCGATCCCGCGATGAGGATGCCAGGGAAATCCGGCCTGATAGTCTTGCGGGCGTTCATTGCGAAAGTCGTCGAACAACAGAAACGGGTCCAATTCGGACGGGTCCTGAAACCCGAAGGCACGATGCAGCTTGACGCCTGCACCTTCCATCGTCGGTACGGCCTTGCGTGTTTCCAATGTGGGTCTGAGGGACATGGCAAACTCCTTCATTTGTTCGCAGGATGTATGCCCATCCGGGGAGTGGTCAATTTGCGCAGGGGCACCATGAATGTGCGCAAATGTAGGGCAGGGGAGGGCCTGTTTATTTCTGCGCAAAGCGGATACACGAGACAGCAGACAGACAGGAGGCAGTCATGCAGGACGAAGTGCTGGCAACGATCGAGGCATCATCCCCAAGACGGGTGGCCGGTGTTGCTATGCTGGGCAGCGTAGGTGTTTTGGTTATTTACGTGGCACTGGCTTCTCCGCCCGAACTCGTCTGGCAGTTGTTTTTATTGGCGGTTGGCGCGTCTTCTTTGTGGTTGGCCTATCGCGTTTGGATGGCCACTCAGGACAGGATCGAGCTGACTGCATCAGAGCTGCGCACCGGATCGGGGCAGGTGATTGCGCGGGTTGAGGAGATTGAGGCTGTCGACCGAGGTGTTTTCGCGTTCAAACCGTCCAATGGGTTTCTGGTGCGAACTCGCAAAAAGGCCGGTAACGTCTGGGCGCCTGGTCTTTGGTGGCGGCTAGGCCGCCGGGTTGGCGTCGGCGGCATGACAGCGTCCGCCGAGGCCAAGTTCATGTCAGAGATACTCTCGGCTATGGTGTTACAGCGTTGACGGCTCCACAGTGGTGTTATCTTCGGGAGTACTGTCGTCATGTCCGCTATCACCCCCGCCGTCACCCACGTTGTTGGCGTCCTTGCACGAGTCTGGCCCTTCGATGAAGGTGTATCCGCGGGGTTGTGTGAAGATGAACTTGTCGATGAAGAAGTCGTTGCTGCCGAACCCGAGTTTGAACGGACGCACGTAATGGTGCCTTGTCTCTACCAAAATCATCGTGGCATTGTCCGCCATGATCGGAATGCGATCTGAGACCTGATTAACTGTTTCGTTCGACCACCGCACTAGCCCTTCACCGCGCGTACAAGACCACTCTACGAAATGACGATCGTCACTGTCCGTGCCTTCGTCGCCAGTGTCCCAACGCACGAAAGAGATCCGCAACGCCAACCCGTTGCCTTCCTCAATCATGTACTTCTGAAGATCGTACATTGATGTGATGTACTGATCTGTCACCGTGTTCTTTTCTCGGGACAGGATATCGGCAACGGCGTAGGCCGCTTTCAGGTTGCTGGCGCCCTGACGATATCCGTCGAAATAGGTATACGTTGTCCAGACGGACCAGAAGAGTAGGGGAAACACCATGATGGCTTCGATGCTGACGACGCCGTCTTCTTTTTGAAGAAACCGCGAAGTGGCATTGCCAAGGTGCTGCTTGATAAATGACTTAAGGTTCATGGACAAACACCGTTGTTGCATGAAGTTCATACTGTCCGTCGGGGTCTTGTCGAGCTAGCTGGCCAAGAGTAGTGCCGAAGAACAAAGGAGAGATTTCGACACACGCCCGAATGATCATCAGTTCGTTTGCCGTTCCGGGTGAAAAGATCTGGTCGTCTTTGCCGCGAATTTCTTCAGGGGTATCCACGCAAAACGGACGATCAAAATCGCCAGTAAGGACCGTACTACTGTCGAATTGATTGACCCTCGTCATCTCAACCGCAAGGCTATTCATGCAGTCTGGAATGCCACCTGCTTCATCGCAGATGATCTGTTTGATCAGATCATGCGTCCAAGCAGTTTCGCCTTCATAGAGATCAATCCGGTTCATCCGCACATCTTGGATCGTTGAATCCAAGGCGCGCTCCAGGTTGGCATGGTTCCACGCCACGATCCCCATCTCGACCCCGGAATAGGTGGTCATTATGAAAATCGGAAACCACATCACAAATTCGATTGTGGCCATTCCCTTTTCTTCGCGGCGAAACCTTCGCAGCACTTTTTTCAGATGTCGGATCATTGGGTCAGCCTCAGATTCTGGATGCTCGCCGCGATATCGTCGAAGACTTCGCCAATCTCGGATCCTGTCGGTGCGAAATATGCGTTTTCATCCGATTTGCAGTACCATAGGAGGTTTCGACCGTTGGTGGTGGCCTCGTAAGCGACCGAGAAGATCAAGATGTTTCTTGCGCCCGATTTCGCATAGTCGCACATCGCTTCGACCTGATCGTCTTTTGTGGAACGGTTTTCGGTCTCAGTTGCCGCATAGTACCAGTTGTATGCATAGGTCGAACCCACGGAATCATACAGCAACTTATAGATTTCATATCGCGAGGTGCGCTCCCACAAGGCAGGCCATGTCAGAGAAAAGGCGGTCCCATTTTCATCGATCTGGCGAACCTCGTCCCTGTCGAGGTTGTCGCAATAGCCGCTGCTGTAGTAGGTTCCTCTGCAAAGGTAGACATCGAAATCGCTGTTGCCAAATGCGTGGTCCTGATACTCGTCGCGCACCCAGTATTTACCGCGACTGCTGTCCCAATATGCCCTGTCTACGCCCAGCCACGCATATCTGAAGCTGTCTTCGTTCTCGTCATAATGGTTCACATTGACGGAATAGATGTCTTCGTCTCCGTTCCACCAGATGCCTGATTGGCCATCGTTGTATGGCGGTTTCACCCAAGTGCGAGAAGTGTTTTCACCGTCGGTCATCAGAACGATGACTTTCATCGTGTCACTGCCGACGCTATCGGCAGGACGGCCCGCGAAATCGGCTGGTACCTGGCCGTTTGCGATCATGTTGGTGACTACGGGGCGGAAGTTTTCGTCTAGCACCGTCAGTGCCCATTTCATACCGACGTTGATCGACGTGTTGTCGCGCGCGTAAAACGAGTCGATGTAATTGTGTAGGTTCGTCTCGTTGTTCTGGTGAACAACAAGCTGACGACTGGCTTCAGAACGGCACCGTTCGTCAATGCGCGGTGAGCTGAACCCGCCGGACGGACGCTGATCGCCGCCATAGCGTGAATAGTATAGCGATTGGTTGTAGGTTTTCGTCAGATCGAACGCGCCTGCCGCCAGATCCGAGGTTTCAAAATCGATGCAGTTCGCAAATCTATTGGAGCCGGCAGTCGTAAGCTGGTTCATGACGGCAGAAGGGACACCCACCTGCGTTGCATAGGGAATAATCGAGATCGAGAGCTTGTCGGAACTTGTGTTCTCATACATTTTGGTGACAAAGCTCTTGGCTGCACCTTGCAGATTGGTCAGGCGCGACCCTCTCATGGAACCTGAAACATCCAGAACCATCGCGATTTCGACGTTGCCGATGGACTCTTCGGCGACGCTGACAACGTTCACGTTGATCGAGTCGACGTCCCACCATTTCATGAAATGCATGCGGACCGGCATCGTGGCACTTGCCTCAACGCGGCGCTGTCCGACGATTAACTTGTTTCCGTCATCATCGCAGGATCTTGGGGAGACTACGACTTCTCCATCTAGGAATGTGTCTAGGTTTTCTTTGACCAGATAGTCCTGCACGACGTCTTTTGGGCAAAGATTCTGCTGGAGGTCAGCGGCGGCCAGAACTGCGCGGTCCAGCGAATACTGAAGGCGCGCGCGTTCGTGGTCATAGCGCATCATGTCGACGGCAAATCCACCCACCGTGAAGATGATAAGGATCAAGCTCAGCGTCAGGATGGTCATGGTCCCGCGCTCGGAGCGCAGGAACGACGCAGCACCTTTGTCGGAGCGGTTGAATTGCTCAGTTCGTCTGGGTTCAGAATTCCTAAACACTTTTCTCATATCTAATCCCTGCAGGTAATCCGGCGCACGGAAGGCGGGTCATATCAACTTAAAGAATGTAGTCGGCGAACGTGGCGAGATTTGGGCGACTTTGCCACTATGCTGCTGGGATTGAACGGCAAACCGCTGCATTTGACGGGATGACGGTCGCTTTGTTTCTGTTGTGTCGACAATGATCGCCACAAAAATTTCCAAGGCGACTCAGCAGGGGGTTTTTATCACCCGTTTATAAAGTGATGAAATTTTCATCATAAAAGATTGCAGCTTCGGGCCAGTGGTGCGACAAAACGCCATAACGTTCGTCATTCACCGGTACGGAGGGATTAATGACCAGCACCAAGGAACCGAGCTTTCGTGAAAGTGTGGATCTGATGTTCAACAGGGCGGCGTCCCTGATGGATCTGCCGCCCGGTCTGGAGCAGAAAATCCGGGTTTGCAATGCCACCTACACGGTTCGTTTCGGGGTGCGTCTGCGCGGTGAGATTCATACCTTCACCGGCTACCGTTCCGTGCATTCCGAACATATGGAGCCGGTCAAAGGCGGAATCCGTTATGCCTTGGCAGTGAACCAGGACGAGGTTGAGGCGCTTGCAGCGCTGATGACCTACAAATGCGCCCTGGTTGAGACGCCGTTTGGCGGCTCGAAAGGTGGGCTGTGTATTGATCCGCGCAAATACGAAGAACATGAGATGGAGCAGATCACCCGACGCTTTGCTTATGAGCTGGCGAAGCGCGATCTGATCAATCCATCGCAAAACGTTCCGGCCCCTGACATGGGCACGGGTGAGCGTGAGATGGCCTGGATGGCTGACCAATACGCGCGGATGAACACTACCGACATCAACGCGCGCGCATGTGTGACGGGCAAACCGTTGAACGCAGGCGGCATCGCTGGTCGCGTCGAGGCGACAGGGCGGGGCATCCAATACGCACTACGCGAGTTCTTCCGTCACCCCGAGGACATCGCCAAGGCCGGTTTGTCCGGCAAACTGGACGGCAAGCGTGTCGTCGTACAGGGGTTGGGTAACGTGGGCTACCACGCGGCCAAGTTCCTCGCTGAAGAAGACGGATCGCGTATTATCGGGATCATCGAATGGGACGGCGCGCTGTATAACCCGGACGGTATCGACGTTGAGGCGGTGCGCAACTGGATCGTCAAACATGGTGGCGTGAAGGATTTCCCGGACGCGACCCACTCAACTGATGGCGCTTCGGTGCTTGAGGCAGACTGCGACATCCTGATCCCGGCGGCTCTTGAAGGTGTCATCAATCTGGACAATGCCGACAGGATCAAGGCGCCGCTGATCATCGAGGCCGCGAATGGACCGGTGACCGCGGGTGCAGATGAAATTCTGCGTAAGAAGGGCACCGTCATCATTCCTGATATGTATGCTAATGCGGGCGGTGTGACGGTCTCGTATTTCGAATGGGTGAAGAACCTCAGCCACATTCGATTTGGTCGCATGCAGCGCCGTCAAGAAGAGGCACGGCATGAGTTGATCGTAAGCGAGCTTGAACGGCTGGATCGTTATCTGGGCGATGCCTGGTCAATGTCGCCGGACTTCAAGGCCAAGTACCTCAAAGGTGCGGATGAGCTGGAGCTGGTGCGCTCGGGCCTCGATGACACGATGCGGATCGCTTACCAGTCCATGCGCGAGGTCTGGCACAGCCGCGACGATGTCGAGGATCTGCGCACCGCGGCCTATATCGTTGCAATTGATCGCGTGGCCAAAAGCTACCGGGCCAAAGGCCTGTGACAACTGGCGCACGGGGTGGCTTTTCTGCCCCGTGCGCAAACTGAATGCAGCGCGTCGATTGCGAAAACGGTACTGGCGAGTAAGCTGCGCGCAGACAAACGAATCCGGGAGACCTCAATGTTGCGTATCGCCATCGCTGCAGCCTTGCTTGCAACGCCTCTGGCCGCCGCCGAAACCAAGGAACAAAGCTGCCAGTATCAGGCCGATGTCGTGGCCGCGATCCAGAAAGCGCGTCTGGACAAGGTGAAAGAGCGCGACGTTGTGGAGGCCGTGGCTGAAACCAGCCCCACTTGGCCCGAGAACTATAACGCTGCGATTCCGTTAATCACGCCCTGGGTCTATGAGCAAAAGATGCGCGACGTGCGCAAAAAGGATCTTGGTGCGGCATGGCTCGAGCTGTGTTTGCAGCAATAATCCACAGCTCAGCAATTTCCCTGTGGACAACCGCGCGTCATCCCCTTGGCGCGCGTTTTCATTTCTGGCAGGTTTGAGCCATGTCATTGCCCCCCGGATTTCTCGATGAGCTGCGCACCCGGCTGAGCCTGTCTCAGGTTGTTGGGCGTAAAGTCATGTGGGATCAGCGAAAATCCAATCAGGGCAAGGGGGACATGTGGGCGCCGTGCCCGTTTCACCACGAAAAAACGGCGTCTTTTCACGTGGATGACCAAAAGGGCTTCTACTACTGCTTTGGCTGTCATGCCAAAGGCAACGCATTTACTTTCGTACAGGAAACGGAAAACGTATCCTTCATGGAGGCGGTAGAAATCCTGGCGCGTGAAGCTGGCATGCCGATGCCTGCGCGCGACCCGAAAGCGCAAGAGAAACAAGACCGCCGCACGCAACTGGCCGAGGTGATGGAGCAGGCGGTTCAGTTCTTTCGCCTGCAACTCAAGACCGGGGCAGGCAGTGCGGCGCGCGACTATCTGGGCCGTAGGGGTTTGGACGCCAAGGCGTTGGAGCGATGGGAGATCGGTTTTGCCCTGGACGGCTGGCAGGCGCTTTGGGACCATCTGACCGGCAAGAACGTGGCCGAGGATCTGATCCTCGGGGCGGGTCTGGCCAAGCCATCGAACAAGGGCAAAAAGCCCTACGACACGTTTCGCAACCGGATCATATTCCCGATCCGTGATCCGCGCGGTCGGTGTATTGCATTCGGCGGTCGGGCGATGGACCCGAATGACAACGCCAAATATCTGAACTCACCCGAGACCGAGTTGTTCGACAAGGGCCACAGCCTGTACAACCACGGGCCTGCGCGGCAGGCTGCCGGGAAGGGGCAGCCGCTGATCGTGGCCGAGGGCTATATGGACGTCATCGCGCTGGCCGAGGCTGGGTTCGGGGCGTCGGTTGCTCCGCTTGGGACGGCGATTACCGAACATCAGTTGCAGCTGCTCTGGCGGATTTCGAATGAGCCGATCATTGCGCTGGATGGCGACACGGCTGGCCTGCGCGCGGCGATGCGGGCCGTTGACCTGGCCTTGCCGCTACTTGAGGCCGGAAAGTCCCTGCGCTTTGCGCTGATGCCGGAGGGGAAGGACCCGGATGATCTGCTACGGGCCGACGGGGCGGGGGCTGTACAGGCCGTGCTGGACGGGGCCATCCCGATGGTGAAGTTGCTTTGGCAGCGCGAGACTGAGGGCAAGGTTTTTGACAGCCCTGAACGCAAAGCTGCGCTCGACAAGGTGCTGCGGGACAAGATCAAGCTGATCCGTGACCCCTCGATCCGATCGCATTACGGGCAAGAGATCAAAGATCTGCGCTGGCAATTGTTTCGCCCGCAGAGGCAGTCACAAAACCGTGCGTGGCAACCAAAAGGGAAGTGGCAGCCGCAGAAACAGCCTGCGACCGCGGGCGCGCGGGCCTCGTTCCTGGCGTCCTCGGACAATGCGGACATCCATCTGCGCGAAGCCGCGATTCTGGCCATTGCGATTCTGAACCCGCAGGTCGTGGTCCAGTTTGAGGCGCAGCTGGAAGAGATGGATTGTCACGATCCTGATCACGCAGCCCTGCGTCACGCCATTTTGCGCCATGCGATTGATGATCCTGAAAACCTTCGGGACCATATCGTTGAAACTTTGGGGGCCGAACCTCTTGAAAATCTGCTGAGCCTTCGCCATGTCGCAGTGATCCCCTGTGTGTTCAAACCAGGCGACGTTGAAAAGGCCGAGATGACACTGGCCGAGGAACTCGCGAAAATCAAAGCGCTCCGGGGGTTGGATGCTGAGATTGCCGAAGCCGCAGAGGAACTTTCTGATCTGGCCGATGAGGCGTTGACATATCGGCTGGCGCAAGCCGCCGAGGAGCGTAACCGCACAAGCCGCAGCCAGAATGAAGACAGGGCCGTTTTCGACATTGCCGACAATGGCGCGCGAATCAATCGCGACGAAAAGGATGCGTTCAAGGCAATCATGTCCGGGATCAATTTCGAACGGAAACGTCGCTGAAGTGATGTTTTCGTAAAGCACTGGAAAAGAAAAACAGGTAAACGGGTGGCCGAATCAGTTTCACGCGCTAATGATTCGGATCAAACGAATCACCCATCCCTGCAGGAGCATTGAATGGCCGCCAAAGACACGTCAGAAGATCGCAAGTCAGACGAGCAGGAACAGGAAATCTCGCTGGACATGAGCCAGGCCCAGGTCAAGAAGATGATCGCCGAGGCCCGCGAGAAAGGTTACATCACTTACGACCAGCTCAATCAGGTTCTGCCGCCTGATCAGGTCAGCTCGGAACAGATCGAAGACGTTATGTCGATGCTGTCCGAAATGGGCATCAACATCATCGAAGATGAAGAGGCCGAGGAAGAAGAAAACAAAGGTTCGACCGAACTAACCACCACGGACAACAACCGTGAGGTGGCTCTGGCCGGTGCCGCAACTGAAAAGCTGGACCGCACCGACGACCCCGTGCGCATGTATCTGCGCGAGATGGGCTCGGTCGAACTGCTGAGCCGCGAGGGCGAGATTGCCATCGCCAAGCGGATCGAAGCGGGCCGGAACACGATGATTGCGGGTCTGTGCGAAAGCCCTCTGACCTTCCAGGCGATCACGATCTGGCATGACGAACTTCTGTCTGAAGACATTCTTCTGCGCGACGTCATTGATCTGGAGACCACATTTGGCAACCAGATGGATGAAGACGGTGACGTGCAAGAGCCGGTCGTCGATACCTCGGCTGTGCAATCAGCCAAACCTGCCAAAGACACCGGGCCTGAGTTGGACGCCGATGGCAACCCGCTGAGCAATGACGATGATGATGACGAGGACGATCAGGCCAACATGTCGCTGGCCGCGATGGAAGCCGCCCTCAAGGATCAGGTTCTGACGACGCTGGAACGCATCTCGACCGACTTCTCGATGCTGTCAGAGATGCAGGACAGCCGGATTTCGGCGACTCTGAACGAGGATGGCTCGTTCAGTGAAAAAGACGAAGAGACCTATCAGAAGCTGCGCGCTGAGATTGTTGAGCTGGTGAACGGTCTTCACCTTCACAACAACCGGATCGAGGCGCTGATCGACCAGCTCTATGGCATCAACCGCCGCGTGATGTCTCTGGATAGCTCGATGGTGAAACTGGCCGACCAAGCCCGGATCAACCGTCGGGAGTTCATTGACGCCTATCGCGGGCGTGAACTGGACCCGAACTGGCTGACGGATATGGCTGAAAAGCCGGGCCGGGGCTGGCAGATGTTCATCGAACGCTCGACCGACAAGGTTGAGGAACTGCGCAACGATATGGCTCAGGTCGGTCAGTATGTAGGTCTGGATATCAGCGAATTCCGCCGCATCGTGCAACAGGTTCAGAAGGGCGAGAAAGAAGCCCGTCAGGCCAAGAAGGAAATGGTCGAAGCCAACCTGCGTTTGGTGATCTCGATCGCCAAAAAGTACACGAACCGTGGCCTGCAATTCCTTGATCTTATTCAAGAAGGTAACATCGGTCTGATGAAGGCGGTGGACAAGTTCGAATACCGCCGCGGCTACAAGTTCTCGACCTATGCGACTTGGTGGATTCGTCAGGCGATCACCCGTTCGATTGCGGATCAGGCGCGCACGATCCGTATTCCGGTCCACATGATCGAGACGATCAACAAGCTGGTTCGGACCGGTCGTCAGATGCTGCACGAAATCGGCCGTGAACCGACTCCGGAAGAACTGGCCGAAAAACTGCAGATGCCGCTTGAGAAAGTGCGCAAGGTGATGAAAATCGCCAAGGAGCCGATCAGCCTTGAGACGCCAATCGGCGATGAGGAAGACAGCCAGCTGGGTGATTTCATTGAGGACAAAAATGCCGTGCTGCCGCTGGACAGCGCCATTCAGGAAAACCTCAAGGAAACCACGACCCGGGTTCTGGCCTCTCTCACTCCACGTGAGGAGCGGGTTCTGCGGATGCGTTTCGGCATCGGCATGAACACTGACCACACTCTGGAAGAGGTCGGTCAGCAGTTCAGCGTGACCCGCGAACGTATCCGTCAGATCGAGGCGAAAGCCCTGCGGAAGCTGAAACACCCAAGCAGATCGCGGAAACTGCGATCCTTCCTGGATCAGTAAGATCAAAGGCGCCCCGGACGGAGGCGCCTTTTTTCGTTTCACCGTTCACATTGGCAGATGTGCCAAACACATTGGCGCGACTTCACATGTGTTGTGGCGTGTCCGTTTCTATATCCGTCTGGTCCACTCATGGGGCGGGCCGGGGCGAGGCGGCTAAGCTGATGACCCCCGGCTTCCAAGCGTCAGCGGATGTTTGACCCGCGTTTTGAAGGCGCTCGGCGGTTGACCTGTCCAACGCTTGAACGCTGTGGAAAAGGCGGATTGATCGGCGTAGCCCAGAGAATAGGCAATCTCGGACAGGTTCATTCCATTGGTGATGAAGGTCTGGGCCAGATCGCAGCGCAAATCCTCGGTGATGTCTCGGTAGCTGGTGCCTTCGCTTTGCAACCGGCGGGCAAAGGTACGCGCGCTCATGCCGAGTTTTGCCGCGACATCATCTGCGCTGAGGATTTTGCCCGGCAGCGAGCGGGTTATCAGCCCTTCGACCTTGGCGCGGGTCAATTGCTTCGGCAAGCGGCGCTCGGCTAGAACGCGTTCCCCGTATTCTAGTAGATGGGCGCGCAGGCTGGGGTCGTAGGTCGGGACGGGCAGGTTCAGCGAGGACGGGGACAGGACGATTTCGAGGCTTTCAGAGCCGAAGACAACCGGAAAACCTGCCAGTTGCTGGAAGGCATGGGTATGATCCCCAACCTCATGCTGAAAACGGATTTCAATAGGGTGGAAATCGGTTTGTGTCAGGTTGCGCATTCGGGCGACGGCGGCAAACATCAAGAACTCAGTTCGGCGGTGATAGCGAGCAAAGCTGGCGTCTTTCCAACGGGCCTCTAACGCGGCGAAATTCCCCGAAACGCGCAGGCTGAAGGCGATAGCAGGGTCGATCATGTCGTGGAAATGAGACGTGTTTTCAATCACCTGCTCCAGGTCTCGTGAGTATTTGCTGATATAGGCCGTCAAGGTCGACGAGGACGTGACGCCAAGCCCGACACTTGCCGCAAAGGTGATATCATTCAGAGCATCGCAGGCATAGCGGACAAACAGCGCCTCTTTGTGGGCGCAAAAGGAGGTCGCATCCTCCGGCAGATCGCGCGGGCCAAGTCCGCTGCGACCCAGCACCTCCAGGGTGCTCCGTTTTTCCAATCGCGCGTCGAGCGCCTTGCACAGAAAGTGAAGGCGGTCAATATCCACATTCATCGCAGCGAAGCCTTCCTTTCTCTGGACCGGGGCCGTTCCAGCATACTGCTTTTCTGTCAGAAATTCGAATGGATTTGGCAGCTGGCCACAAGCCTGGTCAATCTTTCCTGCCTATATCCTTTTCGTTGCCGGGTCAGTACCTTGTTGGGGATGAGGTCAGAGCCACCGCCGGTCTTACCAACCGGTCACCGGGTTCCCCGGCACACCTCTCCTTCTTGTCGCATTGTCCACCCATTGGCCCTATGTCACGCTATGCGGGCAAGCTTGAGTAGGTATCAGCGTCATGGCAGGAACTGAAACAACTGATCCATTCAAAGGGCGCAATCTGATCGTCTTTGATGGAGAATGCGTGCTGTGCTCAGGCTTTTTCCGGTTCATGCTGAAACGTGACAAAACCCGACGCTTTGAGTTTGCAACAGCGCAGTCTCCGCTTGGTCAAAGGATGTACAAGGCGTTGAACCTGCCCGTTACGGATTTTGAGACCAACCTCGTGATCGTAGATGGTAAGGTTTTTCAACGGCTTGATGCCCTTGCGGCGGCTGTGCGCGCGCTGCCGGGAGTGTGGCCTTTTCTATCGCTGGTACGGTTGCTGCCGAGCGCTGTGAAAGACCCGCTGTATTTCTCGATCGCCCGCAATCGGTATGCTCTTTTCGGTCGGTACGATACCTGTATGATGCCGGATGCTGCTCTCCTCGAGCGTTTTGCCGAGCAGGGGTTTGACGCGTGACGGATCCGTTTCTTCAGGCTTTGGCAGACCCAAGTGTTCTGCCCCAATCTGTGCGAGACCTGCATCACAGCCCAGGTGAATATGTCGGCGAATGCGATATCGAACGTGGCAAGGGTATTCTCATCCAACTCGCGCTTAAACTGGGGCAGTTTCCCCCTGCAGGCCGGAATGTGCCCGTTCGACTGATGACCCAAACTCAGGATAAAGACCACAGCTGGCTACGAGACTTCGGAGGCCACAAAACAACGTCAGAGCTGAGGTTTGACGCAAAAACGGGCCATGTTCATGAGCGTTTCGGGCCAATCTCGGTCTGGATGCGGCCTGTTGCCTCGAAGCGGGGGCTGGAGGTTCACATCCATCGCCTGACGGTTTTCGGCTTGCCGGTCCCTCGGGTTTTGCTACCGCAATCGTCAACGAGTGAATGGCAGGATGATTTGGGGCGCTTTCGGTTTGACGTATCGGCCTCGATGCCCGGATTGGGGTTGCTGATCCGCTACCACGGCTGGCTCACGCCGCTTCACGTTAAGGCGCAAGTTGGTTGAAATGATTGTGAGACCTGCTTTCCGCGGACGCGATGACCTCTAAACTAAAGGGAGCAGCAAGTGAGGAAAGAGTATTATGAAACAGTTACAATATTGCGCCGCTTTGGCGGTGTTTGCCCTGAGTGTTCCGGTAACGGCGGACGCGGCACGTTTGGGTTTTCAAGCCAATGCAATCAATAGCACCGACTTTGAAGTCATTCCCCGTACACGGGATGACACAGACGGGTATTGGTGCGAGGCGGCAGATTTCGCGCGCCGCAGCCTCGGGGCAGGTTGGCAGGACCCCATCTATGTGTTGCGCGGCTATGGACCTAGTGTAACAACTGGGCGTGTAACAGCGGTTCAGTTTTCGCTGAAACCGCCTCCGGCTGATGCTCCGGCACAAACCGGTGGCGTAAGGGGCCCCTTCGTTGTCGGCTCCAGCATATCCGTGCAGGGTGCAAATGCGCGGTGCGGTCGCCGGCAGATTTTCTAACAACTAAAGCAAAGGCCAAAACGCAATGCAGACGGAATTCGCGCTCCAGACCAATGGACCCGGCTTGTACGAATTCACGTCCCAGATTGCAGAATGGCTTAGTTCCCTTGAACGGGATGGTGTCCTGACATTGTTCGTCAGGCACACCTCCTGTTCTTTACTGGTTCAGGAGAACGCAGACCCCGAGGTGCAGACGGATCTGCATGCGTTTTTTGAGCGTCTTGTGCCTCCGTCTGATCATCCCTCGATGTCTTATCTGCGCCACACCTATGAAGGGCCGGATGACATGCCTGCCCATATCAAGGCGGCGATGATGCCGGTTTCCTTGTCCATCCCTGTCCGTCAGGGGCGGATGGTTTTGGGGACGTGGCAGGGAATTTACCTGTTCGAACACCGCCGCGCCCCGCATCGGCGGCTGGTCGCAGCACATCTGTCCTGACCCTTTATTTTGGGGTGCAAAATTCCGACTACCCAAATCCTAGCGGCTGCCCTATAGTTGTGGATAAGTAAGCCAAAGTGCTTACAAAAGAGGCCAGCTAGGGACGAGGAGACGGCGGATGCGCTGCCCGTTTTGCGGAAATATCGACACTCAGGTGAAAGATTCACGCCCGGCAGAGGATCACGTTGCGATACGCCGACGTCGGTTTTGCCCGGCCTGCGGAGGGCGTTTTACGACCTATGAACGGGTTCAGTTGCGCGATCTGGTGGTTATCAAAACCAACGGAAAACGCGAAGATTTTGACCGCGACAAGCTGGAACGTTCGATACGTATCTCAATGCAGAAACGCCCGGTTGATCCTGAACGGATTGATCAGATGATCTCGGGCATTGTGCGGCGTTTGGAAAGTATGGGCGACACGGATATTCCGTCCAACAGAATTGGCGAGATCGTCATGGAAGCTCTGGCGCGGATCGATACCGTCGCCTATGTTCGCTTTGCGAGTGTGTACAAGAATTTCCAGGCGGCCGATGATTTCGAGGAGTTTGTCCACGAACTGCGCCCGCCGCAGCCTTCGACGGACGAGTGAGCGAAACAGATAAGCGATTTATGGCGCTGGCTTTGTCTTTGGGTCGGCGCGGTCAAGGGGCATGTTGGCCCAACCCAGCTGTCGGGTGTGTCATCGTGCGCGACGGGCGGATTGTCGGGCGAGGGTGGACTCAACCCGGCGGGCGTCCCCATGCAGAGCCTGAGGCTTTGGCGCAAGCAGGTGCGCAGGCAAAAGGGGCCACGGCCTATGTCTCGCTGGAGCCATGCGCCCACTACGGCAAGACGCCGCCCTGTGCCGAAGCGTTGATCTCGGCCGGTGTGGCCCGCGTTGTTGCGGCGATTGAAGATAGCGATCCTCGCGTTTCCGGGCAGGGCTTTGCCATGCTGCGCGAGGCCGGGATCGAGGTTGAAACCGGCGTGCTGGCGCAAGAGGCTGAGCGTGATCTGGCCGGGTTCTTTCTGAAAACCGAACAGGGCCGTCCGTTTGTGACGTTGAAACTGGCCAACAGCTTTGACGGGCGGATTGCCACGTCCACCGGACATAGCCAGTGGATCACCGGATCAACTGCGCGACGCGAGGTTCACGCGATGCGCGCCCGACACGATGCCGTCATGGTCGGCGCTGGAACGGCGCGCGCGGATGATCCCTCGCTTACCGTTCGGGATCTGGGGATAGAGCGTCAGCCGGTGCGCGTGATTGTCTCGCGCCATTTGGATTTACCCTTGATGGGACAACTGGCGCGCACGGCCTCAAAAACGCCCGTCTGGCTATGTCATGGCCCGCATCCCGACGCCGAGCGCGCCCGCACGTGGGAGGGGTTGGGCGCGAGGCTGTTGCCTTGTGCGTTGCACGACCATCAGGTTGATGCGCGCGACCTGCTGCAACAGCTGGGCCAGGAAGGTCTGACAAGTATTTTCTGCGAAGGAGGCTCGGCTTTGGCGGCGTCGTTGCTAGCGCAGGATCTGGTCGATGAGCTTGTCGGTTTCACTGCTGGTTTGACCATCGGCGCCGAGGGACTTTCGGCGATTGGCGCATTAGGGCTGGAAAAACTGGACAGCGCCCCTCGGTTCGAGTTGATCGAGGCGCGCCCGGTCGGTGGCGACGTGTTGCACCGTTGGGCCCGAACAACGCATTAGCGTCGCCAGAGATGGGCATGGGTGGAAAAAGCACCCTGTAGCTTTGACAAAGCCCGATTCAGCGGCCCGCGTTTGGGGGGCTGACCCCGTGCCAACCGTTCAATGGCGACCTCGACGGGGCAGGGCGCGTCGGTAACCGGGTCCAGATAGCGGGGATAGTCAATCAAGCTGGCATGCACCAAACCCAGCAGGGATGGGCGTGCGCCGCGACGGGCCGGAACACTTCCAAGATCCGTGGTCAGGCCCCAACCGGCATAGAAGGGCGCGCCAAAAATGGTCACCGGAATGCCGCGCAATAGCGCCTCGAACCCCAGAAGCGAGGTCATGGTCCAGACCTCTTGCACCTCGGACAGCAAGGTTGACGGGTCGGTCTCAGTCGCGATCACATCCGCCAGCCCTTCAGCGTCGATCTGGCCCGAGCGCAGGCCAGCCTCGACATCCGGATGGGGTTTGTAGATCACAACGGCATCGGGATTAGCGGCCCGAACTTCGCGCAGCAGGTCCAGATTGGTGCGGATGGTGCTGGTGCCCAACAGGATAGACGCGTCATCCTCGACCTGCCCCGGCACCAAAATGCGGTGACCTTTGGGCAGAGCTGGCGCAGCGCCGCCGGTGTTGTATTTGCTCAACCCCTCGGACACGAGGGCCGAGATCACCCGCTCAACCCGGAACTCCTGATCCGGGCGCAGAGTTTCGCGCTTGGAAATCCACTCTTCTAAGCGGCTGGTTTGGGTCGGGTTATAGTAGATCCCCAGATCATCCGTGACCAGCGACAGGGGAGGCACAAGATCGGCGCCCAATCCGCGTGAGCGGAGAAAGCCGTCCTCGATACGGGTGGCACCCCCGGCCTCTCGGGAGTGATTGCCCCAGACCATGTGGGGGCGGTTGGATAGGGCAGGTGGCGACGGCAAAAACCGCATCTTCTGGTGCTGGCCGAACATGGCTTGCAGGTGCTTGCGCTTCCACATCCGCATGCCTGACGCGGTCCATCCCAAACGGTCCTGCCGCCATGCACGGGTCTGTGCCTCAAGCGTATCCAGCACGACCTCTAGCTCACACAACTGGTCCCGATAGGGATCATACCAAAAGGGGTAGAGTATCATGGCTGCAGCGAACAGTTGGGCGCGCGTCAGATTGCGTTGTCTGCGTTGAACGGGGTTTTCGTCCTGCGTCAAACCCCATCCGGCATAGAATGGCTGCCCGAAGACGCGGGGTTTGTGACCGGCGAGAATGGCCTCGAACCCCATTTGCGACGAGAGCGTATAGACACTGACCGCGCCGTCCAACAGCGGCCAAGGGCTGATGTTCTCCGCAACGAAGGAAACGCGTTCCGAGAGGTCTTGTTCGGTGTAGTGCCCGGTGCGGTGACCAGCCAGTGTTTCGGGATGGGTCTTGATCAGAACCGGCATCCCGGGGTTTTCTTCCTGCGCGATCACCAGCATCTCAAGAAACCGCGCGCGGTCCCCTCGGCTGGTCGTGACCGAGGCATCACCGACCGTCTGATCAATCACCAGCACATAGCCGGGGTCGGGGATCGGCGCGTCGGGGTCGAAGGCGGAATATTTGCTGAGGTTCAATTCCTTCAAGCGCTCAATCGCGCCACGCGCCCGGTTCAGAAGCGCGGTATCATCCAGCGGATGTGTCGCTAGAAGCGTTTCCAGATCTGACGGTTGGGCTGGATCAAAGTGTAAGCCCGAGCGATCCAGAAGCAGGCCTAAAGGCGGCTCGCCCTGGCGACCAGGGTGGAGAGATCTTAGAAAGGCGTCCTCGACCCGCAGCAAAGGGGTACCCCGGTCCTTAGCGATGCGTCTCCCTCGATGGGCCGTGGGGCTGTCACCCCAGATGGCAACGGTGTCCTCGAGTCGGGGCAGGCCCAGCCGGATGTCATATCCCGAAAGGGATAGAATGCGCCGGACGCGCCGGTTGGTCAGAAACCCGCCATTGTAGACAAATGCCCGGGACCGCGCCCCGCCAGTTGCGGTGTGGTCCCCAAGGGTCATGGTTTAGTTGCCGGTCAGGGTGGCGACATTCGCGACCGGCGTCAGGCCCCCGGCGATCAGAGAGATCGACTTTGTCCACTGCGCGTACGGTGCTTCAGTCACGTAGATTGTATCGTCGTCGCGGATTACGAAATCACGCGCAATGAACAGGCCATTGGGCGCGGTCAGGTTCAGCAGATAGATCATGCGCTGATCGCCCTGCAGATCGGAACGGCCCATCACTTGGCGGGCGATGTCCTGACGTTCGCGGCGTAGGACGAAGATACCGGTTGGATCAGATGAGACGGATACCAAGCCGCCAACCTGAGCCAGAGCCTCAAGCGCTGACAGGTCCTGACTGTCGAAGGCGACGCGCGATTGCCCACCGGTTGCGCCAAGCGCGATATAGGAACGGCTGTCTTCCTCGACCAGAATGCGGTCACCGCCGCGCAGCGCAACATCCAGCTTGGGATTTCGGAATAGGTCTTCGTACCAGACTGTCCCACGTTGATCGCCTCGGATCAGGGTGACCAGTGCGATATCGGAGGCCACTGAAACCCCTCCAGCCTGAGACAGCATGCCAAGCAGAGTGCGGGTTGGTCTTTCGATTGGATAAATACCAGGAGCGCCGATGGTGCCAGTCAGCGAAACGGTCGACCCGTCTCCGGCAAGGCGGCGTACTTCGACCTGAGGGTCAGGAGTTTGCTCTTCCAACTCATCCGTGATCAACCCGCGCAACTCTTCCGGAGTGTTGCCGGCGGCACGCAAACGGCCCGCATAGGGGACGAAAATGAAGCCTTCACTATCGACCTGAACCTGTTCCAGCGCGGTCGAGGAACCGACTTCGCCAGCCAGCAGACCGTCATCGACGTTCTCCCAGATCGTCAGGCCCAAAACGTCACCTGGGCGCACAGTATCTGCGGTCAGCGATGGGGCTGAAGTAAAGGACGAAGAGAACCCAAACTGAGGCACGGATGACGTGGCCCGTGAAACGCGATCATCGACTTCCACCACAAACGCATTGCCGCCATTATTGACTGAGCCGGCCAGAATCTCGTTCTTGTTTGGGCCCGCTTTGGGCAACTGGCATGCACTCAGTATGACAAGTGAGGTCACAAGGGCGACCCCCCGTACCCAACGGATTGGAAAGCGATGCACTGCCGATAACCTCAGTTCTACTTGTTTTTCGGCAAGCTACTCTTTTATCGCCACAACTTCCAGAGAAGGATGGCCGGGTCTACTCAACGATTTTCAACTGTGGCTCTGGGGTCGCGTCGTCGGACAGCATGGCCTGATAGGGATCATCAGCCCTCAGCATCATGTCGACAGCGCGGCGCAGCAATTGCCGACGTCCGCGCCGTGAATAGTAGCCGCCCGGAACCTGACTGGTTTCCAACAAAAATCGTCGATACAACTGGTAGGCCTCAATGTCGGGTAGTTCAGGGGCGGCGAAAAAACGGCTAACCTCCTGTTGTGACACAAGTTCCGGCTTGTCATAGACGGCACGGCCAAAAATCCGCAAGGGGATGCCGCGCCATAGCACTTGCTGCCCTGCGGTCGAGTTGATGGTCACGGCCGAGCTGGCGTCGTCCAGCAGTTTCGCCAGTTTGCCGCCGGGGACGTAATGCACCCGGCCTTTGATCCCGAGTTTGAGCGCCAAATCCCGAACACGTCGACGTAGGGGCTCGCGGTGGTTCTCAAGCGGATGTTCCTTAATGACCAGATGATGATGTGCGGGGGCGCCTTTGGCGAAGCCCTCCATCATTTGTTCTAAAAAAGCGCACATCCCCGAATATTCCGAATGGGACTGGACCGAGCTGTCATGACCCAGTTGCAAAAGCACAAGGTGATAGGGAAAGGCGCCGCTACGTACCCGTGCCGTGGCTAGACTTCGTTGCAGTCGGTGGAAAGGCATCAGCATAAGGCGCTTGAAATACAGCCGAAACTCTTTCGAGACTGGCAGCGCGCGGTGCGGTTTGAAATTGCGATATCGCCCGTTCAGAAACAGCACGAACCAGTGGTATAGCGCGCCGTAGAAGATGTGTTGTTGCATATCTCCCCAATGGGATGGCGGTGGCGGGGAATGTGCGCCCGAATGCGACAGTGCCTGTGCCATCTGGTCCAGATCCAGAGACATCAGCCGCGAATTGCCGTTTGAGCCGCCACGCTCATAGGTGACCCACCATGGGCGCAGGTAGCCTTCCTCGAACACATGCACGGTGATCCCTCGTGTCTTGGCGATCCTGACGGCGTTTGCGTGAATCGGGCGGGTGTCACCGTATAGAACGATGTCTGTCACCTGTTTCTCGGCAATCAGCGCCTGCATCACCTCGGGCCAGTGTTCTGGCGCGTCGCGATAGGGGATGTAGCTTTTCCTGTCGAACCAGAACGCCTGATCGCCCGCGTTGAAGCCAACGCGCCATGTTTGCGCCCCCGAGGCCCGCAGCATCCGGCCCAACGCGTTGAAAAACGGGCCATGCGGGCCTTGCAGGAACAGAAAGACCCGAGGGTCAGCGTTTGGGTCTGGGTGGTGCATCTGCGCGATTTAGCCAATATTCTTGTCGAAACTATGCCCGCCTGAGGGTTTCTCCGCAAGGTTGGGCTTGCCGGGCGGCGCGGATCAGCTTACCTCGGCCCTGATAGTCTGAGACAGGGTAGAACGCGAGGGTTGACGGAATGTTTACAGGAATCGTGACCGATATCGGAACAGTGACCGAGCTGGACCAGCAAGGCGACCTGCGTGCGCGCATCCAGACGGGCTATGACACGG
The DNA here is from genome assembly GCF_056536565.1 of Ruegeria sp. CK3. Classification (NCBI taxonomy): domain Bacteria; kingdom Pseudomonadati; phylum Pseudomonadota; class Alphaproteobacteria; order Rhodobacterales; family Roseobacteraceae; genus Ruegeria; species Ruegeria sp. CK3. Next base: position 161,310 of record NZ_JBQFPV010000002.1, read on the forward strand.
CCTCGATTGATATTGGCGCCTCGATAGCAAGCGATGGTGTCTGTCTGACCGTGATTGCGCTGGGCGATGATTGGTATGACGTTCAGATCAGCGCCGAGACCGTCTCGAAAACCAACCTGAACAACTGGGCGCTCGGCAAGCGCGTCAACCTTGAGCGGGCGTTGAAAGTTGGCGACGAACTGGGCGGTCACATCGTGTCGGGTCATGTGGATGGCGTCGCCGAAGTTGTCGATCTGCGCGACGAAGGTGACAGCACTCGGGTCACCTTGCGCGCGCCCAAGGATTTGGCGCGTTTCATTGCGCCCAAAGGATCGGTTGCGTTGAACGGGACGTCTCTGACCGTGAATGATGTCGAGGGCTACGATTTCGGCATCAACTTCATCCCCCACACCAAAGAGGTCACCACATGGGGTGACGTCGCAGTGGGGGATCGGGTGAATCTGGAAATCGACACTCTCGCCCGCTACGTCGCCCGGTTGGCCGAGACCGTCTGAGCGTTAGAATACGTCGCGTCTGAGCGCGCTAAGGCCGTTTGTGCTCTGGCTTTTGGATGCGGGGTGGTCTATCCCGCCTTGCAGAATTGCTCTTGTGAAAGGCTGCCCCATGAGCTTTGAAACCCCCGGTCCGGTCGAGGCCCAGCTGCGCAACGCGATCAGCCCGATTGAGGAAATCATCGAAGAGGCCCGCGCGGGCCGGATGTATATCCTCGTTGATCACGAAGATCGCGAAAACGAAGGCGATCTGGTCATTGCCGCAGAATTTGCCGATGCCGAGGCGATCAACTTCATGGCAACCCATGGACGCGGGTTGATCTGCCTGCCGATGACGGCTGAACGGGTCGAGGCGCTGGCGCTTCCGATGATGGCGGTGAACAACTCGTCCCGCCACGAGACGGCGTTTACGGTATCGATCGAAGCACGTGAGGGCGTGTCGACCGGTATTTCAGCCGCTGATCGCGCGCTAACCGTGGCGACGGCGATCAATGAACAGAACACGATGGCCCATATCGCAACACCGGGGCACATCTTCCCCTTGCGCGCCAAGCGGGGTGGGGTGCTGGTCCGCGCAGGCCACACCGAGGCTGCCGTGGATATCTCACGCCTAGCCGGGTTGAACCCCTCAGGCGTGATCTGTGAGATCATGAAACCCGACGGCACCATGGCCCGTCTGCCCGATCTGGTCGAGTTCGCCAAAACCCATGACATGAAGATCGGTACGATCAGCGACTTGATCACCTACCGCTCGCGCAATGATAACCTCGTGGTCGAAACCTCGCGCGAGATGGTCTCGTCGGAATATGGTGGCGAATGGGAAATGCGCCTGTTCACCGATCAGCTTCACGGCATCGAACATGTCGTCATGATCAAAGGCGACATCACCACGCCCGAGCCTGTCCTGACCCGTACCCACGCGCTGCACGAAGCGCCGGATATCTTGGGCCTCGGTCCGAAATCTTCTCGTGAATTGCCGCGCGCGATGGAGAAGATCGCGGAAGAGGGCCGGGGGGTCGTCTGTCTGTTCCGCCAGCCGCGCAACTCTCTCTATGCGGCCGAAGATGAAGGCCCTCGGACGATCAAGCAAACCGGTCTGGGGTCTCAGATCCTGTCCAAACTGGGCATTCAAGAGCTGGTCCTGCTGACCGACTCGCCCGAAACCGTGTATCTGGGGCTGGACGCGTTTGGGCTGTCCATCGTTGGCACCCGTCCGATCCTGAAGGAAGACTGATCATGGCTGAACAAGACAAACATGGCATTCTGCCGACACCCAGCTTCGACAAGCCGGTAAAGCTGCTGATCGTCGCGGCGCCGTTCTACCGCGCGATTGCCGACAATCTGATCGCAGGCGCGAAGGCCGAGATCGAAGCGGCGGGCGGCACCTGTGAGATTGTCGAAGTACCCGGCGCGCTTGAGATCCCAACCGCTATCGCGATGGCTGATCGTCAATGCGACTTCGACGGCTATGTCGCGCTGGGCTGCGTTATTCGCGGCGAGACCACACACTATGAGACCGTCTGCAACGACTCCAGTCGTGCGATCCAATTGATGGGCCTGCAGGGGCTTTGCATCGGCAATGGCATCCTGACCGTCGAGAATGACGATCAGGCCGAAGTCCGCGCAAATCCCGAAAAGATGAATAAAGGTGGCGGAGCGGCCGCTGCGGCCTTGCATCTGATCGCACTCAGCCGTAAGTGGGGCTCTTCCAAAAAGGGCGTGGGTTTCAAGCCACCGTCCGAGTCCATCCTTGTGGCGGGCGACAGCAACGGATCCACGACAGCATGACCCAGACAGACGCGCCGAAACCGGCCAACCAGAAACGCCTGATGAAATCCGCCGCCCGGCTTTACGCCGTGCAGGCACTGTTCCAGATGGAGCAATCAGGGCAGACGACCGAAGCGGTCGTAAATGAGTTTCTGGATCACCGGTTCGGCGCCGTCTACGAAGGCGAAGAAATGCTGGACGGCGACATCAGCGTCTTCCGGTCGCTGGTCGACAATGCGGTGAACTATCAGGCACCGATCGACCAGATGACAGACCGCGCTCTGGTCGCCAAATGGCCGATCTCACGCATCGACCCAACCTTGCGCGCGTTGTTCCGTGCCGCCGGGGCCGAACTGACTCAAAGCGACACGCCGCCAAAAGTGGTCATCACCGAGTTCGTTGATGTTGCGCGCGCCTTCTTCCCTGAAGGCAAAGAGCCGAAATTCGTCAACGCCGTGCTGGATCACATGGCCCGCGAGGCACAGCCCGAGGCATTCTGACGCCTTTACTCGAGCCAAACATGCGCTAACCTGAATGTAAAAGTGCAATGAGGTTCGCCATGCCCAAACTGATCCGCATGTATATCACGCAAGTCGCCTGGGGTTTTGTTATCTCGGCCGTGTTTGTTGGGGTGCTTCTGGCATTTAACGTCGCAAACCTTCGTCATTTGATCACCAGCTCGGAAATCGGCCTGGTCGCTCTTGCGATGATCTGGTTCATGAACGGGATCGTGTTTGCAGGCGTCCAGTTCGGCTACAAGATCATGAGCATGGCAGAAAAACCCGGCGGCCCGCGTCGCGGCTCGCCTGTGGTGGATACCTTCAAGCCCGCATTGGCCAAGCAGGAAGCCCGCGCAGAGCGCTGAATTTCAGGGAAAATGTGGCGGGACCACCAGTCAACCGTGCGGTGTGATTCCCGAGGACCTGTATGTACAGGTGGGCGCCAGGTAATCAGGCCAGGACCTGAACAGAGCCAGCCCCCTCGGAATTGCTTAAGGCCACCAGAATGCTACCAGTCACAAGAAGGGCAGAACCCGCCAAGCGCCTACGTAGGGCGTCCGGCGGGTTTACACAAGGGGTCAGGCATCAACAGTTTCGTGCAGCGCTGTGCGCATCTTGCCGAAATGCTCATCCCAGCCATTGTCGAGCGCAAGAATCAGGCCGAATGCATCCGCACCCTGAGGCAAACCTTCATGTTGAAGGCTGAGCTTCGTACCGCCTGCGACGGGGGTCAACGTCCATTTGACTAGACTGACCGCGTCTCCCATTGGTTTCACAGTGAATGTGTATTCAAGATATTCAGGGGCACGTGCTTCCCGTACCTCGCCCCAGATCAGCAGGTCGCCGCTGTTGGTCCCGAACATTTGCAGTTTGCTTCCCTTGGTCAGCGTGCGTTCCGGCTTGTGAAACCACTCTGCCAGCCGTTCGGGTTCAGTTAGATAGGCCCAGACGGTATCTGGATCGGCTCGTAGAAAGATCGTTTTTTGCAATACGGCATTCGTCATTCTTTTTTCCTTTCAATAGCTTCCTTAAGAGAGTTGAGGCGTTCATCCCAGAACTGGTCAAAGTAGCTGAGCCAATCCAAGACCGGGGCCATGCCCTGTGGTTCAATGCGGTTGATGCGTTCTCTGCCGCGAGCTTCCACCGTAATAAACCCGCCATCAGACAAGACCGTCAGGTGCTTTTTGACGGCAGCCCTTGTCATGTCGAACCGGTTCGTCAGCTGCCCGATCGTCATGTCCTGAGAGGCAAGCAGTTTGATGATGTCCCGACGGGTTGGGTCTGCAAGCGCACGGAACGCGTTTTGGGTAAGGGTTTGCATTTGTCGCCTCGGTAAAGATACCATTTGGTATTATATTAATGTGATACCATATGGTACCATGTCAAGCGTTGAGTGAAGACTTTACTTTTGTTCACTAATTGTTCACATTCTAAGTATGACACTGGATTTACAGCCTGGACAGAAACTTGCGCGCGGCGTCGCGCGCCATCTCTCCGCCCACGGTTTTGTTTCCGTTGAAGAATTTGTGCCGGTGCGCGGGCTGCGCGTTGATGTGATGGGGCTAGGTCCAAAGGGCGAGCTTTGGGTGATCGAGTGCAAATCCAGCCGTGCCGACTATCAGTCAGATGCGAAGTGGCAAGGCTATCTGGAGTGGTGCGATCGATTCTTTTGGGCCGTCGATACCGAGTTCCCGACAGACCTTTTGCCCCAGGAAACCGGTCTGATCATCGCTGACGCCTACGATGCAGAGATCATTCGCATGGCACCCGAGGACAAGCTGCCTCCGGCCCGGCGTAAAAAGATGGTCCAGAAATTCGCCACCGATGCTGCGCGCCGATTGCAGGCGCTGCGCGACCCGCGACTGTGACGCAGATCAGCCTTTGACGGCCAGGGCAGCTTGTGCGGCGGCACGCAGCTCGTCTGCGATCTCTTCGGCTTCCTCGGGATCGAAATCCATCGGAATCTCAAGGCCATCGGCCTCGATAAACAGACGTACCATACCCTGATCAGTAGGGCCGATCTGAAGGTTGGCCTGAATGTCGCGTTCGGTGTTGATACCCATACTCGCCTCCGGGGACTGAGCGTTCCTGCTAGCGCGCACGGGGTTGAGAATCAAGTCGCGTTTACGCTCTGATACGGTATGGAGAACGTAAGGATCAGGGCTTTTCAGCCCCAGGATGCACCTTGGCTGATTGAGCGTCATGGAACCCTCTATGCCCGCGATGAGGGGTTTGATGACAGCTTCGCCCCGCTGGTCGCGCGTATTCTGGATGGATTTATTACCGATCATGACCCTTCGTGCGAGAGGGGTTGGATCGCAGAGGCAAGCGGCCAAAGACTGGGCAGCATCTTCTGCGTCAAGCTCGACGCGCAGACCGCAAAACTGCGCCTGTTCCTTCTGGTGCCCGAGGCGCGCGGTCTGGGGCTGGGAAAGCGGCTTTTGAGTACTTGTATGGGCTTTGCCAAGACGGCTGGGTACCAGCAAATGCAGCTCTGGACGCATGAAAGCCACAAGGCCGCCTGCGCCTTGTATCGGTCCACGGGATGGCAGCTGGGGGACAGCAAGCCGGTGCAGTCTTTCGGCGTCGATCTTGTCGAACAAAGCTGGAAAATTCGGCTTTAATCCTCTTGCATTCCCGTGGCGTGTTCGGTACATCGCCCCTCACAAGTGCCGCCTTAGCTCAGTTGGTTAGAGCGCTGGATTGTGGATCCAGAGGTCCCCTGTTCAAGCCAGGGAGGCGGTACCATTTCACCTCAATCTAACTAAGTTTCGAACAGAAAAACTGCGCTGTAAGCGCGGCGTAGTGCGTTTGGTTTTGATGCTCAGGCGCGCTGGAGATCAGCGCGCCAGGTTCAAGCGCAACTTCATTTTGCTTTTCCGGGCGGCGGGCAGGTGCCTGTTCAGTCGCTTGTTGACCAGTCCAAAGCCCCAGATGATGACCAGCGTCAGCAGGATGAAATAGAGGGCCAGAATCGGATAGGGGATGAACGGGTTGAAGGTCTTGTCCGCGAAATAGCTGGCGTAATACAGGGCGTCTCCGCGCTGCTGCCAGGCCGGGAAAGCCGAGAAAAAGACCAGCGTTGTCGCGTGGAACAGAAAGATCGCCTCGTTAGTGTAGGCGGGCCAAGCCAGTCGCAGCATGGTCGGCCAGACAATCCGGCGGAAGCGAGCCCAGCCGGTCATGCCATAGGCATCTGCGGCCTCGATATCGCCCTTGGGGATCGAGCGTAATGCGCCATAGAAGATCTCACCCGTATACGCGGCTGTATTGAGGAATAGCACGATCAATGCCCCCAACCAGGCCGACGTCAGGGCGTCGAACATCGGATAGGGCTTCTTCAGCGACAGGAAGAAGAAATAGGCAAAGAAGAACTGGATGAACAGCGGAGAACCTCTGAAAAGAAAGATGAACCATTCCGAAGGTTTACGCAGCCATTTGTTCGGAGATGCCTTGCCGACGGCCAGCGCGGTGGCCAGGAAAAAGCCAGTCGCCAGGGCCATGATGCCGAAATAGACATTCCAGATCATACCCGAGCCGATCAGCGTGAACTGTTCGCATAGGGTAAAGTCAGATTTTGGTAGCAGGCGTTCGCCAAGCCCGACAGAGCGCAGGGCGTAGTCCTGGATCGTCTGGATGCAGCTCATGCCGTCGTCTCCTTGCGCAGCAGCTCTCCGCCGGATGTGGCCTGACCGTGGGACAAGCGGCGCATCAGCTTTTCAAGCACGATTTCCGAGACGCGGGTCATGCCGAGATAGAAGATCAACAGGAACAGGAAATACCACATGCGCCAGTCGCCATGGGGGTAGTCAGTGAAGCGCGACGTTTTGGTGCCGCCCAACTCACGCGCCCAATAGACGATGTCTTCGATGCCCAGCAGGAACAGAAGCGGGGTGGCCTTGATCAGCACCATCCACAGGTTGGACAGGCCGGGCAGGGCATAGACCCACATCTGCGGTACAAGAATGCGCCAGAATGTCTGGCGGCGGGTCATGCCATAGGCCTCGGCCGTTTCAAGCTGAGCATGTGGCACGGCGCGCATACCGCCGAACAGAACGTTTGCCGCAAACGCGCCAAAGACGATGGAGAAGGTGACGACGGCCAGAAAGAACCCATAGGTCTCGTGAACCCATTCCGGGGCACTGCCCAAGGGCAGTTTGGCGGCCTGACAGACGATGAAGTCATTGCCTTGACGAACTGGATCTGTCCATTCGGGACACATGACCTGGTGGCGCGTCCACTCAAAGGCCTGGTCCAGGGCGATGACGAAAAACAGGAAAAATGCGATGTCCGGGACGCCGCGCACGATGGCGATGTACCCTTTGCCCAGCCAGCTGAGCGGCGCGACATGTGACCTGGCTGCCATCGCGCCCGCAAAGCCAAAGCTCAGCGCGACCGGAGCGGTCACGGCCAGCAGGCCAAGCACCTTTAGAAAGGACAGGTAGAACGACCAATGCACGCCGTTGGTCAAATAGCACGAAAACCAGCGGAACGTGCCCAGCGTGTCGGGATCAGCGCAATAGGAAAACATGTGGCGTCTTTCGAACGTCAACTCCAGCGCGAGGCCGGGGCAGGTTCGGCGCATTCAAGACGCCGAACCTTTTAGTGCAGATCAGTTGGAAACGACAGAGCCGTCGGCGTTGTAGGTCGGAACGCCTTCGCCGAACCATTTGACGATCAGCTCGTTCAGCGAACCATCCGCTTTCATCGAGGTGATTGCTTCGTCGAACTTGCCGCGCAATTCGCCGTCGGATTCACGGATGCCCAGGCCGATACCGCCGCCCAGCGGGACGTCATCGCCTACGAATACCAGCTCACCGGCCGATTCTTCGACGATCGGCACAAGGAAGTCTTTGTCGGCAAACACGGCGTCTGCTTCGCCGTTGCGTACGGCTGCGATGGTTTCTTCGGGGGTCGCGAACTCGACCAGAGTCGCGCCGGATTCAGCTACGTGACCAGCTTGAATGGTTGCAGTCTGTGCCGCAATGATGCCGCCGCCTACGTCAACACCGTCCGATGCGCCAACATAGGCCGACGCCGCAGGAGGGAAGTAGTTTTGAGTGAAATCAATCACTTCATCACGCTCGTCGGTGATCGACATGCCTGCGATGATGGTGTCGTAGTTACCTGAGACCAGGTTCGGAATGATCGAGTCCCAGTCGTTCTTGACCCACTCGCATTCCAGATTTGCGCGCTTGCACAGCTCGTCGCCCACCTCACGCTCGAACCCGTCGATTTCGCCGGCGTCATTAATGAAGTTGTACGGAGGGTAGGCGCCCTCGGTGCCCATGCGGACGGTGTCGGCCATTGCGATACCGGCGGTCAGTGCCAGTGCTGCGGTGGACAGAATCAGGTTTTTCATTGGTTACTCCCCAGTTTGGTTCTGTTTCTGAAACTTATGCCGCCTGAGTGGCGGAAAGAAAGCCCCGAAGCCGCTCGGACTCAGGCGCAGTAAAGATATCCTTGGCGCTGCCTTCCTCTTCGATCCGGCCCTGATGCAGGAACACCACGTGGCTTGAGATATCGGCGGCCATCTTCATGTCATGGGTTACGATGATCATCGTCCGGCCCTCAGCGGCAAGATCCTTGATCACTTTGATCACTTCCTGCTCCAGCTCGGGGTCGAGTGCCGAGGTGGGTTCGTCGAACAGCAGAGCTTCGGGTTCCATGCACAGGCCGCGCGCGATTGCAGCGCGCTGTTGCTGACCACCGGACAGTTGCGCAGGGTAGACATCGCATTTGTCGCCGATGCCAACTTTTTCCAGATATTTTCGCGCGCTGTCTTCCACTTCGGCCTTGTCACGGCCCAAAACGGTCACCGGGGCCTCCATGACATTTTGCAAAATGGTCATATGTGCCCACAAATTGAATTGCTGGAACACCATGGACAGATTGGTGCGAATGCGCAGGACCTGTTTGGGATCGGCGGGACGACGAGCGCTGCCCGAGCCGCTCCATTTGACGGGTTCGCCCTTGAACGTGATCTCCCCCTGCTGGCTGTCTTCCAGAAGGTTGCAGCACCGCAGCAAGGTGGATTTGCCCGAGCCAGAGGACCCGATGAGCGAAACCACATCGCCACGTTTCGCGGTGATATCCACGCCCTTGAGCACCTCGAGATTACCGAAGCTTTTGTGAAGGTCCTTGATCTCGATTACGGCAGAGGCGTCTGTCACGGAAGCTCCAGTCATGAGTGGTGTTGGTGCGGTAATAGGGCGGAAAATCCGGCGCAATGCAATGCGCAAAACACAGATTCGAGCGGGGAATCAATCAAAATGACCAAAGGTCGTGATCAAATTGGTTAGCTGCTGCGCAACTGTGCTTCGGGCGAAGGCGCAGTTGGAATAGCGAGGTACGCGCTGGCGGGTATTTTGATCAACCCACGGATGCGCAGCTTGCCTCGATCCTCATCCGTCAGATCATCAATGGCGTCCTGAACCGCGCGTGCGATCCGAGGCGCATCCTGAGATTTCGACGTGATATAGGGCAGCCCGGGGGTTGGTTCCGTTTCGGCAACGTCGCGCAATGTGTTTCCCAGATCGGTATGCAATTTGAGAAGCTCCCAGTTCAACGCGTCGAGCGCCGCGAAATCGCTCGCGCCCTCGGCCACTGCTTTGGCAGAATTGGCATGCGCTCCGGTTTGCTGCAGGCGCTTCGGTGAAAGCCCCATCCGGGACAAATGCGTGATCGGTGCGGACCAGCCGGATTGAGAGAGTGGTTCGTTATAGGCAAAGATCCCGCCCGTCAGCTCCGCCAGGCTGCGTGGATCATCGGCGCGGGCGACAAAGACAGATCTGTAGTAACCCGCGGGGCAGCCGGGCAGACCAAAGTCCGGCGTGCCGATCAGTTGCACCGCGTCATGAAGCTGCGTTCGGTAGGGCATGCCGCAGGTTTGGGCAAAGATCAGATCGGGATCGCGCCAGATGTCCCAGAAATCGCGGGACCGCTCAAGACTCGCGGGACCGAACCCCAAATGCGTCCTGATCAGAGCCCAGAAGCGATCGTTGGAGGCGCGCAGGGCGGGCATGTCATACATGCCCAGCATCGCTGTCACGCTTTGGCTGCCTTCTGACGGGCGAGGGCTGAGTCCACATCGCTGACACCCAATAGGCTGACCACAAGGCGTAGCAGCGAATCCTCCTCGCCAGTCCTTTGCCCATCTGCGAGGGCGACCGACCACATGGCCTGCACAACGGCCAGCCGATCATCGTAGGCGACGGCCTCTTTGATCGCGCGGGTGAAGCGGACGGTATCGGGGGCCTCGGCCTCAAGGTCTTCGGCGCGGGCGCGCAGGCCTGCGGCCTCAAAAGGCGAGAGGCCATAGCGTTCGACCGAGACCTTGTCGATTCGGGCCATCTCAGAGTCGGCGTAGTCATTGTCGGACCGGGCGATGCGCACCAAAAGCGCCGTCAGCGCAAGACGGGCATCGTCTTCGGCCAGAGGGTCGGGGTCAGGCTGTGTCAGCCGGGACAGAAAATCACGAAACATGAGACAGATATAGAGGCAGGTTAGTGAGCTTCCAAGCGGCTTTGCACGCGTTCACGGGCGGATTTGCTGTCGTTGAAGCTGAGTCCCATCGCCATGCGGGCCTCTTCAACGATCTTGATCTCACCCTCATCCGTGTCGCCATCGGCCAGCACGACCTCCCACAGCGCGTCCAGCGCGGCGAGGCGTTCATTCAGGTCGGTGGTTTCGCGGATCAGCTTGCCGAACGTGTCGGTGTCCGGTGCCGCCGCATGAAGTTTCTCGCAGGTGGCGCGAACCTTGGCGGCCTCGATCGCGTTGTGCTGATAGAGGCGGGCCAGAATGCGATCAATCAGGCTGATCTCTTCCAGTTTGTAGTCCCGGTCCGCTTGCGCAACACGCACCATCAATGCACCCAGCGCCAGTTCGGCGTCGGGATCGGGCAGGTGTTCCGTCTGTGGCGGTCGAAACGCTTGGAAGAATTTTTTCAACATGAGGCCAATCTAATCCATATTTTGTGGCGCGCCAAGTTGAGACTACCCGTCATAGCCCTCAATGATCACAAGATCGCCGAGCGAGACAGGATCGCGCAGCGCTTTGGCCTTTTGGTAGCCTTCGCTTTCGTAACAGGCGAGGGCTTGTTCGTAGCTGGGAAACTCGATCACAACCGTTCTTGCTCGCGCTGCGCCCTCTCTGACCTCTCGCGAGCCACCGCGCACCAGAAAGCGGGCGCCATAGGCGGAGAAGGGTTCAGCATTCGCTGCGATGTAGTTCTTGTATGCCTCCATATCGTCGACATCGACATGGGCCACCCAGTAGCCTTTTCTCATGCAAATCTCCCGTATCGGTTTAGGGCAAGGTGCGAAGTTTGCGTAAAAATTGCAAGCTGCGCTTATCCGGCGTAGCCAATGGCCTGACGCGCCTGTTCGGTTAGCCATGCGATCATCTGGCGATAGGGCACCGGGCCATAGCTGATCCGGGCCACGCCGAGCTTGGCGAGAGTCGCTGAATCCGGCGTGCCTGGCAGAGCGATTATGTTGACCGGTAACTCGGTGGCCTCACAGAGCCGTCGGATCATGGCCTCATCTTTCAGGCCCGGGGCAAAGAACCCGCTGGCTCCTGCGGATTGGAAGGCCGTAGCGCGGGCAATGGCGTCTTCCAGCATGGCGGCATCATGCGTGTCGGCCCGCGCTTTCAGGAAGATGTCCGTGCGGGCGTTGATATAGGCAGGAATACCGGCCGCGTCGCAGGCCTTGCGCATCGCTTCGATTCGCGCGGCTTGATCGGGAATGGTGTGAAGGCCGTCTCCACCGACGATCTGGTCCTCAAAATTGAAGCCAACAACACCGCAATCCAACGCCCGTGCCGTATTGTCGGCGATGCCTGCAGGATCGACGGCATAAGCCCCTTCAAAGTCCAGCGTGATGGGCAGATCAACAGCGCTGACGATGCGCTTCGCGTTGTTCAGCGCGGCCTCCAGCGGGATGTGCTGACCGTCTGCATAGCCCTGCGCCATCGCGACCGGAGCGCTACCCGTCGCGATCGCCTGCGCGCCTGCATCGCGCACTGCTGCGGCGCTGCCCGCGTCCCAGATGTTGAACAGGATGACCGGGTCGCCTTTGACATGAAGGCGCGTGAAGGTTTCAGCACGTTGGGCTTGGGTCGTCATGGGTATCTCCTGTCGAAACTCGTTCAACAGTTAATCCCATGACGCCGGAATCCTAAGCGCTTAATTGTGTCGGTACATCACGTTGCAGCGACCGGATTAGACCAGTCGAGAGCTGTCCTTGGCCGCGCGCACGAAGTCGCGGAACAGGGGATGCGGGTCAAACGGCTTGGATTTCAGCTCGGGGTGATACTGAACGCCGATGAACCACGGGTGATCCGACCATTCGACAATCTCGGGCAGGCGGCCATCGGGGGACATGCCCGAGAAGTTCAGGCCCGCTTTTTCAAGCTGCTCGCGATATTTGATGTCGACCTCATAGCGATGGCGGTGGCGTTCCTCGATCTGGGTGCCGCCATAGACATTCGCAACTTTCGAGCCTTCGGCGAGAACCGCGTTATAGGCCCCAAGGCGCATGGTGCCGCCTTTGTCGTCGCCTACTTTGCGTTCGACCTTATGGTTGCCCTGAACCCATTCCTTAAGGTGGTAGACCACCGGTTCAAACCGTTTCTTGCCAGCCTCGTGGTCGAACTCTTCCGAGCCCGCCTCGGTGATGCCAGCCGCGTTGCGCGCGGCTTCAATCACGGCCATCTGCATGCCAAGACAGATGCCCAGATAGGGCACCTTGTGTTCACGCGCATATTGCGCGGCTTTGATCTTACCCTCGGTGCCACGTTCGCCGAAACCGCCGGGGACAAGGATAGCGTGATAGCCTTCCAGATAGGGGGCGGCATCTTCGTGGTCGAACACCTCGGCATCGACCCATTCGATCTTGACCCTGACGCGGTTCGCCATGCCGCCATGGGTCAGCGCCTCGGCAATCGACTTATAGGCGTCTTCCAACTGTGTGTATTTACCTACAATCGCGACCTTCACCTCGCCTTCGGCGTTGTGGATGCGGTCGCTGACGTCCTCCCATTTGGCCAGATCGGGCTTGGGGGCAGGGCTGATCTGGAATGCGTCCAGAACCGCCTGATCCAAACCTTCCTTATGATAGGCCAGAGGCGCGTCGTAGATGGTGGACAGGTCCTGCGCCGCGATCACGCTATCGGGGCGCACATTGCAGAACAGGGCCAGCTTTTCGCGCTCTTTCGTGGGGATCGGCCCCTCGGACCGGCAAACCAGAATGTCGGGGGCCAGGCCGATCGAGCGCAGCTCTTTCACCGAGTGCTGGGTCGGCTTGGTTTTCAGCTCACCCGAGGCTTTGATGTAGGGCAGTAGAGTCAAGTGCATAAAGATGCACTGACCGCGCGGCTTGTCTTGGCTGAATTGACGAATAGCCTCAAAGAAGGGCAGGCCTTCGATATCGCCCACGGTACCGCCGATCTCACACAGCATGAAATCAACTTCATCCTCACCGATCGCGATGAAGTCTTTGATCTCATTGGTGACGTGCGGGATCACCTGAATGGTCTTGCCGAGATAATCTCCGCGGCGTTCTTTTTCCAACACGTTGGAATAGATACGCCCCGAACTGACCGAGTCGGTCTTGCGTGCGGCCACACCGGTGAAGCGTTCATAGTGACCTAGGTCCAGATCGGTTTCGGCGCCATCATCGGTGACGAAAACCTCGCCATGCTCGAAAGGCGACATGGTGCCAGGGTCGACGTTCAGATAGGGGTCCAGCTTGCGCAGACGCACTGAGTATCCCCGCGCCTGCAACAGCGATCCCAGAGCCGCCGAAGCCAGTCCTTTACCCAAGGACGAAACCACACCACCAGTGATGAAAATAAAACGCGCCATGTTTTTTCGGCTGCTCCCGTGAGACGTCAAAATCAGCTGCCCGACGGTTCCGAAAAACCGCTGCATCACGGGACTTCACGTATAAAGGATTCGCGCCAATAGCGCAAGAGAACCGCAAGATGCTGTTGCAGTTCTCTTTCAGGTTTCTAGGTTTTGTGGCTTAGTCGGCCTGCGGGATCAGCGGAGCGTTGTCGCCCTGCGCCGGAGGGAGCAGGTCATCTGCGGACGGAACCGCAGGCGCGCTTTCTTCAGTTGCGGCCGGAGCCGGAACGCCCAAACGGTCGATGACCGAGCTGCCCGAGGACTTCTGCGCTGCCAGAATCGTCAAGGTGATCGAGGTGACGATAAAGCAGGCGGCCAGGATCCAGGTCACTTTGCCCAGGGCCGTTGCAGCTGCACGGCCTGTCATGGCGCCGCCGCCACCGCCACCCATGCCAAGACCGCCACCCTCGGACCGCTGCATCAGAACGACGGCGATCAGGCCCAAAGCCAGAAGAAGATGGATGATGAGAACGACGTTTTCCATGGTGGTCCTGTACAGCGTGGCGTGTATCGCGTGGTACTTATGCAAGTTTGGTTCTGGGGGCAAGTCACGAGTTGGCATCACAGTTGATGATGTTGCACATCACGCCAAAGGGACTGGACAGATCGGTCAAGCTTGGCGCACCCTGCGGCCATGCCTCATGATCATTCTGACCACCCGCACGCTTTGTTGCCCCCCGAACCCGCGCTGCGCGTCAAAGCGCTCGAAACGATTCTGACCCGGAAGGGGTTGATTGACCCGGCGGCGCTGGATGAAATCATCGACACGTATCAGAACAAGGTCGGCCCGCAGAACGGCGCGCGCGTTGTCGCCAGGGCCTGGAGCGATCCTGCCTTCAAGGCGGCATTGCTTGAAGATGCGACGACGGTCGTGGCCGAGCTTGGCTATTATGGTCGTCAGGGCGAACATATGGTGGTGGTCGAAAACACGCCTGAGCAGCACAACATGGTCGTTTGTACGCTGTGCAGTTGCTATCCGTGGCCGCTGCTTGGTATTCCTCCCGGCTGGTATAAATCGGACGCTTACCGCGCCCGCGCCGTGCGCGAGCCACGCAAGGTTCTGGCCGAGTTTGGTGTGACGCTGGCCGAGGACGCAGCTGTACGCGTCTGGGACTCCACGGCCGAGATTCGCTACCTTGTGCTGCCCAAGCGCCCCGAGAGGACAGAAGGGTTGGGCGAAGAGGAACTCGCGGCTTTGGTCACGCGCGACAGCATGATCGGCACGGGCCTGCCCAAGGAGGCATCATGACGCGCGTTCACGATATGGGAGGGCGGTTTGGCGATGGCCCGATCAATCCGGAACCCGAAGATGCCCCCATCTTTGCCGAGGACTGGCACGCGCGGGCCTTGGCGGTAACGCTGGCCTCGGGCTTTTTGGGACAGTGGAATATCGACACATCGCGCCACGCGCGTGAGCAGCTGTCGCCGAAGGACTACACCCGGTTTTCCTACTATGAGAAATGGATCTCTGGGCTGGCCGATCTTTTGGTCGCCAAAGGGGTGCTTACCCTCGAAGACCTGCGCGGAGAAACCTCGGTCGATGATCATCCACTGACGGACCGCATGCTGAAAGCCGAAGCCGTCGCAGCTGCATTGGCCAAAGGCGGCCCCGCTGATCGCAATTCGAACATCGCGGCACAATTTGAGGTCGGGCAGATGGTGCAAACAGTGCGACCCGCCGCGAACCGTTTGGTGGATGGTGGGCACACACGTTTGCCGACCTACGCCGCTGGGGCCCAAGGGCGGATCGTTCGCCTGCACGGCACACATGTTCTACCCGATTCCAATGCCCACGGGCTGGGAGAGGCACCAGAACCTCTCTATGCCGTATCTTTCCTGGCGTCCGAGCTATGGGCCGATCCAGAACACGCCAAGGATGAGGTGGTGCTGGATCTGTGGCAATCCTATCTGGAGCCTGCATGAGCAACTGCATCGCAGCCACCGCCCCAGAGCCTGTGTTCTTACAACCCTGGCATGCGCAGGTCTTTGCGGTCACCGTCGCGCTGAACGAAGCGGGGCGTTTTGACTGGCCCGACTGGGCAGACCGGTTTTCGCACACATTGAAACGGAACGGTCTGAACAATGAACTGGATGGGGGGGATGACTACTTCCACGCATGGCTTGAAACCCTTGAGGCCTTGTTGGCTGAACAAGGAGATGCCGGCCAGGATGAGGTCACCTTGCTGCAGGACGCTTGGGAAAAGGCTTACCTGACCACACCTCATGGTAAACCGGTGCGCTTGCCGTAACGCGAGTTGGGGGCGCTGCCCCCGCCGCCTTTGGCGACTCCCCCGGGATATTTTTAGCCAGATGAAGCAGGGGATCCGTTCTTCATCTGGCTAAAAATATCCCCGCCGGAGGCATTGCGCGCAGCGCGATTTGCAGATGCGGCGAAATATCGGTTTCCCTACCGTCTGAGCCTCGTTATATCAGCCGAGTTTGATATCTTTTCGCGAAAAGGACCGGATATGGCCAACGTGGTTGTTGTCGGCGCCCAATGGGGTGACGAAGGAAAAGGCAAGATCGTCGACTGGCTCAGCGAGCGGGCAGACGTGATCGCGCGTTTTCAGGGCGGGCACAATGCCGGCCACACTCTGGTTATTGATGGCGAGGTTTACAAACTGCATGCGTTGCCCTCGGGCGTAGTACGCGGCGGTAAGCTCAGCGTGATCGGCAATGGCGTGGTTCTGGACCCATGGCATCTGGTCAAAGAAATCGCGACTGTGCGCGCTCAGGGCGTTGAGATCACGCCTGAGACGCTGATGATTGCCGAGAACACCCCTCTGATTCTGCCGATCCATGGTGAACTGGACCGCGCGCGCGAGGAAGCCGCGAGCAAGGGAACCAAGATAGGCACAACGGGGCGCGGGATTGGCCCGGCTTATGAAGACAAGGTCGGACGCCGTTCGGTGCGTGTTGCCGATCTTGCCGATGAGGCGACCTTGGAAGCTCGTGTTGATCGTGCGCTGCAGCACCACGACCCATTACGCAAGGGTTTGGGGATTGAACCTGTCGACCGGGATGCTCTCTTGGCGCAACTGAAAGAAATTGCAGCGGAAATTCTGCCTTTTGCGGCTCCGGTCTGGAAGGTTCTCAACGAAAAGCGCAAGGCGGGCAAACGTATTTTGTTCGAAGGCGCGCAGGGTGCGCTGCTGGATATCGACTTTGGCACCTATCCTTTCGTGACGTCCTCGAACGTGATCGCTGGTCAAGCGGCGACGGGCGTGGGGATCGGGCCGGGCTCGATCGACTTCGTGCTGGGAATCGTCAAAGCCTACACAACCCGCGTGGGTGAGGGGCCGTTCCCGACCGAGCTTGAGGACGCCGATGGTCAGCGACTGGGCGAGCGTGGGCATGAGTTCGGCACGACCACAGGCCGTCAGCGTCGCTGCGGCTGGTTTGATGCCTGTCTGGTGCGCCAGACCTGCGCGACGAGCGGGGTGAATGGGATCTCTCTGACCAAGCTGGATGTGTTGGACGGGTTCGAAACGCTGAAGATCTGCACCGGCTACGAGTTGGATGGCGAGCGTCTGGATTATCTTCCGACCGCCGCCGATCAGCAGGCGCGCTGCACGCCCATCTACGAAGAGATGCCCGGTTGGAGCGAATCCACCGAAGGCGCGCGCAGCTGGGCGGATCTGCCCGCAAACGCGATCAAATACGTGCGCCGGGTCGAAGAGTTAATCGAATGCCCTGTGGCGCTGCTGTCTACCAGCCCGGAGCGGGACGACACCATTCTGGTGACCGACCCGTTTGCAGACTGATGTCGGACGACAAGACACCCGGCCTCAGCTACAAGGCGCGCAGGCGTTGGTCTCTGTTCATTCTGGTGATCGGCCTGCCTGTCTATATTGTCGCCGTAGTCACGGTGGTGAACTGGCTGGATCGTCCTCCGATCTGGCTTGAGCTGTTGGTTTACGTGGCGCTGGGCATTCTGTGGGCTTTGCCCTTCAAGTTCGTGTTCAAGGGTGTTGGGAAAGAAGACCCGGACCAAAAGCCAGACTGATCAGTATCTCTGCTTGGGTCACAGGCTTGCGTCATTTCCCTGCGCACCACCGAGATAGTGAGATGAGGGCAAGTCCGAAGTTTCAGCTTTGGATGGTCCGGTTCTAAGAACGCATTTGGTCGTCAAAGGCGCTGCGCGTCTATGTCTGACCCTAGCCGGTTCGCCGATCGTTTCCCGACCAACTTAGGATCGCTCGGGCCATGGCATGATACTCGCCCGAGATTTCTTCGGCGACACTGAAGGGGGTGGGCCAGGGCGCTGTCAGGGTCGCCTCGATCTGTCCTGTCGTCAGTTTCAGCTCGGCCTCGTGTTTTGCAGCCAGACGGCGCATTTTTTGATTGGTGGCAAGGCACAACATGTGGACTTCGCGAAATCCACGATTGCGGGCTGCAGTGACTATCCGCGACAGCAGTGCATCGCCGATCCCTAGGTCCTGCCAGACTGTTTCAACGGTAAAGGCCAGTTCAGCCACATGGTTGTGGCTGTCAGGAACAGCCCGCAACTCTCCGACACCACGCAGGCAGGAATCGGGGAATGCGCCAAATACCAGCGCAGAATTTTTGAATATGCCTGAGAGATAATTCTCAACAAAGGCCGGGCTGACCGGTACGCCAAATCGAGATGTCAGTGCTTCTGCATCGAGGCTCTTGAAATGGCTTTCTATTTTGGGTTTGTCGAATGCTCTGAGGCGTCGAATAGGTAGTTCATACATGGCGGAGCCTTGATTTGAACACGAACTGAAAGATCTGTTACCTTTACTCAGACGATATCATTTTTCTGCAGTGCAGCATAGCGACATCATGTCCGCATCGAGATTCCGTAGGGTAAGTGCAAAAAGAAAATGGGTCGAAGAAATCTCCGACCCACTCTCGATAGCGAAATGAAGGATATCAGCCTACGGCGCGCTCACCTTCCGGGCGAAAACCGATGTCACTTGAGGCCGCAAAGCGCCCTCCGCCAGCTTTTTCGATTTTGCCGTCGCGCAGAAGCTGCCCGAAGGACTTCAGGCTTTCTTCGCGATTGAACTCATCCTGTTTCAGCGAGCGGACCTTGTTCATCAATTGCGGGCGCGAGAATTGTTCCTGCCCTTCGATGAAGGACAAGTACGCCGCAGCCGCTTCGAGAAGGTCGGACAGAGACTGCGCGCCCTGATCCTGTGCAAATTGTGCAAACCCGCTTTCTTCTGACGCGTCCTCGGACTGATCCGAGGTGACACGGCGGGGGGTCACCGGGCCTGTATCCGCGTTGGGGGCATCAATACGCTGCTCGGCGACCAGTTTCAGAGGGGCCGCCGTGTCTGTATCAGGGCGTTTGCTGGTGACCTGAACATCGTCTGGGCGGCGAGGGCTGACGACCGAGGCCAAATCGCCACGATACTCTTCATCAGTCGCGGCCTGCTGGGCCACATCTTCCGCCGAGGTTGCAGCAACGGCCGTACGCAGGTGGGAATAGGCCTCACGCGTGCCGCTAGCGGCCGGGTCGTCCATTTGCTCATCTGCTTTTGCCATCAGGCGCGAGACATCCTGATCCAGATCCGAGGACGCCATGGTCGCTTGCGCATCCATTTCCTCTTCGATCTCGTCAATCTCGAGGAACAGGCTTTCTTCATCCTCAGCAGTCAGAACACCTTGCTGTTCGTCTTCCGTTTCGTCTGCCGGGCTTAGGATATTTTCAACCTCATCGCTGTCATCGGTTGCCGTCTCGAAGTCTTCGTCGAAGGTCACCTCTTGGGCCTCTTCTTCCTCTGAGTCTTTAAACTCGATTTGCATTGGGGTCTCATCGTGCAAATCGAGTGGCGCCGATTCCATGGCTGGCGCACCCGGTAGTTCCGGCGCGTGTGCCTTTTCTACGGCTTTGGCAGCAGGTGCCTCGGTAGGGGCCGGGGACTGAGGGGCAAGGTCTTCGGGGCTCAGCGAACCTGCTGCAAAGGCGGCTGAGACAGCGTCCATCGGCGCGGGGGCGTCGGCCGTTAGGGGGGCGACCTCTTCCTCGGCATAGTTGTCCGTATCTACGTCCGAATGGGAAACAACCGCGCGGATGCGTTGCAGCTTGGCGGCCAGGCTATCGGGCGCCGGGTCCGCGTCGGCATCGACCGGCGCAGCTTCGGAAAAGAAAGATGCGGCAGTGTCTGTTTCAGGTGTCGCAGAGGGGGTCGGCTGGACAACATTCAGATCGGGCGATTGGGGCATGGCGTCATCCTGTGGCAGGGTCGCTTCAGGGGCGGGGGGCGTTTCAGTACGGGGGGGTGTTTCCGTGGCGCGCAGAAGCAGGCCGGTATCGCTTGGGCGCGCTTCAACCTGTTGCACGTTGTCGCGCTGTGCAATCCGCGTCAGCATTTCGGCGTCAGGTTGCGGGGGTTCAGATCCAAAGTATCTGTCTTCTGCCGCAAGATCGCGGAAGTATTCGGCTATGGCTTTCATAGTCTCGAAAGAGTCGTCGAACCCTTCCAAAGTGCACGAGAAAGTCCCATAGGAAACGGTCAATACCTTGTTGTTCTGTACCATCAGACATGCGTCCTTTACAAACTAACTGAGCCGATCCGCCCGGACAGGGGCAACCCGATCGACTCGGAACTAACTGCATGAACCTATCATTTTGTGGTCTCAATGTGTCCAAATCCGGGAAAAATGATCAATCTGAGGAAAAATGGGGCAATTGTACGTTCAAATGGCCCAATCGGGCTGTTTGGAGGGGGGCAGCTCAGTCCTGAAGACCTGAATTTGGTGCTGAATCGCGTCACATTTGCGGTCGCGGCAGACGGTGGAGCCTCGGTGCTGGTTGATTCGGGGCGGATTCCGGATGCCGTGATTGGTGATTTCGATTCGTTGTCCCCCGAAATCAGAGTTCGTATTCCCCAGGATCGCCTTTTTCCGATTGCGGAACAGGACAGCACGGATTTCGACAAGGCACTGCGCAACGTGCAGGCCCCTTTGGTGTTGGGGGCCGGATTTCTGGGAGGGCGGCTGGACCATCAATTGGCGGTCTTAAACACTCTGGTCCGATATCCGGACAAGGCCTGCGTTCTGATCGGCTCGAATGAGGTCGTTTTCCACGCACCGCCCAACATCGTATTGGATCTGGCGCCGGGCGAGGTCGTCTCTCTCTTTCCTCTGAAACAAGTCACCGGGCGCAGCCGCGGGTTGGAGTGGCCGATCGAGGGGCTTTACTTCGATCCGAGCGGGCAGGTGGGCACCTCGAACCGTGTCATTTCAAGGCTTGAGCTTCAGATGGACGGACCGGGAATGTTGGTGATGGTGCCTCGTAGCGCTCTGGATCAGGTCATGCAGGCGTTTCTGTCGGGGCAGAGCGCGCCGTGGCCCTCTCACGCAGAATAACATAGAGCCCTGCGGCGATCGTGATCAGGATGCCAAGCGCAGCCGGACCGTTCGGCAGGTCGTGAAAGATCAGCCAGCCGATCAGGGTGGCGACGGGGATCTCAAGATACTGCATCGGTGCCAGCGTGGCCGAAGGCGCATAGCGCAGCGACCATGTCATAAACAGATGGGCGATGGTCCCCAGTACTCCGATCGACAGAAGCAGCCAGTGTTCGCTGCCCGAGGGGAGGGTGAATGACAACTCCCAGATCTCAGACTGCGTTCCCCAGATTAGAAGGGGCAGCAGCAGGATCGTGGCAAACACGCCAGAGACGGCCTGTAACGACATTGGGTCCGTCTCTTTGGCGATCTGGCGCGTGACCAGCATGAACAAAGCAAAGACAACTGCGACGATCAGGGGCAAAAGCGCGGGCAGTCCGACTTCGGCAAAGCTGGGCTGAATGACCAGAAGCGTTCCGGCGAACCCGACGATACAGGCCGCAAGGCGGCGGTGCCCGACCTCTTCGTTTAGTATGTATTTCCCGAGCAGCAGCATGATGAAGGGCATCACGAAGGCGATGGCGACCGCGTCCGCCAAGGGCAGGAATTGCAACGCCGAGAACATCGCGGTGATGCCCGCGATGTGCAAAAGTGTGCGGATCACGGTTAGTCGCAGAATACGGCCCCGCATGCGCCATGGCCTGCCGGTAAACGCGACCAAGGGCACAAGGATCGCCGCCTGAACGGCAAAACGTACGAAAACCAACAGCGCCAGTGGGGTTGTTTCCCCCAACAGCTTTGCCAGCGCATCCCCCATCGGGGCGAGCACACAGAAACCAAGCATCAGTACGATGCCGAATACGGGACGATCCTGAGTCATGAGCGCGACGCTAGCGGTTTCCCAAGGCCGAGAAAAGCTCTGTTCTCAAGCCTTCGGAAGGGGTTGAACCTTGGTGTAGTCCGGACCGATGCAGGTGGGCAAATCATCGCCCAGTTTCAGCCACGTCAGCTTCTCTTCATGCGACACATGAAGGGTTGGCTCTAAGGCTTCGGGGCTCTCTAGCGTCGCAACATAAAGGTGAAGAACGTCCGACATCTTGGTCGACCGAAATGAGATCGGTGTTCCGCAATGTGGGCAGAAGCTCCGCTCGACCCCAGGCGAAGAGTTGAAGCGCTTCGGTTCTTCTCCGGTCCAGCGCCACTGGCCGTCGCGCACCCCGAAATAGGTCGTCATCGGAGCGGCACACTGGCGACGGCAACTGTCGCAATGGCATGAGACGCAGGACAAGACCGGAGGATCAACTTCATACGCGACCTTGCCACACAAACAATGTCCACGCATCACGCTGCCTCCTGTCTGACCTTAGCAGTTCGGGACGTTTACGGCCAAACCACCCAATGAGGTTTCCTTGTACTTCTCATGCATATCATGCCCGGTCTGACGCATGGTTTCGATCACAGCGTCCAGAGGTACAAAATGCTGCCCATCCCCGCGCAAAGCAAGAGACGCAGCCGAAACGGCCTTGATCGCGCCAAGGCCGTTGCGCTCGATGCAAGGCACCTGAACCAGCCCTGCAACCGGATCGCAGGTCATGCCCAGATGATGCTCCAGCGCGATTTCGGCGGCGTTTTCCACCTGCTCGGGCGTGCCGCCCATCACCGCGCATAGACCAGCCGCGGCCATCGCCGAGGCGCTGCCCACTTCGGCCTGACATCCGGCCTCGGCCCCCGAGATCGAGGCGTTGAATTTCACCAGCCCCCCAATGGCGGCTGCGGTCAGAAGGAAATCCTCGATATGGCTTTCCGACGCGCCGGGTACGTGGTCGAGGTAATAACGTAGTACTGCAGGCAGAACACCTGCCGCGCCGTTGGTTGGCGCGGTGACCACCTGACCTCCGGCCGCGTTTTCCTCGTTCACGGCCATGGCATAGACGCTCATCCAATCGTTGATTGTATGCGGTGCGGTTAGGTTCATGCCACGCTCGGCCATAAGCGCATCATATATACCTTTGGCACGGCGACGCACGCTGAGGCCGCCGGGCAGGATGCCGTCGGTGGTCAGACCACGCTCGATACAGTCGTTCATCACCTGCCACAGCCGGGCAGAGCCTTTGGCAAAGCTATCCGCGCAGCCACGTGCGATTTCGTTGTCGCGTTTCATTTCGGCAATGGATTTGCCGTTGGACTTTGCCATCTCCAACATCTCGACGGCGGATTTGAAAGGGAAGGGCACCGGGGCACCTTCGTCGGTGGCTTTGCCTGCAGCCAGTTCCTCTTCGGTCAGAACAAATCCGCCGCCGATCGAGTAGAAGACCTGCCGCAGGATCACATCGCCCTGCGCGTCGGTTGCCATCAGGATCATACCGTTGGCGTGGCCGGGCAGATTTTGATCGTAGTCAAAGACCAGATCGGTCTTTGGGTTGAAGGTCAGCGTCGGTAGCCCTTCAGGCGTTACCGTGTGCGTCTCAGCAATTGCGGCCAGCGCGGCCTCGGCCTTGTCGTTGTCATATGTGTCCGGCACGAATCCGGCGAGGCCAAGGATGGTGGCGCGGTCGGTGGCATGACCCACTCCGGTAAAGGCCAGCGAGCCGTGTAGTGAGCCGCGCAGCCCGGCAAATTCAAACGGCGATGCACGCATCATGTCCAGAAAACGCGCGGCGGCCACCATGGGGCCCATGGTGTGGGATGAGGACGGGCCGATGCCCACTTTGAACATATCGAAGACAGAGAGGAACATGTCAGATAGCTGAGCCTTCAGGAGGGTTGGCATAGATGGGTGATGTGAACGGCGTGGCCCCAAGACCTTCGGCGGCGATAGCCGTTCGCGTTGCAGGGCGCATCTCTAGCTTTGTTAGGATGCGCTGAAGATAGGGCGTATCGGCCAGTTGGTACCAGCTGCGGTCCGCATTGGATGGGTAAAGCGCCATCCAACGCATCATGCACGCGATATAGTATGTCAGAACTGAAGGCCGATCAGCGTTGAGCCAACCCGGTGTCTGCGCAGCGACTGCGTCCAGATTTTTCAGATGGGTGCGCAGCCTTGGACGTATTCCGGCCCGCAGGGTCTCGGCCTGTTTGGGGTCTATGTATTTCTCGGCATAAAACAGGATGCGCAGATCGGCATGGAGCGTGTTTGACGCGAAAAACAGCCATTTCAGAAAGGCGGCCCTGTCAGGGCTCTTTGACGCGGGCGCAAGTTGCCCATGGTTGTCGGACAGCCACAGCAGAATGGCAGCCGTTTCGAATATCGGCCCCTGAGGGGTTTCGAGAACCGGGATCAGCCCGTTCGGGTTCAACGCTCGGTAGGCTGCGCTGTCTTGCGCGTTCTGACTACGATCAACCAGCACCGTCTCATAGGGCTGGCTCATTTCGTCCAGCACCAGCCGGATCACCAGCGAGGCGTTATCAGGGGCATAGTGCAGGCGATAGGGCGTCATCATACGGACTAGATATACGGCAACCGAAACCTGAAAAGCCTTGTTTGCGACGTTTCCGATAGGAAACGCGCAATTGAGCGACATCTTTCGCATCCGGGCGACGTGAATTGGGTCTCGAAGTTGGCTGGAGCATTGCATATAAGTCTTGCAGACTATTTGGGGAAGACTGCCAATGACCGCGGATTTGTCGCCAATCGACACGGCCAAATACGTTGCGGCGTACCGCGCGGCTGACATGGTCGAAGACGGAATGCGGGTGGGGCTGGGCACCGGCTCGACCGCTGCTTGGCTTGTTCGCCGTTTGGGCGAGCGTGTCCAGCAAGAAGGCCTGCGTATCAAGGGCGTACCCACCTCAACCCGAACCGCGCAATTGGCGCGTGAAGTCGGGATCGAGGTCGTGTCGCTGGATCAGGCCGGATGGCTGGACCTGACGATTGACGGCGCGGATGAGTTCGACGGTGATCTGAACCTGATCAAAGGCGGTGGCGGCGCGCATCTGCAGGAAAAGATCGTGGCAACTGCTAGCGACCAGATGGTGGTGATCGCTGATGCCGGGAAAGAGGTCGAAACGCTCGGCGCGTTCCCGCTGCCGGTCGAGGTCATCCCCTTTGGCTGGCAGACCACGCGAACGCTTATCGAAGAAGTTCTGGATACGATGGATGTGCTTGGCACCAACTCAGCCCTTCGCATGAATGGTGAGGCCCCATTTGTGACCGATGAGGGCAATCATATCCTCGACCTGCATCTGCAGCGGATCGGCAATGCGCGGCAGATGGCGCTGGTTTTGAACCAGGTACCGGGTGTCGTCGAGAACGGGCTGTTTATAGACATCTGCGACAAAGTGGTTGTGGGCTACGGGGATGGGCGGGTCGAACTGCGCGACATCAATGCCGGAACCGTTGAATTGGACCAATTCCTTGACGGCGCCAAGGACAACCTGTTTTCGGATTTTTCGGACTGAGTGGAAGGCGCCATCCCGAGGACGTGTTGGAATATACTGGAAATTTACGCCTTTGGGGGTTGGCAGGGCGGTTTTCGCGCCCAGATATCCAAAGAATTTTGCAAGCTGAATGAAGGAACCCAGCATGAGCTTTGACTATGATCTCTTCGTAATCGGCGGAGGCTCGGGCGGGGTCCGCGCGGCGCGCGTAGCGGCGGGCGAAAACGGTGCCAAAGTGGCGCTGGCAGAAGAGGATCGGTACGGCGGCACATGCGTTATCCGTGGTTGTGTTCCCAAAAAACTGATGGTCTTTGCCAGCGAATATTCGGGGATGGTCGGTGACGCGCAGGCTTATGGCTGGGACATTCAGCCCGGAGCGTTCAACTGGAAAACCTTCCACGGAAAGCTGGTGACGGAACTGGATCGTTTGGAAAGTATTTACCGCAACATCCTGAAAAACAACGGTGTCGAGAGCTTTGATCAGCGTGCCCATGTGGTCGATCCGCATACGGTTGAATTGGCCGATGGCACACGCAAAACTGCCAAGCACATCCTGATTGCAACGGGTGGCCGTCCGGTTGTGCCGGACTTCCCCGGCTCGGATCTTGCGATCACCTCAAATGAAATCTTCCACCTTGAGAAACTGCCCGAAAGCATCCTGATCGTCGGTGGCGGCTATATCGCCAGCGAGTTTTCCGGGATCATGAACGGACTCGGCGTCAAGACCACTCAGTTCTACCGCGGTGCGCAGATCCTGCGTGGCTTTGACGAAGAAGCGCGTGGCCTGATCTGCGAAGAGATGCGCCAGAACGGCATCGACGTGCGTCTGGGCACCAATGTGCTTGAGATGACGAAAGAGGGCGACAAGATCCGCGTCAAAGCCACCGACGGGACCGAGGATCATTTTGACGTGGTCATGTATGCCACCGGGCGCACTCCGAATGCGGATAACCTGGGGCTTGAGGACGTGGGCGTCGCGCGTGGCCGCAAGGGTGAGATCGTTGTGGATGAGTACAGCCAGACCGGCGTGCCCTCGATCTACGCGATTGGTGATGTGACCGACCGAGTGAACCTGACCCCGGTTGCGATCCGCGAAGGCATGGCTTTTGTCGAGACCGTGTTCAAAGGCAACCCGACGCCAGTGGATCATGAGTTGATCCCGACCGCGATTTTTACCCAGCCCGAATTCGGCACCGTGGGCCTCAGCGAGGAAGAGGCGGCCGCTCAGGAACCAATTGAGGTCTATGCGACCTCGTTCAAGCCGATGCAGAAATCCTTTGCCGGTGGTACTCAGAGGGTTCTGATGAAGCTGATCGTCTCTCAGGCGACGCGCAAGGTGTTGGGTTGCCACATCGTGGCGCCTGGCGCGGGTGAGATGATCCAGCTGGCGGGCATTGCCGTCAAAATGGGCGCGACCAAGGAAGATTTCGACCGCACGGTTGCAGTTCACCCGGTCATGGCCGAAGAACTGGTGACAATGCGGCAACCTGTACGCACGGCTTGATTTGCAACTGCGCGCAACCAAGTTACAAGGAACACCGTGATCACACGGTCAAACACAAGGGAATAGACACATATGGCGGGCAACAGCGGTGGCCCCTGGGGGGGCGGAGGCTCCTCTGGTGGTGGAGGAAATCGGGGTAACAACGGTGACGGGCGCAAGCCTCCCGAAGGGGAGAGCCCGCAGATCCCCGAGATCGATGAGCTGATGAAAAAAGGGCAAGAGCAGCTGCGCGTCCTCATGGGCGGTCGTGGCGGCGGTGGCCGTGGCAGCAACGGTTCAGGCGGTGGCGGCGGTGGTCCGATCTTTACCAAAGGTACCGTGGCGATTGGCGCATTGGTCGCGATCGGCCTCTGGGCGGCGGCCAGTTTCTACACCGTGAAGCCAGAAGAACAGTCAGTCGAACTGTTCCTTGGCGAATTCTCGGCTGTTGGAAATCCCGGTCTGAACTTTGCACCTTGGCCGTTCGTAACTGCCGAAGTCATCCCCGTTACACGGGAACAGAACGAAGACATGGGCGGCGCTCGTGGCAGCGACGATGGTCTGATGCTGACCGGTGACGAAAACGTTGTCGATATCGACTATCAAGTCGTTTGGAACATCAACGACCCCGCTAAGTTCCTCTTTAACCTGCGTGACCCCCGCCAAACGATTCAGGCGGTGTCGGAATCGGCGATGCGTGAGATTATCGCGCAAAGCGAACTTGCTCCGATCCTGAACAGAGACCGCGGCATTATCGCAGAACGTCTGCAAGAGCTGATTCAGCAGACAATGGACAGCTACGATTCGGGCGTGAACATCGTCCGCGTGAACTTCGACAAGGCTGACCCGCCGCAGGACGTGATTGCCGCGTTCCGTGACGTTCAGGCTGCTGCGCAGGAACGGGATCGTCTTCAGAACGTCGCGGATGCCTATGCCAACCGTGTTCTCGCGGAAGCGCGTGGTGAAGCCGCTCAGGTTCTGGAAGAGGCCGAAGCCTACCGCGCCCAACAGATCAACAGCGCCCAGGGTGAGGCCAGCCGTTTCAGCGCGGTTCTGGAGGAATATTCCAAAGCGCCGGATGTGACCCGCAAGCGTCTGTATCTGGAGCGCATGGAGCAGGTTCTGGGTGACGTGGACAAGATCATCCTGGACGAAAACACCGGCGGCTCGGGGCAGGGCGTTGTGCCGTACCTGCCGTTGAACGAACTGCGTCGTACCCCTGCAGCGGAGAGCAACTGATGCGTAAAACGACATTTATCCTACCCGTCGTCTTCCTCGCGATTGTCGGTGTTCTGTCCTCGATCTTCATCGTGGATGAGCGTGAACGTGCTCTGGTTCTGCAGTTTGGTCGCGTTGTCGCGGTCAAGGAAGAGCCCGGATTGGCGTTTAAAATCCCTCTGATTCAAGAGGTTGTGCGCTATGATGACCGCATCCTGTCGATCGACGTGCAACCGCTTGAGGTGACGCCCCTTGATGACCGCCGTCTGGTGGTTGATGCCTTCGCGCGCTACCGGATTTCGGATCTGGAGCAGTTCCGTCAGGCCGTGGGTGTTGGCGGTATTCCGGTGGCCGAGGACCGTCTGGACCGTATCCTTCGTGCGGAAACCCGGGAAGTTCTGGGTTCGGTCTCCTCGCGCGATATCCTCAGCTCTGACCGTGCGGCTTTGATGCTGCGGATCCGCAACAGCGCAATTGCCGAAGCACGCGCGCTGGGCGTCAACGTCATCGACGTGCGCCTGAAAGCAACCGACCTGCCGCAGGCGAACTTGGAGGCCACGTTTGACCGGATGAAGGCCGAACGGGAACGTGAAGCAACCGACGAACGCGCCCGTGGTAACGAAGCTGCGCAGCGTGTGCGCGCGCAGGCGGACCGGACCGTGGTTGAATTGGTGTCAGACGCCAACCGCGAGGCCGAGATCATCCGCGGTGAGGCAGACGCCGAACGCAACGCGATCTTTGCTGAAGCGTTTGGACAAGACCCAGAGTTCTTTGAATTCTACCGCTCGCTGTCCGCCTATGAGCGTGCGTTGCAGGGCGGGAACAGCTCAATGGTCCTCAGCCCGGATTCGGAGTTCTTCAACTACCTGAAATCGCCCACCGGGCAGGCGACCCAGTAATGGGTATGATCCTTCTGGCCTTCGGGCTGGTGCTGATTGTCGAGGGGCTGGCCTATGCGCTGGCCCCTTCGCTTATTGAACGTATGTTAGAGGCGCTGCGCACGCTGCCAGAACAGGCGCGGCGTTTGGCAGGGCTGCTCTGTGTTGTCAGCGGTCTTGTGCTGCTTTGGGGCGCCTATCAGCTGGGGTTTTGACCCTTTGACCTCACTTGCCGGTGATTTCCCCGCGATCCTCAGTTGCGAGCGTGATCAAACCGACTACATTGGGTGGAAAGATAGTCTGCCTTAGGGCGGTCTGTAAGAAATTGACGACAAGGAGTTCCCAAGTGCAGGCACAAGCGCGCAGTATTTCCGTCCGGCGGGACGACAGTGTTGGTTTCATGCGACTGATGTGGCTGGCCTTCGGAGCGATGGTTTTGATCGCAGCGCAAACAGTTGCGGCGTATGCGCGTGGGGAAAGCCTTGCGCCGCTGGCGGAACAGATCAGCCCGGCGGTGGTCAATATCACCACGTCGACCCTGATCGAAGGCCAGACCGGGCCGCAGGGGATCGTGCCCGAGGGTTCTCCATTCGAAGACTTCTTCCGCGAGTTTCAGGATCGCAACGGCGACAATGGCGATCGCCCGCGCCGCAGCAACGCGCTGGGATCGGGGTTCGTGATCTCGGAAGACGGTTTTATCGTCACCAACAACCACGTCATCGCCGAGGCTGACGAGATCCTGATCGAGTTCTTCCCCGGCGATGGTCAGCCCGTGAAGGAATTGCCTGCGAAGGTGATCGGCACGGATGAGAAAACAGATATCGCTCTCTTGAAAGTCGAGGCTTCGGGGCCGCTGCAATATGTTCAGTTCGGCGACAGCGACACGGCGCGTGTTGGTGACTGGGTAATTGCCATGGGCAACCCGCTTGGGCAGGGGTTCTCGGTTTCGGCAGGGATTGTCTCGGCCCGTAACCGCGCACTGAGCGGGTCCTATGACGACTACATCCAGACCGATGCAGCGATCAACCGAGGCAACTCGGGTGGTCCCCTGTTCAACATGGATGGTCAGGTCATTGGCGTGAACACTGCGATTCTGTCGCCCAACGGCGGCTCGATCGGTATCGGGTTTTCGATGGCCTCCAATGTCGTGACCAAGGTCGTCGACCAGCTGCGTGAGTTCGGCGAAACCCGTCGTGGTTGGCTGGGTGTACGGATTCAGGACGTGACTGAAGATATGGCTGAGGCGATGGGTCTGGATAAACCCGGTGGCGCATTGATCAGCGATGTACCGGAGGGTCCTGCGAAAGAGGCCGGTCTGAAAGCAGGGGATGTGATCCTAAGCTTTGACGGGGTCGAGGTTGAAGATACCCGCGGTCTGGTGCGTCAGGTCGGCGAGACGACCGTGGGCAAATCGGTTCGCGTGGTCGTACATCGCGATGGTGGCACTCAGACTATTCTGGTCACACTCGGGCGCCGTGAGGATGCGGAGCGTGCCGAAACGAGTGAAGAAGACACTCCGGACGCGCCAACCGACGAAAACGCCGACATTCTCGGCCTGACTATTTCTCCGCTGACAGATACGCTGCGTGAAGATCTGGGGCTGGATGCCGAGGCGGACGGTCTGGTCGTGACCGAGGTTGATGAAGCCTCGGAAGCCTTTGCCAAGGGTCTACGCGCGGGTGACCTGATCACCGAAGCCGGGCAGCAGAAGGTCGAATCCATCAGCGACCTTGAGGCGCGTATTGAAGAAGCTACCGAAGCCGGGCGCAAATCCCTGCTTCTGTTGGTACGCCGTGGCGGCGACCCGCGCTTTGTCGCGCTGAGCCTTGAAAACTAAGCTCATCGCATAGCTACCGAAAAGGGCCGGGAATTTCCCCGGCCTTTTTCATGTCTTTTTGGTCCGGCAGAAAGAAAATAAGCCATATGCCTTTTGGGCATATGGCTTAGGTACAGGGAGAGATCAGTGGACAGATATCGGGGATGATTACTGACCTCCTACGGTAACGGGTTTACCCTAGGGCACTGACTTCTGAGTCGTCTGTGAACAAGATCACAAAAGGTCAGATCAGGTCCGATTCAGCCAAAGCGCGCAAAGCTTCGATGTCGTGGATCAGCAATCCGCCCCGCGATGCCTCAACCACATTGTCGCGTTTCCAGATCGAAATGGTTTTCGAGACGGCCTCACGCGTGGCCCCAACGAATTCGGCCAATTCACTTTGCGACAGGGTAATGCGTTCCGTTGGGTCGTCCTGCAGAGACGACAAGTGCAGCAGTTTGCGCGCCAGTCGAATCGGCATCGGCAGAAAGACCTGCTCGTTCAACTGTGAACTCATCGACCGCATCCGCAATCCGGCCAGACGGACCATATCAACCGCAAGATCGGGGTGTTGGCGGATTTGCTCCATCACGTCCCTGCGACGCACGCGCAGAACCCGAGAAGGTTCAGCAGCCGCAACAGTGGCCGTGCGAGGGCCGCTGTCGAACAGAGCGATCTCACCGAAGACCTCGCCCGGACGCATGAGCGTCAGCGCCAGCTTCCGGCCGCTCATCGCCAGGAAGGACACTTCGAGCGTCCCTTCGACGATGGCATAAAGCGCATCGCCTTCATCGTCCTGATCGAACAGGGTTTCGTTTTTATCCAAAGAGATTTCCGTCGCCAGCGCCGAGAGCATCTCGCGCAGGCCTTCGGATGCATCGGACAGGAAGCCGCTATTTGGGAATACCGCCATTCGGGTACTAATCTCCGGAGTAGGATGGTGAGTGGTTACTCAATTATTCACAGCAAGGTCAACAAGCCAAGCGGTTTCCTCGATGGAGTATCAAAGTGATATCATTGAGGCTATTGGTCACTTACTGGCGATCGGGGTCTTCCAGATAGCTTTGCAGGCGGTGGAACTGGAACATCAGGAAGGCCATCAACGCGATGGGAAAGGCGAAGGTTTCGATCTTGACCCACAGATCGGTGGACATCGTGCGCCAGACGATCTCATTGGCGATGGCCAGAACGGCAAAGCAGGCACAGAGGCGACGTGTCAGGATCATCCAGCCTTCGTGCTTCATCGGCAGCATCTCGTCCAAAACGTAGGCGAGGTAGGACTTTCCCTGCAGCAACCCGATCCCAAGAATGACCGAGAAGAACCCGTAGACCAGCGTGGTTTTCATCTTGAAGAACCGCTCATCATTGAACCAGGCGGTCAGGCCACCAAAGAAGATCACCATAAAGGCGGTAAATATCTGCATCCGGCTGAGCTTGCCTGTCAGGAACCACAAGATGCCCATTGCCGCCAGCATCAGCGGGACAAAGAGGATAGTAGCGATGATGAAGCCTGAATACTCGATACCGCCGATCAGAAAGCTGTCATCACGCAGTCGCAGGTAGATGAAGAAGAAGGCCAGCGGGGGCCCCAGCTCCAGCACCTGTTTCAGAAACGGGTTGATCTCTTTTTTGCCTGTCATCGTGGTGTCCTGCTGTTCATCCGCCCATTTCAACGATTACAGCGCCCAATGCAATCAGTGCCATCAGGGCGATGCGTCTTGGGCCAACGGTTTCTTTCAAAACCAGCCAGCCGATCAAGGCTGCAAATACAGTTGATGTTTCGCGCAGTACAGCCGCTTCTCCGACTTTGTCCAATCGGGTGGCCAGCATGATGGCTCCGAATGACAGCGGCGCGATCAAGCCGCCTGCGAGCCCGCGCAGCATCAGCGGACCTGGGGAAGGGCGGTTGATCATGGCACGCCATCTGAGGAACGCGTAGATCGGCATCGCGAAGCCGTCGATCATGAAGAACCAGGCCAGAAAGGTGAACGGATCA
This sequence comes from Ruegeria sp. CK3, assembly GCF_056536565.1. Taxonomy (NCBI): domain Bacteria; kingdom Pseudomonadati; phylum Pseudomonadota; class Alphaproteobacteria; order Rhodobacterales; family Roseobacteraceae; genus Ruegeria; species Ruegeria sp. CK3. Next base: position 194,068 of record NZ_JBQFPV010000002.1, read on the forward strand.
GCGGTGGCGCGGATGCCATAGGCGTCATAGGTCGTGTAGAGCGCTACGAAGAGACCGGTGGCAATCGCCAGGGTGAGAGCGATGCCTAGAGTCTCACGATTGGTTTCAAGAAACCGGAAATTATACGCGGCCAGCCCGAAGATGCCGGCCAGAAGGACGGCCACACCGGACCATTGCGTGCCTGTGAAGGTTTCTCCGAACAGAAGGTAGGCTCCGATCACAGTGAAAAGCGGGCCGGTGCCGCGAACGACCGGGTAGACCACCGTGTAGGAGCCTTTGGTATAGGCCAAGGCCTGAAGGATCTTGTAGGTGATGTGGATCAGCCAGACGATGCCGAAGATCGGCCACATATAGGGTTCGGGCCATGGCACGACGAATAGGGCAAAGGGGATGGCCATCAGACAATAGCAGGCGTCGATGGCCCCGCGAGACAGCCACGGATCGTGGCGGCCCTTTTGCAGTGCTCCAAAGACAGCGTGCAGGAAGGCGGCCATCAAGGCGAGGCCCAGGGCGAGGGTGTGGCCCGCTTCGGTGCCTTCGAGTGAGATCAGCCAGTAGCTCAATTGTCAGAACTTGTCCAGTGTGACGAGGCTGGGGGCCGTCTGCCCCCAGACCCCCGAGGATATTTTCAGCCAGATGAAGAGGCGGATCAGTTTTGGTCGAGGCCGGTCAGGGCCGCTGCGAATTCTTCGGGGTCGAACGGGGCGAGGTCGTCTATTTGCTCTCCGACGCCGATGGCGTGGATGGGCAGGCCGAACTTGTCGGCAAGCGCGACCAGCACGCCGCCTTTGGCTGTGCCGTCCAGTTTGGTCATCACAAGGCCCGACACGTCGGCGAGTTTGCGGAAGGTTTCCACTTGGCTGAGGGCGTTCTGGCCCGTGGTCGCATCCAGCACAAGCAGCGTGTTGTGCGGCGCGGTTTCATCGACCTTGCGGATCACGCGGACGATCTTGGCCAGTTCCTCCATCAGATCGGCACGATTTTGTAGGCGACCTGCAGTGTCGATCATCAGAAGGTCGGCGCCGTCCTGCTGCGCTTTGGTCAGGGCGTCAAAGGCAAGGCTGGCAGGGTCCGAGCCTTCGGGCGCGGTCAGAACCGGGACGCCTGCGCGGTCACCCCAGACCTGCAGTTGTTCTACGGCGGCGGCGCGAAAGGTATCTCCGGCGGCGATCACGACCTTCTTGCCAGCGGATTTGAACTGGCTGGCCAGTTTGCCGATGGTTGTGGTCTTGCCCGAGCCGTTGACGCCAACCACCAGCACCACTTGCGGGCGTTTCGGGTAGATTGGCAGGGGGCGGGCGACTGGCTCCATCACGCGGGCCACTTCCTGCGCCAGCAGTTGCTTGATCTCGCGGGAGGAGAGTTTGCGGCCAAAACGCCCCTCGGCCATGTTAGAGGTAACGCGTAGGGCCGTGTCGACGCCCATGTCCGAGGCGATCAGCAGCTCTTCGAGCTGTTCCAGCATATCGTCATCCAGCGTCCGGCGGATTTCGGCCTTGGCTTCCGTGCGGCTGAACAGGCGACCCAGTAATCCACTGGATGCGGGCTGATCTTCTTGCGCAGTCTCGGGTTGCGGTGCAGCTTCTTGCGGCTGCGGGGCGGGTTCGGGCGTCTGCGCTACCGGTTCTGGTGTGGTGGTTTCTTCACCTCCGTCTTCGACAATGGCGTCCAGCCCTTCCTCAAGACGAGATGAGGATTTGAACAGCTTGTCCTTCAGCTTTGAAAAAAACGCCATTTTCGGTCTCCGCAGGTGTTCCTCTCCACCTAATGTGGATTTGCCGGAGTTGCAAAGGGTCAGGTGAAAGCGATCAGCAATCCGGCCTGCGCGGCCCAATAGAGCGGCCAGACCAGATAGGGGGTCAGCTTCAGCACCGGGTGGCCTTGGGGCAGCAGAAACTTCTCGGTTGCCAGCACGAGGTCCGAGGCGATGAAGGCCAGTGCTGCAGGCAAGGCCCAACGCAGCATACCGGTCTCGGGCAAAGATAGAACAGCGACGCCCATGCCAAGGATGATCGGGATGTAGAGCAGAACCGGGAGTTTCAGCTCTCCGGCTCGCGGGGTGAGCAAAGTGGCGGCAACGATCCCCAGAAAGAGGAGTGACCAGAAATATCCTGGCCGTTCCAGAATGAGGTCAAAGTTGCTGTTGGGATGTGTCAGGAACAATGCGATGTAAGCGATATGGCCAGCGGCAAACGCGCCGATCCCTGCCATGAAGGTGGTGTCTGATTCGCGAGACAGCAGAGCATCCCCAACTGCGCAGAGGCCCAAGGCGACAACCAGCAAGGGCGCGCCTCCGCTGAGGAGGGCGACGAGCGCCAGCACAGCAACCGACGCGGTTTTCAGAACGGTACGGAGCGCGCTTGCCGGGCGCGGGGACAGCGGAAAATAGGCCAAGGCACAAGCGGCGGCGAGCCAGAATAGCAGGTGTGTCACGTCGGTCCCCTCAGTCTTGTTCGGGCCCACTGTTCTTTGCGGTGGCGCGCGGCACAATAATGACGTGAGGGCAGGCGAATACCGGCGTGGTGATTGGCCATGCCCGCCCGCATCTGACACTATGGCCTCATGTTGAGGCATCTTGTGATTCTATTGGCGCTGTCGGCGCAGACGGCGGGCGCGCAAACGGCGTTGTCCGGCGCCGAGTTCGACGAGTATACGCAGGGAAAAACCTTGTTTTATGGCTTCGAAGGGCAGGTTTACGGGGTTGAGCGATACTTGCCGAACCGCCGCGTGATCTGGTCGTTTTTGGATGGCCAGTGCAAAGAAGGCGTCTGGTATCAGCGTGAGGATCAGATCTGTTTCGTCTACGAGGACCGGCTAGACCCGCAATGCTGGGTGTTCACCCGGTCGGGCGGAGGGCTGATCGCGCAGTTCGAAGGCGACCCGCAAGCGACCGAACTCTATGAGGCGGAAGACCTCGGGGAGGAGATGGTGTGCCTGGGGCCTGAGGTTGGGGTTTGAACTCTAGAACAGCGATCCCTGATCTGGCGCGTCGGGTTTGGTTTTTTTCGCGGCAGGGCGGCCAGATGGACCGGTCGTCAAGCGGCCGTCTGAGAATTCGATCTCAAGCGCCGCGTGTTTGCCGGCCTGCGCCTTGGTGGTCACGACGTCGCCCTCGGCGCGCACAACCGCATAGCCCCGCGCCAGCGTTGCCTTGTAGCTGAGCGTTTCACGCAGGCGGTCAGTTGCGCTCAGTTGCTGGCGCAGCCGCTCCAGTCGGACGGATTGGGCCGCGTCTAGCCGCTCGGCCAGTCGGGAAATAGTCTGGCGTTGTTGCTCTATCTCACGCTGGATCGAGCGGAGGGAGAGGCGCGATGACAGGTTGCGCAGGTGTTCCTGACGGGAGGAGACGACGCCTCGCAAAGTCGATGGGCGCAGATGAGCCGACATCTCGACCAGTTGCAGGCGGCGGTTTTGCACCCCGCGATTCAATGCGGGTGTCAGGCGTTCTGCAATCAGATCAAGGCGTTGTCGTGGAGAGTTCAACAAACTATCCGGACGTGGAAGCGCACGCGACACGTCACGTAGTCGCTGCGCGCGGCGCTGAACCGCATCGCTGGCGGCCCGCGACAGGCGCGCGCCTTGTTCGTTGGTCCAGGCCACTAACTCCATCCGCACGGGGACGGCCAATTCCGCAGCGGCCGTTGGCGTCGGCGCGCGGCGATCGGAGACAAAGTCGATCAGCGTCGTGTCCGTCTCGTGCCCCACGGCTGAGATCAGCGGGATCTCTGATGCGGCAGCCGCGCGGGCCACGTTTTCTTCGTTGAACCCCCACAGGTCTTCGATTGAGCCGCCTCCGCGTGCAACGATGATCAGTTCGGGGCGCGGCAAAGCACCACCGGGCGTCAGCGCGTTGAAGCCTTCGATGGCGCGGGTCACCTCGGGCGCGCAGTTTGCACCCTGTACGGCGACGGGCCAGATCAGAACCTTGCGGGGGAATCGATCGCGCAGGCGATGCAGGATATCGCGGATCACCGCCCCGGACGGAGAGGTCACAACGCCGATGATCTGGGGCAGGTAGGGCAGCGGTTTCTTACGCTCGGGCGCGAACAGCCCTTCGGCCTCCAGCTGCTTCTTACGCTTTTCCAGCAGCGCCATCAGCGCGCCTTGGCCGGCCACTGCGACCTCATCAACATTCATGTTGTATTTGGATTGCGCGCCAAATGCTGTGAGGCGACCGGTGACGACGACCTCCAACCCTTCTTCGGGAACAACGGACAGTCCGGAAATCTGCCCCTTCCACGTGGTGCAGGCCAGAACGTTCCGGTCGTCCTTGATGTCGTAATACAAATGGCCCGAGCGCGCCTTGAACACGCGACCGACCTCGCCGCGTACACGGATTCGACCGAACGAGCCTTCTAGTGTGCGCTTCACTTCGCCAGAAATCTCGGAAACCGAGTATTCAGGGGTGTTTTGGCCGGGAATTGGGTCGTCAAGCAGGTCGGACATTTCAGCGCCTTGTGTCAAATGCCGTGCCAGCTTAGAACGCCGCGCAGGCGAGGCCAAGCAGATCGGAGACGACCTTATGAACATTCTTATTCTCGGCAGCGGTGGGCGTGAGCACAGCCTCGCTTGGGCGGTGATGCAGAACCCCAAATGCGACCGTCTGATTGTTGCACCGGGCAATGCCGGGATCGCCCAGATCGCCGAATGCGCGTCGCTGGATATCGAGAATGGCGGTGCGGTTGTTAATTTCGCCGAGGCCAACGCGATTGACTTCGTGATCGTCGGCCCCGAGGCGCCTTTGGCCGCTGGCGTGGCCGACCGCTTGCGTGAAGCCGGTGTACTGGTTTTTGGCCCCTCTTCCGAAGCGGCCCGGTTGGAAGCCTCGAAGAGCTTCACCAAAGAGGTGTGCGATGCCTCCGGCGCGCCTACCGCCGCCTATGCAAGGTTCACCGAAGCCGCGCCCGCCAAGGCCTACATCAAAGAGCAGGGCGCTCCGATCGTGGTCAAGGCTGATGGCCTGGCGGCAGGCAAGGGCGTGATTGTGGCGATGGACGAGCAGACCGCTCTGGACGCAATTGACGATATGTTTGGCGGAGCCTTCGGTGGGGCAGGTGCCGAGGTTGTCATCGAAGAATTCATGGATGGCGAAGAGGCCTCGTTGTTTGTGCTGAGTGATGGAGAGAACATCCTGTCCATCGGCACCGCGCAGGACCACAAGCGCGTGGGCGAGGGGGATACAGGTCTGAACACCGGTGGGATGGGGGCCTATTCCCCGGCTCCCGTTCTGAGCGCCGAGATTGAGGCGCGCGCGATGGATGAAATCGTCCGACCAACCATGGCCGAGATGAAGCGCCGGGGTGCGCCGTTCCAGGGGGTTCTCTACGCCGGTCTGATGATCAAGGATGGGCAGCCGCGTTTGGTGGAATACAACGTCCGGTTTGGCGATCCCGAATGTCAGGCTCTAATGATGCGTCTTGGGGCGCAGGCGATGGACCTGATGCATGCCGCAGCCGAAGGGCGCTTGGAAGAGACGCGGGTGAACTGGGCCGATGATCATGCGATGACCATTGTCATGGCAGCCAACGGGTATCCGGGTGCCTATGAGAAAGGCTCGGTTATCAAAGGTTTGGACAAACTTCCTGAAGACAGCAGCAACATGGTGTTCCACGCCGGGACAAACGCGGTTGAGGGACAAATTCAAGCTGTTGGCGGCCGTGTTCTAAATGTCACCGCCCGAGGTGCTACGTTGCAAGAAGCACGGGATCGGGCCTATGCCATGGTTGACGGGGTGGATTGGCCCGAGGGCTTTTATCGCCACGATATTGGGTGGCGGGCTCTTTAACTTAGTTGTGGTTCAGGGGGCTTTGCCCCCTCGGCCTACGGCCTCTTCCCCCAGGATATTTTTAGCCAGATGAACAGCGGATCAGCACTCTAAGGCTTGGTTCAGACTTCGTCGGCCTGTGAAAGGGCCGAGGTCTGACGTGGTCCATCCATTGTTGTAGGTGACGCTGATGATGCGCGACCAGTCGGCGCTGGCTGTGATCAGTTCTGGCGTTTCGCCGCAGTCGCGCAGGCCACCAGAGATATAGTCTTCGCCGATGCGATGGTTGGTCAGACCCGGCAGAGAGGCGGTCTCGGCCAACGCGCCATCTTTGTAGCGCCAGATGCGCAGGGTTTTGGCAAGGTGGGGGCGATCTATATAGGCGATTTCGATATAGCCATCACCATCCAGATCGGCGGCTCCGATCGGGGCAAGCCAGCGGAAGCGGGTTCCGATATGCGGGGTGGCAGCGATCTTTGTGCCGCTTGCGTCGTAGATTGCTAGTTGTGCGCCAAGTTGCGCGTGGGATTCGACTACGACAACTTCGGGCGTTCCGTCCGAGTCCATGTCTATCAGTCGAGGAAAAAGGTCTTCGAAAACCCGATCTTTGGACAGGCGTATCGTTCGCAGCGTTTGCACATTGTCTGAACCGCGAGTTTCGACCCGGAGTTCCAATGCGCCGTATTCCACGTCGTCCCCCAAGACGCCATGGGCGTAGCGTGTTGTGGGTTCGGTAAATTGGGCTTCGGTTATTTCCTCTGATGCCGCGGCAGAGCTCACGCCGGCCAGCCACAGGCACAACATCGGTGTCGCGCCGCGTGCCCGACGGTGCCAAGGGCAGACGGGGGGACGCGGCGCTTTGGAGGGCATCAGATCTGTTTTTCTGGCATTTGCACGACCAGACCGTCCAGTGCGTCCGTGACCTTGATCTGGCAGGTCAGACGCGAGCGGGCGGGATCGGGCTCATAGGCAAAGTCCAGCATGTCCTCTTCCATGTCATCCTTGGCGGGGATTTTCTCAACCCAGTCGGGGTGGATATAGACGTGGCAGGTCGAGCAGGCGCAGGCGCCGCCGCAATCGGCCTCAATGCCGGGAATGTTGTTGTCTCGGGCACCTTCCATAACGGTCAGCCCATTGGCGACGTCGACTGTATGTTCGGTACCGCTATGCTCGACATAGGTGATCTTTGCCATGGCTTGCGTCTTCCTTTTGCGATGTTCGAATTCTTCCTTAATCAAGGCATTTAGGTCTTTCTAGCCTCATTTGCGACTCTGTGCGCCGCGTCTGGACTTTCTGCGCAATTGTTCTATTTTTGTTCTCATGCTTGTTGCCGCGACCTGTCCTGATGTTTCAAACCGAACCTGGCCCCGCCCGCCTTCCTGTTTGCCCGCCAACCGGCTGGATCAGCCACCCGAAGGCGCGCGGGTGGCGGTGGCGGGTCTGGTGATCCTGCGACAGCGGCCCGGAACCGCCAAAGGGGTGATTTTTCTGACGCTTGAGGATGAGACGGGGATCGTGAACATCGTGGTCTGGCGCAAGATCTACGAGCAATTCCGTCGCGCGGTGATTTCGGGGCGGTTGCTGAAGGTCACGGGCCGAATGCAGCAGGCCGACGCCGTGATCCATGTGATTGCGGAAGAGATCGAGGATATCTCGGGAATGCTGGATGTGCTGGTGCGGGGAGAGGGGTAGGTCAGCTATTAGACAAACTCACCGTTCCTAGCCAGCCGCCAAAAAGCGTGCGCTTTGATTTGCAACCGCCGGGCAATGGTAAGTTCAGTAAAGGCGGTGCAAAGCTGGGTTGGCAACGGGTACTTCGTACCTCAAAGTAATCTTCTTTCCCGACAGACCAATTACGATAACAAAATCCCACCAACGTTCTTGATCATCATCGCTCCAAGAAGTGGAAGGGCTGTTTTCGGGGATGTCGACTGAGATTCTTATCTGGCTGCCACCCATCTCTTCCGTCTGACCTGTTAGTTTATGATCCACAACTTTCTCAAAAGTGACTCCGTCACTTTCTTCTCGGCGCACGACTTTCAGGTGTTCCAACCACGCTTCGATCTGTTCAACCTGCTGAACTCCAACCACCTTCATCACGGCCGAAAACTCTGCGCCAACCCATGCGGGACGGGTCTCGGAAGTCAAGTTGACATACTGCTCTAGAGCCCAGGCTCTCCAAGCAAAATAGGTGCTACGCGCAAAGTAAATCGCACCCGCCATCGGAAAAACATTGAGTACAACCCAATAGTTTCCTCCGGGTAGTCCCGAATGCAAGGTGGCAATACCGACGAGAGCAAACACCACCAATATTACAGTGAACGTCAGATTTCCCCAGAACTCCGGTTTGCTTCGCGAAGTCATTTGGTCTGTTCGCCACCTTTTGTCTCTCATCCAAGGCTCATCTGGGAAATCGCCTGTGGACGCGCGACGAAATCTGTCTTCGCGGTAATTCAGGAAACACACCCACAGAACTCCGACGAAAATCGTGAGAAACAACAAACAGAAAGGGAAAACCCACCAAGAGAACTTTTGATGCGAGACTGCGGCGACCAAGGTTGCCATCATAGTTGCTACCCCAATAGCGATGGCCCCATTGGTCGTAACACGCATTGAACGGTCTCCGAATTCAAAAGCTTGAGGGTCTACTGCCTCGCACGGCTAGCTAGTCTGGCTTTGCGACAACGATAAGGCAAATATTGCACAAGCTTGCATTTTCCCATTTCGAAGCATTCGCTTAAATGGGGACTGAGCCGACATAGGATCAGTCGGGCCTACCGTTTGAACAAAAAGTCCTGTGAACGCTTGTCCCGATGGTCCCCGCGCAGCTCTGCATACAAGGCGCGTCCGGCTTGCACGCCCGGGCGGGCGCTCACAGCCTCTAGCCAGCGGGCGAAGTGAGGCTTGTCGTCCAGAACCTGCTGCTGACCCTCCCAAAGGCTCGCCCAGCCCCAGATAGACATATCGGCGATCGAGTAAAAATCACCCGCGACATACTCGTTCTCGGCCAGACGCCGATCCAGCACGCCGTAAAGCCGGGCGACTTCGGCTCGGTAGCGGTCTTTGGCATAGGGCAGGTCCTGAGGAGGCTCCAGGTTAGGGGCATATTTCAGGAAGTGATGCGCCTGACCCGCCATCGGGCCAACGCCGCCCATCTGCCACATCAGCCACTCTTCTACCGCAACCCTGTCCCGTTCGGTCGCGCCGTAAAACCGGCCGGTCTTGCGCGCCAGATACATCAAGATCGCGCCGCTTTCGAACACGGAAATCGGAGCGCCATCAGGCCCGTCCGGATCGACGATAGCGGGCATGCGGTTATTGGGTGAAATCTTCAGAAACTCCGGATCGAACTGGTCACCCTTGCCGATATTGATCAGATGGGTGGTGTAGGGCAGCTCCATCTCTTCCAATGCGATGGAGGCTTTCCAACCGTTCGGGGTGGGCCAGAAATACAGGTCGATCATGATGACTCCTCAAGCTGAGGGGATCATGAAGCTTTCTGAGCAAACGGCAAGAGGCCCTGTGGGCGGGGTAGGGCAAAAAACCGTGACCAGCGCCTGTGCGGTTTTTCGGGGATACCGCGTTTGAGCCTTTGCAGGCAGAGGCGCTCGGGATCGCGCAGCAAGGCGTTGTAGACGCGCAGCACGCCGGGGCGTGTGTAGCTGGACCAGTGGCAGATACGCCGCTCGGGCGCGGCGAGCGGGGAGATCAGCGCCGACAGGTGATCCACCGTGTCCGGGCAATCGATCTGCAATGTGACCGAGTTTGGTGCCGTCAGGCCCGCGCCAATGCTGACATCGCCACGACGGGGTGGCTGGATGAAGGTTTCATAAAGAAAGTCGAATAGATCATTTTCGCGGCTGATGATGTTGATGAACTCAGCCGCGCGACCGGCAGGTGTGGTCAGGGCCGCGACGGTGCGGGATTGATAGGCAGCCCCGGTGAGAGAAATGATCCGGCTGAGCGCGCCGGGTGGAATGTGATGCAGAGCCTCCAGCGCCACCTCAATACCCATGGAATGGCCGATGAAATGGATCGGACGCTTTGGGTTCAAATGATGCACATCACGAATGACGTCAGCCAGTACCTTGCCCGCTTCAACTGCCCGACGTTGCGCCGACCAAAGCGGGCCCCGCGCGTCCCAACCAACGGCAATGGCAAGACCTTCGTCCTCAAACCCGCTACCAAAGCCCAGATGTTGTGGCCAGCTGGGGCTGTACCAAGGCATCGTCTTGGGGTGCAGCGACAGAATATGCCGGTGTGGGCAGGCACCGGCATCGTCGGGCCGATACTTGTATCCGTGGGTCATGATAATGACTGGTCCGTCGGATTGCTGGGCCTCTTGCACAGCCTCAATCAGGGGTCGGGAACTTCCATGCAACTCAGCACGTCCGTTGACAGCATTGATCCTGATTACTGGCATAGCTCTGCCCCATACAAGATGTTGTGGTGTCGCTTTGTCATGGCGCTATGACGTTTCCGTGAATGAACGATTACAGAACCGTGACGTCGCAGGCGTCGGGCTTGACGAATTCGCAACTGCGGCGTAAGGGCAACAACACCACGTGGCGATTTGTTACCGGATTGCGGGCCACGCTAAACAACACCGCTAAAAGGTCAGGATGAAAGGCCCCTTTCGCTTGACCGCGTCTGGGGTTTTTTTGATGCGCCTCGGGGATCGAGGCCGAAAGGAATGACATGAGCGAGAACTGGACCAAACGCACCCAAGCCGTCCATGGCGGCATCCGTCGCAGTCAGTACAATGAGGTGAGCGAAGCGATCTTCCTGACCCAGGGCTTCGTATACGACACTGCCGAGCAGGCCGAGGCCCGGTTCCTGGAATGTGGCCCGGATGAGTTCATCTATGCCCGCTACGGCAACCCGACTGTGTCGATGTTCGAACAGCGCATCGCCGCGCTGGAAGGGGCCGAGGATGCCTTTGCCACCGCCTCCGGCATGGCCGCTGTCAATGGTGCGTTGACCTCGATGCTGAAGGCGGGGGACCATGTGGTCTCGGCCAAGGCGCTGTTCGGGTCGTGTCTGTTCATTCTGGAAAACATCCTGACCCGCTACGGTGTCGAGGTGACGTTTGTCGATGGCACCGATCTTGACCAGTGGAAGGCGGCGATCCGCCCCGACACAAAAGCCGTGTTCTTCGAATCCATGTCGAACCCGACGCTTGAGGTGATCGACATTACTGCCGTTGCGGAACTGGCCCATGCGGTTGGTGCATTGGTTCTGGTGGACAACGTGTTCTCGACCCCGGTGTTCTCGCGTGCGGTCGAGCAGGGCGCGGATGTGGTGATCTATTCGGCGACCAAACATATCGACGGGCAAGGTCGGGCGTTAGGCGGTGTGATCCTTGGCACCAAGGAGTTCATCCGTGGCACCGTCGAACCCTACATGAAACATACTGGCGGTGCGCTCAGCCCGTTCAGCGCGTGGATCATGCTGAAGGGTCTCGAGACGATGGCTTTGCGGGTCAACGTGCAGGCCGCAACGGCGCAGGCTGTGGCTGAGGCGCTGGAAGGCCACTCGGCGCTGGAACGGACGCTGTATCCGGGTCTGAAAACCCATGCACAGAATGCTCTGGTGCAAACGCAGCTGGGGGGCAAGGGCGGAACCGTGCTGTCTTTGGACATTAAGGGCGGTAAGGACGCAGCATTTGCATTTCTCAATGCGCTGACGATCCCGGTGATCTCGAACAATCTGGGGGATGCGAAATCCATCGCGACCCATCCTGCAACCACAACCCATCAGCGTCTGAGTGATGAACAGAAAGAAGAACTGGGCATCACACCCGGTCTGATCCGCCTGTCCATTGGTCTTGAGGATGCAAACGACCTGTTAGCCGATATCCAACGCGCGCTAGACGTTTCGCAGGGGCAGTAGAAAACGCCTCTAATCGGTGCAGTGACAGGCAGAGAGGTGGAGCAACCTGCCTCTCTGATGCACGGTGACTGGCGGCACAATGTGTCGCTGCCGCGCGCAGAATGCCGGATTTACGCTGGGTTTTTTCGATCCATCCTGTTAATTGGCCCGTATCGGGTTAAAATGGATACTGAACTTCAGCCGTTTTAATTTCGACGGCCAACCGAGGAACCTCAGCCTATGAATGTTCACCCCCGTGACATTGACGACGCCCCCAACAGGGAACAGGCTGCAGAAGCGCTGAAATTGCTGCGGCAATGGGCCAAGACCGCACCTGCGGCCGAGATTAGCCAGTTGGACCCTTCTTTGGTGCGGCTCGTGCCCGGCATGTCGGCGGTGAACTATCCATCCCTGTCACGTGAATATCCCGAAGGTTTTGTCGCGGATGAGGCATATCGGGCCACATTGCCCGACCTGCAAAACGGCCCGTCCAGCCTGATCCGGGGCGCCAAGCAGCAGATCCAGCACGTGGGCATCTCGAACTTTCGCCTGCCGATCCGTTTTCACCGTAAGGATGGAGACGACCTGACGCTTGAGACTTCGGTCACCGGCACGGTGAGCCTGGAGGCCGAGAAGAAGGGCATCAACATGTCCCGCATCATGCGGTCCTTCTACAAACACGCCGAGCGGACCTTCAGCTTTGAGGTGATGGAAGCGGCGCTGAGCGACTATCTGACCGATCTTGACAGTTTCGACGCACGTCTGCAGATGCGCTTTTCCTACCCCGCCAAGGTGAAAAGCCTGCGCTCTGGCCTCGAGGGCTACCAGTATTACAACATCGCGCTGGAGCTGATCGAACAGAACGGCGTGCGCCAGAAGATCATGCATCTGGACTATGTCTATTCTTCGACCTGTCCCTGCTCGCTGGAACTGAGCGAGCATGCCAGGTCGCAGCGTGGACAGTTGGCAACGCCGCACTCGCAGCGCTCGGTCGCGCGGATTTCGGTGCTGGTGGATTGCGACGCCGACTGCCTGTGGTTCGAAGACCTGATCGAGCTGTGCCGCCGTGCGGTCCCGACGGAAACGCAGGTCATGGTCAAGCGCGAGGACGAACAGGCCTTTGCCGAACTGAACGCGGCCAATCCGATCTTTGTCGAAGACGCTGCGCGCTTGTTCTGTGCCGAATTGCTGGCTGACCATCATGTCGGCGATTTCCGCGTGATCGCCAGCCATCAGGAGAGCCTTCACAGCCATGATGCGGTCTCGATCCTGACGGAAGGGCCCACATTTGCGACCTCCAGCCTTGATCCGCGTCTGTTCACGACCTTATTCCACGTGGGCTAACCCTCCGGAGATGCGGAAAATTTAGCCGCGTCTTTTCCAAAACAGCGCCTTTTCGCCGCAATGCAGCGAAATTTGCTGCGTCTGCGCAGTAAATGGGCTATGAAGGCAGGGAATGCAGCTGCCGCTTGCCCGTCTATACGGGTGTGCCGCCCCCGGAAGGAAGCCGAGACGTGCGACGCCTTGGACTGCAAGACCCCGCCAACCGCCCGAGTGATCGGCGCGGACTGGGCATCCCTCTCTCAGTGTTCCGGCTGCATCGCATTTACAGGAGAGACATGTCATGAACCCAATATCCCAACCGTTGGAGCTGCAGGCGGCTGCAATGCGCGTGGCTGGATACGCCGTGGTCAGCCAGATGAAGATTATGCAGATCATGGCCCGGTCGGCCATGGAACTGCCGATGGCGCCCTTGCACGCGCTGCGCAATACAGCATCGGAGCCGGCGCCGGCCAAACCTGCAGCAAAACGTGCGACGGCACCTAAACCTGTTGCCAAACAGGCTGCAAAACTTGCTCCGGCCAAGCGGGCCTCGACTGCCAAGAAGGCGCAGCCCAAACCCGCTGCATCGAAGCCCAAGGCGGAACCGGTTGCAAAATTCACCGCTAAACCACGCACGGCGACGAAACCAGAAGCCGCCAAAGCTGCCCCCGCACCGGCGACGCCTAAACCTGCGGCTAAGGCAGCCCCGGCTGTAGCAAAGCCCAAAACGGCTGATAAGACGACCCCGGCAACAGCAAAGACAAAACCAGCGGCCAAGGCAGCGCCTACACCGGCGACATCCAAACCCGCAGCCAAGGCTGCCCCTGCGTCCGCAACACCTAAACCTGCGGCCAAGGCAGCTCCGGCAAAGACCGTGGCAAAAAAAGCGGCACCGGCCAAAACTCCGGCGGCCCCCAAGACTGCGCCAAAACCCGCGGCCAAGGCACCAAGTGCGGCACCGGCCAAAGCTGCTGCAGCCACGACAGAGGCCCCTAAACCGGCCCCTCGCAAAACGCGCGCGCCGTCTAAACCGCCCGCAATGCCCAAGGTCGTTGCGAAATCCGACGAGTAATCGGGGTCATCTGCTTGACACGGTCGGGCTGGCGCGCCAACGCTGCGCGTCATGATGGATCTTCGCCCGGTCGGATATGTGATTGGCATGCTGGTCGCCATTCTGGGGGCGACCATGCTGCTGCCTATGCTTGCCGACATGATCGAGGGGCGGGGCGAGTGGCATGTCTTTCTTGAAAGCGCGATCATCACCGTTCTGACCGGCGTTGTCCTTGCGCTGAGCTGCGCCAATGGCGTAGGAGAAGGTCTGACCATCCGTCAGACCTTTTTGCTGACCTCGGGCGTCTGGGTCGCGCTGCCGGTGTTCGGAGCAATTCCGTTTCTGTTTGGCGAGACCGAGCTGCGCTTTGTCGACGCGTATTTCGAGGCGATGTCTGGCCTGACCACCACCGGATCGACCGTGATTTCGGGTCTGGATGACCTACCGCAGGGCCTGCTGCTATGGCGCGGTATCCTGCAATGGCTGGGCGGCATCGGGATCATCGTTGTGGCTATGGTTTTCCTGCCTGAGCTGCGGGTCGGTGGTATGCAAATCTTCCGTTCGGAAGGGTTTGAAACCATGGGGAAAATCCTTCCCCGCGCGCAGGAGATCGCGGGCCAGATCTCGCTGATCTATGTGTTCCTGACACTGGCCTGCGGCCTTGTCTATGCGGCCGTCGGGATGGGGTTCTTTGATGCGACAGTCCACGCTATGACCACCATCGCAACGGGTGGATTCTCGAACTACGACAGCTCGTTTGCAACCTTCAGTGGCCCGGCGGAATACGCGGCCTCGGTCTTTATGATCCTCGCGGCATTGCCGTTCGTGCGCTATGTGCAACTGGCCAATGGCAACACCTCGTCGCTGTGGCAAGACAGTCAGATCCGGGCCTTTCTGGCAACCATTCTGGTACTGGTCGTCGTGATGTCTGTGTTCCTGACCTCGGTCTTTCCGCACCATTGGGAAAGGGCCCTGCGCGAGTCGCTGTTCAACATCACCTCGATCATCTCGGGCACTGGCTATGCGAGTGTCGACTACATGCTGTGGGGTAGCTTCCCGATCATGCTGTTCTTCCTGATCGGCCTGATCGGAGGCTGCGCCGGATCGACCGCCTGTTCGATCAAAGTGTTCCGCTATCAGCTTCTTTTTGCGTCGATCAAAACGCAGATCCGGCGCATTCGATCGCCGCATGGGGTTTTTGTTCCGCTTTACGACGGCAGACCTGTCAGCCGGGACGTTCTGACCTCGGTCATGAGCTTTTTCATGTTTTTCGTCCTGTCGATGGGGATTTTGTCCTGGGCGCTGGCGTTGACCGGGCTGGACTTCATCACATCCGTTTCGGGTGCTGCGACGGCGCTTGCCAATGTCGGCCCGGGGCTGGGGAATCAGATCGGCCCTGCGGGCAATTTCGCCGGCCTGAACGACACCGCGAAATGGCTGCTGACAGCAGGCATGTTGGTTGGTCGGCTCGAGTTGCTGGCCGTCTACGCAATCTTTACCGTCCAATTCTGGAGAGACTGATGAAAAGACCCCTTGGCGCGCAGCTGTCTCACATGCTGAGGGATCGCGGCGTGGATGTGATTTTTGGTATCCCCGGCGTCCACAATCAGGAAATGTACCGCGGTATAGAAGAGGCCGGGATCACCCATGTGCTGACCCGGCATGAGCAGGGCGCCGGTTTCATGGCCGATGGTTATGCGCGGGCGACGGGTAAGCCGGGCGTTGCCTATGTCATCACCGGTCCGGGGCTGTGCAACATCATGACACCGATGGGGCAAGCCTATAGCGACTCGGTCCCGATGCTGGTGCTGTCATCCTGTCTGGATGAGACGCAGGCGCAGCGCGGCCAGTTGCACCAGATGAAGGACCAGCAAGGCGCGGCGGGCACGGTCGCGGATTGGTCGGCGCAAGCGAACACCGCGCAGGCCGCTTATGGTCTGGTCGAGCGTGCGTTTGAGGAGTTCGAACTTTCTCGCCCGCGGCCCAAGCACATTCAGGTGCCGATTGCACAGCTTGAGGGCGATGCCGATCCCGCGCAGTTCCCGAACCAAACAGCCCTGCGCCCCAAGGTGTTTGCCCCGGATGTCGCGCCGGTTGTGTCCTTGCTGAACATCTCCAAACGACCTTTGTTCATTCTGGGCGGCGGCTGCAAATCGAACGAATGGCGGCAAATTCTGACTCAGCTGGGGGCAGCCTGTTTCACGACTTACGCGGGGCGTGGCATGGTCGGGGCGAACTATCCTTTGGATTTCGGGGCGATGCTGCCTCGGCCCGGCAGCGCCGAGGTGATCGCCTCAGCCGATCTGGTGATCGCTGTTGGGGCCGAGCTGGGCGAGGTTGACCTCTGGCGGGAAGAGCTTGGCCATTCGGCGCATCTGGTCCGCGTCGACTTGGACGCCGAGGTCCTGTCAGACCGCCACCGCGCTGCCG
Organism: Ruegeria sp. CK3; assembly: GCF_056536565.1. NCBI lineage: Bacteria > Pseudomonadati > Pseudomonadota > Alphaproteobacteria > Rhodobacterales > Roseobacteraceae > Ruegeria > Ruegeria sp. CK3. The sequence continues at coordinate 210,507 of NZ_JBQFPV010000002.1, forward strand.
TCAAGATTCAGGCCGACAGTGCCAGCTTTGCCCGCGCCCTGTGGGCCGTTACTGAGAGCGCCAAACCTGCGACGGGTTGGACGGCTGAGGAAGTCGCTGAGGTGCGCGCCCGTTGGCGGGCCGAGGTTGATGCAGAGCGCCCAGGCATCGTGCCCGTCGTTGATGCGCTGCGCGCCGCGATGCCTGCCGACACCATGATCTATTCGGACATGACCCAATTCGCCTATGCCGCGAAAGAGGTCTGGGATATGGCCTATCCGCATCATTGGCACCATCCGACTGGCTTTGGCACCTTAGGCTATGCGTTGCCCGCTGGCATCGGTGGGGCAGTGGCGCGGCGCGGGCGGCCAACGGCGGTAATCGCCGGGGACTATGGGTTCCACTACACGATGCAAGAACTGGGCGTGGCGGTGGAACTGGGCCTGCCGTTGCCGATTATCCTTTGGGACAACGGCAAGCTGAAAGAGATTGAGGACAGCATGGTCCGCAGCCAGATCGCGCCTAACGCCGTTGTGGCGCGCAATCCTGATTTCTGCAAACTGGCCGACGCGTTCGGGGCGCTGTCCAGTGCGCCTAAAACTGTGGATGAGATGCAAGAGGCAGTCAAAGCCGCGTTTCAGGCCTCGGGGCCTACATTGATCTACCTGACGCCGGACATTCTTTAGTCGGGAAACTGGAAAGCCGCCGCGCAGATGCGCAGCGGTTTTATTAATTTTAGATGCTTTTAGTCCCAGCAATGCACCAGAACAGTCATCCCATTGGCGCGGCGGCTCAGCTCATTGGGTGAGATCTCGGCCGTCTCTTGCGCCGCTTGGCCCGAGATGCCCGCTTGGGTTAGAACGTCGTTCAGCCCTTGGGTCGAAACCGCCAGACTGACCGAGCTGGGCAAGGTGCGGTCTTCGGACGGGGAGGGCAGCAGCATGCCAACCACGCTGCCACTGTCGTCAAAGACCGGACCACCGGCATCGCCCGGCTGTGCAGCCAGAGCAAGACGTTTTACACCGGCTTCGCCGTTCAGGCCACGCACATCCGCGATCTGACCGAAGGTCAGCGTGGGTGCCCCCAAAGCCCCTTCGTACGAGAAACCGGAGACCGCGACCTCAGACTGAATGCGCGGCTGGTCAGAGCGGAACTCGGCTACGTTGATCGGGGCCAAAGACTTGCGCGGGCGCAGGACAGAGACGCCTAGATCGGCATCCGTCCAGGCCACCTGAAGCTCCTGATCGCCTTCCAGCGTGACACGGCTGCAGCTGTCGGCGGCCTCGGATACGGTCAGAACAGTACCGGACGCATCCGCAAAGAAGCCTGAACGGGACAGGCGCGGTTTGCGAACCTGAAGACCCGAGACCAGATCGACGCGCTGCTCAGCATCCGCGCCAGCGCTGGAATCCAGAACTGCGTCGGTGGTGGCAAAGCTGGCCTTTATCGCAGCCAGAACACGGGCGCGTCGGGCCTCATCACCCTCGGGCCAGACCAGCGTGAAGCCTTTGATCTTGCCATCCTTCAGCGCCGCTTCGGTGTAAGAGACGATGCCTTTGCCGCGCCCTTCCAGAGTAAAGCGATCACCGCGCAGCTCTCGTGGGCCGACAAGCGGTACGATTTCCAGCGATTGCATAACCTCATAGAGCGCGCGCAGGGTGGATTTACCACCCTCCTGACTGAGAAGCAGCGCCTGTGCGTTCAGTTCGGATTTACTTTGGAAATGCGCAAAAGGGGCCTCATAGCGATCAAAGGCGATGGCCCCCAGCGGCAAATCAACCGAGATTCCAGCCTGATCGTCGGTGTATCGCTTCATTCCAACGCTGATCAGCGGCGCGTTATAGTCCTCGATCAATGCGGCGCGTTGCACAGTGGTCAGAACGCCGGTTGCCTCATATCCGTTGAAGCTTTGCCAGTCGGCCATCGACCGGCGTGTGCCTTGGCCAAAGGCTCCGTCGATGGTCGAGTTGTAGAACCCGGCAGCCTGAAGTGCAGTCTGCAGGTCCTTGCGTTCCTGAGACGTCAACAAACGCTCGGATTGCAACGCCTGCGAGCGGGTTTCATCCGAAGGCTGCGGGGTTGCGTCAGACAGCGTGTCGATGGTGGGCTGTTCGGTCTCTACCGGCGGGGCAACGGTGCCCCGGTTCAAAACATTCGCCCCGATCGGCCAGTACTGCTGGCCCAAGGAACTTGAGAAAGTGATGAAACTGTCGCGAGGAATTTGTCCTTCGGCGCGGTAAACCCGCAGCACCTGTTCTGCGTCGCTGCGCAGATAGGGGCCGATCACAATGGCGTACCAACCGCTGCCCAGGCGAAAGCCATTCACGTCCGGCAGTGCGCGGGCGTAATCCTGCGCACGATCCTGTGCCTCACGCAGGGATGGCTGCGCCTCGACCTGAACCCAGACGCCCTGATCTTGCTGGGCGGTCGCCGCGCGTAGGCCGACCAAAAGAAACAATAGAATTGCCGTAAATACTCGTGTCATTTTCTGCCCGTTTATGCAGTTTTGATGCTTTTGCTCAGAATACCCGATTTCGGGTGGCGAAAGCCATGGTGGGAATGCGGGGAATTTGCGGTGTGGCAGCGCAGATACAGCAAGGACCCATTGGCCCGTTGACGCCCCTCGGCCCCTTGCATAGGAAGGGCCAAACCCATCGGAACCGGGCGCAGGCGCGCCCAAAGGGAATGTCATGACCGATCAGTCCAGCGCACCTCGTTCTTTTCAGGAGATCATCCTGCGGCTTCAGACCTATTGGGCCTCGAAAGGCTGTGCGATTCTGCAGCCTTATGACATGGAGGTCGGGGCAGGGACGTTCCACCCGGCGACAACCCTGCGCGCGCTCGGGTCCAAGGCATGGGCCGCGGCTTATGTTCAGCCCTCGCGCCGTCCCACGGACGGGCGATATGGTGAGAACCCGAACCGTCTGCAGCACTACTATCAGTATCAGGTTCTGATCAAACCCAGCCCGCCGGACCTTCAAGAGCTGTATCTGGGCAGCCTCGAGGCCATCGGCATCGATATGGAGCTGCACGACATCCGTTTTGTCGAGGACGACTGGGAAAGCCCGACCCTCGGCGCGTGGGGCCTAGGATGGGAGGTTTGGTGCGACGGTATGGAAGTCAGCCAGTTCACCTATTTCCAGCAGGTCGGTGGTCATGATTGCACGCCAGTCTCCGGCGAGCTGACCTATGGTCTGGAGCGTCTGGCGATGTACGTGCTGGGCATCGACCACGTGATGGACATGCCGTTCAACGATCCTCAGTCCCCCAGCCCGCTGACATACGGTGACATCTTCAAGCAGACCGAAGAGGAATACGCCCGTTGGAACTTTGATGTGGCCAACACTGAGGTTCTGCTTCGTCATTTCGAAGAAGCTGAGGCCGAATGCGCCACCATTCTGGCGCAACAGCATGATGATCCGAAAACAGGCAAGCGCATCGTGATGGCACACCCGGCCTATGATCAGTGCATTAAGGCCAGCCACATCTTCAACCTGCTGGACGCGCGCGGGGTGATCTCGGTGACCGAACGGCAGGCGTACATCGGCCGTGTCCGGGCGCTGGCCAAGCAATGCGCGGATGCGTTTGTCCTGACTGAGGCCGCCGGGTACGAGGCCTGATGCAGCGTTCAGGCCAATCCGGGCAGCAATGCCTTGAGGCCGTCAGAAATCATGCCGATGGCAATGGCCGAGAGGATCATACCCATGAAGCGGCTCATGATGACGCGTGCGTTGCTCGAAAGACGTTTGGACAGCCATGGGGCATTCCAGAAGGTGACCAGAAGCAAGGCAACGACGGTCAGGAATACACCTGCGAAAACAACAGCTTCAAGCGGCTTGTTGACGTGATGCGCGTACAGGATCAGGGTTGTGATCGTGCCTGGACCGACCAGAATGGGAAAGGCCAGCGGGTAGAACGCGACTGTGTCAGGCGCAGGATAGGCCTCTTTTTCTCCGTCCGTTCCGTGATGCGAGGTGCTTTCGTTGCCGTTCAGCATGTTCATGCCGATCATGAGCACGACCAACCCTCCGGCGACGCGCAGATGGTCTACGCTGATGCCGAACAGGCTCAGCGTCTGACTGCCAATGGCCGCGAACGCACCGCCCAGGATCAAACAGTAGAGCGCGGTTTTGACTGCGACTTTACGTTGATCCGTAGGGGGCAGGTCCTGCGTAACACTCAGGAACACAGGCAGGTTGGTGATCGGGTTCATGATCGCAAACAGCGCACCAAAGAACCCAACGGCGAGGGTCGATTCCATGAAAACACCCTTGTGGTTTAAAGTTTTACTGCGAAACCTGTCCCATTTTTCAGGAACTTGAAAGAGGTAGCCTAAGACAATGACGGGAAAATTGCTTGCGATCATTCTGGGGCTTTCGGCTGTGATGGCCGGGGCGGGCATGTATTACCTGCAAGTCTACGGCTTTTATTATGAGGTCGAACCGAAGCCCGGACAGGACGTCGCCCTATTGCCTGTGGATGGCGAAACTCCCCAGCCGATTGCCTATTCTTCTTTTCAGGCGATTGATGCCGATAGCTCTCCGATCCGGTATCGAGCCTGTTTCAACACGGATCTCTCCGAAGAACAATTGTTAGGTTTCATGCCGGTCGAGAATGCAGAGCCCCTGACCGCTCCGGGTTGGTTTGATTGCTATGATGCGGCCGCCGTGGCTGAAGCGTTGAAGACGGGGCAGGCGCAGGCCTACATGAGCGCGAAGAATATCCACTACGGAGTCGACCGCATTGTCGCGATCACCGAAGATGGGCAAGGCTTTGTCTGGCATTCCCTGAACAATTGCGGTGAAAAAGCCTATGATGGCACCGTGGTCGGCGAGGAATGCCCACCCAGACCGCAGCAGTAAGGAGACCGCCATGCAGCACGTCGTCGAAATCCCCGAGTTTCTGACGGCGACCTTAGGTTTTGCCGTTTACCTGCTTGGCGCACGGATCAATGATCGCGTCGCCGCACTTCGCAATTTCAACATCCCCGAACCCGTGACCGGAGGGTTGCTGGCTTCGTTTGCCGTTCTGGCGCTGTATTTGATATTCGATCTTGAACTCGCATTCGAGCTGGGTACGCGGGATTTTCTACTGGTCGTATTTTTTGCCGGGATCGGATTGAATGCACGTCTGTCTGACCTGATTTCGGGCGGCAAGCCGCTGTTTTTGCTTCTGATCCTGACCCTTGTGACGATCGTTATGCAAAACGTGATCGGTGCGGCTGGCGCTTCCATGTTTGGTTATCCGGCGCAGGCGGGTGTTCTATTCGGCTCGGCGGCGCTGATCGGCGGGCACGGGACGGCAATCGCATGGGCGCCCGAAGTCGCGCGGGCAACAGGGTTGGAAAGCGCGACCGAGCTGGGCGTGGCCGTTGCAACGCTGGGTTTGGTTCTGGCCGCCCTGGTTGGTGGACCGATTGCGCGGTTGCTGGTTGAAGGGCGCAATCTCAGCCCCGACCGTCCAGATGAAGGGCCAAGTGTCGGGCTGCCGGACGAAACAGAGGGCAAGTCGCTCGATATCGACCACCTGTCGATCATGCGCATTTTGCTGCATCTAAACCTCGCGATCATTGCGGGCTATTCTCTGAACGAAGCGATCTCGGCTGCTGGTCTCAAGCTGCCGCTGTTTGTGCCGTGTTTGATCATGGGAATCGTCATCGCCAATGTGCGCGCCTTAGTGGCACCGTCGGCCCCACCGGTATCGCGCACGCCATCGCTGGCGTTGATCTCGGAATTTGCCTTAGGCGCGTTTCTGGCGATGTCACTGATGAGCCTTCAGCTTTGGACTATCGCCGAGCTTGGCATGGCCATCGTCGTCATCATGTCCGCCCAGACCCTGTTCACGGTGGTTTTTGTGCTGTGGGTGCTGTTCCCGGTCATGGGCTCAAATTACCGCGCCGCGGTGTTGGCTGCAGGGTTCGGAGGCTTCGCTTTGGGTGCAACCCCCACTGCTATCGCGAATATGACCGCAGTAACCAAGCGATATGGACCATCGCCTATTGCCTTTATCGTGCTGCCCCTTGTATCCGCATTCTTTGTGGATATCGCCAATGCCATCGTCATCCAGACGATCGTAAATTTCTAAGGACCGAAAATGCCCGACCTGCTGATCGAACTGTTTTCCGAGGAGATCCCCGCGCGTATGCAGACCCGCGCGGGTGAGGACCTGAAAAAGCGGATCACCGATGGTTTGGTCGAGGCCGGTTTGACCTATGCCTCTGCCGCCGCCCTGACTACGCCGCGCCGTCTGACCTTAGCGGTTGAAGGGCTGCTAGCCGAGAGCCCGACGATCCGTGAGGAACGCAAAGGCCCCAAGGTCGGCGCGCCTGACAAAGCGATCGAAGGCTTCTTGCGCGGCGCTGGTTTGACCCGTGACCAGCTAGAGGAACGCGACACCCCCAAAGGCGCGGTCTATTTCGCCCAGATCGAAAAGCCCGGACGCCCGGCGGCTGAGATCGTGGCCGAAGTGCTTGAAGCCACGATCCGCAACTTCCCATGGCCCAAGTCGATGCGCTGGGGCTCCGGCCCGATGCGATGGGTGCGGCCTCTGCACTCGATCCTGTGCATTCTGACCGATGAGGCGGGCGCGCAAGTCGTTCCGCTTGAGGTCGAAGGCATCACCTCCGGCGACACGACCGAGGGCCACCGGTTCATGGCTCCGAACCGTTTTGCCGTCACCTCGTTCGAGGATTACGCCGCCAAGCTGAAACGCGCCTTCGTGGTCCTGTCGCCCGAAGAACGCGCCGAGCATATCTGGAACGACGCCCAGAACATGGCCTTTGCCGCTGGTCTGGAAGTGGTCGACGACAAAGGTCTGCTGGCCGAGGTCGCTGGTCTGGTTGAATGGCCAGTGGTGTTGATGGGGCAGATCGACGACGAATTCCTCGACCTGCCGCCTGAGGTGCTGCAGACCTCGATGAAAGAGCACCAGAAGTTCTTTTCCGTTAAGAACCCCAAAACCGGCCGGATCGAGCGTTTCATCACCGTCGCCAACCGTGAAACTGCCGACAATGGCGCGACCATTCTGGCAGGGAACCAGAAAGTCCTTTCGGCCCGCCTGGCCGATGCGAAATTCTTCTGGGAGAACGATCTGCGCGTCGCCAAAACGGACATCGCCCAATGGACCCGCGCGCTGGAAAACGTGACCTTCCACAACAAACTGGGCACACAGGCGGAACGCATCGAACGCATCGCCGCGCTGGCGTGTGAACTGGCCCCGTTGACCGGAGCAGATGCCGATCAGGCCGAAAAAGCCGCGCGTCTGGCCAAGGCCGATCTGAGCTCTGAGATGGTCTATGAATTCCCCGAACTTCAGGGTCTTATGGGCCGCTATTACATCGAAGCAGCAGGCGAGGACGCCGCCGTGGCCGCTGTGGCACAGGATCACTACTCACCGCTTGGTCCGTCAGATGACGTGCCGACCGCACCGCTTTCGGTGACCGTGGCGCTGGCCGACAAGCTGGACACGCTGACAGGATTTTGGGCGATTGATGAGAAGCCCACCGGGTCGAAAGACCCGTTTGCCCTGCGCCGTGCTGCATTGGGCGTAACTCGACTGATCCTCGAAAACGATCTGCGGCTGTCTTTGGATCGGTTCTTTGACAGCCAACTGATACGAGCAGAAAGCGCAATCAATGAGGCGCTGCCGGAAGCCAATGTTCTTGATCTGTTGGAAGAAATTGCAGAACGAGGTGTCTTTGGTGCTGCATTCCAGACGGTAAGAGACAAAATAGATGATTTGCCTGCGGCAGCTTTTCTTGAACTTGAGAAAAAGGTCCCAGATGCATCTGACGATCTCCTGTCGTTCTTCCACGACCGCCTCAAAGTCTTCCTCCGTGATGAGGGCATCCGTCACGACGTCATCGACGCCTGTATTGCGATGGGCGGCAATGATGACCTCAACCTACTGGTCAAACGCGCCCGCGCACTGAACGTGGTGATCGCGACCGAGGATGGGGAAAACCTCGTGCAGGGGTTCAAGCGGGCCAACAACATCCTGACGCAGGCCGAAGAGAAGGACGGGGTCGAATACTCCTACGGTGCGGATGTGAAATTCGCCGAGACCGACAGCGAAAGGGCTCTGTTCGCGGCGCTGGATGCCGCTCAGGCGCAGATTGATCCGGCGCTCAAGGCCGAGGATTTCCCGACCGCCATGGCGGCCATGGCCGCCCTGCGCGAGCCGGTGGATGCGTTTTTTGAGGATGTGCAGGTCAACACCGACAATGACATCCTGCGCCGCAACCGCCTGAACCTGCTCAGCCAGATCCGCTCGGTCTGTTCCAGCGTTGCCGATCTGACCAAGATCGAAGGCTAAAGGTCCGGGCGCGCGGATTTGCGCGCCCAGATCACCCTTGCGCGACGGGCGCATGGGCCTATGCTGCGGTGAAACCAAAAGGTGCCGCAGTGCAGAATAATCCGCATACCACGCTCATCACGTCCACCGCGCCCGTTGCCCCGCACACCCATGGGGGCCGGGCAAAGTGCCTGCAACGTCTGGTCCGGTTGGAGATGCCGGTGCCGCGCACGGTCGCGTTGTCTTTTGACGCGGTGCAGCGCATCGCCGAAGGACAAATCCCCGATCTGGCCGCAATCCTTGAGCAATTCGAGCCGACGGCCCTGCTGTGTGTGCGTCCCAGTTCCGAGGACCCCGATTGGGGCGGCCCCGGTGCGGTTCTGAATATAGGCATGAACGAAGCGCGGTTTGCCGAGCTATCGAACTCGATGGGCGATGAGCCTGCCGCAGCCATGTATCTGCGCTTTGTGCAAAGCTACGCGATCCATGTCGCGCGTTTGGATGCGGATGTGTTCGACGAGATCGACGAGGATGGTGTCGTGGGGTTGAAGCGTACTCTGCACGCCTATGAGGACGAGACCGATGAGGTTTTCCCCGAGGATCGCGGTGAGCAGTTGATTGGCGTTTTGCGCTCGATGGCGCGGGCGTGGGATGGCACCTCAGCGCGCCTGTTACGTCAGGCCAAGGGCGCTCCGGCCGATGCGGGGTTGGGGCTCGTCATCCAAGAGATGATACCGGGCGTCGGACAGGGCGAATGCGGATCGGGTGTGTTGCAGTTGGTGGATCCGACAACCGGGATGCCTCAGATCACTGGCCGGTACCTGAGCCAGAGTCAGGGGCGGGATGCGTTGGGCGAAGACGTCTCGGCGCTGTATCTTGAGAAAGACCCGCGGGGACCGTCTCTGGAAGAAGTGGCGCCCAACGCATTTGCCGATCTGAAAGCTCAGGCCGCTTTGATGCGCGAGAAGCTGCGCGAGGAAATGCAGGTCGAATTCGTGATCCAGAACGGCAATGTGCATATTCTGGACGGCGTGCGCGTTCAGCGGACCTCGCGCGCGGCGATGCGGATTGCGGTGCGGCTGGCTGAAGACGGTATCATCCCGCCACAAGAGGCGGTGATGCGCGTGGACCCTCATGCACTGAACGAACTGTTGCACCGGCAGGTCCACCCCGAGGCAGAGCGGGATGTACTGACCACCGCGATTGGCGCAAGTCCGGGGGCGTCGACCGGCAAGATCGTGTTTACGGCCGCCGAGGCGCAAGCCAGCGCCGCGCGGGGCGAAGCCTGTGTTCTTGTACGCCGCGAAACCTCGCCCGAGGATGTTCGGGGCATGCATGCCGCCGTTGCCGTTCTGACCGAAAAGGGAGGGATGACCAGCCATGCCGCCGTGATCGGGCGGGGTTTGGGTCTGCCTTGCATCGTCGGTGCCTCTGAAATGCGGTTCCAGACCAAGAAGAAAATGCTGACGACCCCGGATGGGCGAGTGTTCAAGACCGGAGACGTTCTGACGATCGACGGAAGCTCGGGTCAGGTTCTGGCGGGGCAGCCCGAGATGCTTGAGGCCGCGCTGGACGACTGCTTCCAGACACTCATGGGCTGGGCGGATGCCGAGCGGGATATCGAAATCCGCGCCAATGCCGATACCCCTGCGGATGCGCAGACTGCGCGCAATTTTCAGGCGCAGGGCATCGGCCTGTGCCGGACCGAGCATATGTTCTTTGACCCCGGCCGCCTGATCGTGATGCGCGAGATGATCTTTGCGCAGACCTCCTCGGGTCGTGCCGCCGTGTTGGAGCGTTTGCTGCCTATGCAGCGCGACGACTTTGTGCAGCTTTTCCGCATCATGGAGGGGCAGCCGGTCTGCATTCGTCTGTTTGACCCGCCGCTGCACGAATTCCTGCCCACCACCCGCGGCGGCCAGCGCGAACTGGCCGAAGCGTTGGATCTGCCTGTCTCGGATGTGGAGCGTCGTGTCTCTGCGATGACCGAATACAACCCGATGCTGGGCCTGCGCGGCGTTCGCCTGGGCGTTACGGTCCCGGAAATCTACGACATGCAGGCCCGCGCGATTTTTGAAGCCACGCTTGAGGCCCGCAAAAACGGTGCACCGGTTGTACCCGAGGTGATGATCCCTCTGGTTTCGGCCAAGCGAGAGGTCGAGTTGGTAAAGTCCCGCATCGACTCGGTGGCGGCCGCTGTCGCTGCCGAAAAGGGGCAGGAGTTCGAATACCGCCTCGGCGTGATGGTCGAAACACCACGTGCTTGCCTGCGCGCCGAAGATATTGCACCAAACACCGCGTTTTTAAGCTTCGGAACCAACGACCTGACCCAGATGACCTATGGTCTTTCACGCGACGACGCGGGGCGTTTCATGTCGGCCTATGTCCGGCAGGGGGTCTTCACCGAGGACCCGTTCCATGTTCTGGACGCCGACGGGGTTGGCGAATTGCTCAAGCTCGGGTCCGAGAGAGGGCGCGCGGCACAGCCCGATGTGACCCTTTCAGTCTGCGGAGAACACGGCGGAAACCCCGAATCAATCGCCATTTGCCGCGATCTTGGCTTTGACTATGTGTCCTGCTCTCCGTTCCGGGTACCGGTCGCTCGGCTGGCTGCCGCTCAACTGGCGATTTCGTCCAGACTTGGGGGTTGACAGCAGCCTGAAACCCAATGATTAGTGGTCAATAAGCGAACTTGTGGCGGAATTGTTTTTCTCCACGAGCGAATTTCCACTTGTATTTGCCTCTGATCTGGACCTTTGCGCAAGACTGCGCTAAATGCCTCGTCGCGCCCGCCGGGGGAGGGTTTGGCGCGTGAAGTGCCTGTGCGAGGTTATCTGATGCTACGTTACATAATGGCTGTTGCCACATTGGCGGCAACCGTGCTGCCGAGTGCGTCCTACGCTGAGAGGGAAGCTACGGATGCCAATAAGAAAGAACTAGTTGCCCGGAGTGAATTGCCGGGTCAGAGCTTTCGGGATTATCTGAAATTGTTCCAGCCGCGCAAAGTGGTGGAACCGATCAAAGTGTCCTATTCCAAGGATTGGCTGGACCAACAGCCCAAAGCGTCCGGAGATGAAGGCTGGAAATGCCTGTCAGAGGCGCTGTATTTTGAAGCCCGCGGCGAAAGCGTGCGCGGTCAGTTTGCAGTGGCCGAGGTTATCCTGAACCGGGTCAAGAGCAGCCGTTTTCCCGACAGCCTTTGCGGTGTGATCCGTCAGGGGACCGGCAAAAAGTACCAGTGCCAGTTCACCTATACATGTGATGGCCGCAAGGAAGTGATTCACGAGAAGAAAGCCTTTGAGCGTGTCTCGAAAGTCGCCCGCGCGGCGATGGATGGCGTTGCCAAAGAGTTGACTGAAGGGGCGACCCACTATCATACCACCGCGGTCCGCCCGTCCTGGGCGCGGGTTTATAAACAGACGGCGAAGATTGGTGTTCACATCTTCTACCGTCACAATTACCGCACTGCGAGCAACTGAGGCAGGTCTAGCGCTGCGTCTTGAATTCAAGGCGCAGCGTATACCATTGCACGCAGAAAAAGCGTCGAAATCAGCGGTTGGAATGGCGTTTGTATGAATGCTATAGGCCCTCGAAACGCCTAAACTGGGCGAAAGTTTCACCGAGCCCAAGAAGGCCTGACCCATGAGTTCTGAAATCCGCCTCGCTTTTGCGCACCCCTCTGAACGGTCCGAGGCGACCTCGCCCAGAGGGCCTTTGGATCGCATCTCGCTCCGTGATCATACTGTCGAGGTTGAGATCGGTGCCTTTCAGGCCGAACGCGGCACAACCCAGCGTATCTGCTTTAATATCGTGGTTGAGGTGCGTCCGCTGACCTCGGATATTGACGATGATGTGGATCGTATCCTGTCCTATGACCGCGTGACCGAGGCGATTGCTTATGAACTGGCGGCCGAGCGTCTGAACCTGTTGGAAACGCTGGCTGAACGTGTGGCCGAACGTATCCTGCTGGAGCCGCAAGCGGTTCGCGTTTTTGTCCGGATCGAAAAGCTTGATCGTGGCCCCGGTGCGCTTGGGGTCGAGATCGTGCGCGGCAAGGACGCTGTGCATCACGACGTCGTCGAAGAGGAACGCCCTCATCCACGTCTTGTTTATCTATCGAATGAGGCGATGGCGTCGGACAATCTGACCGGCTGGATCGATCAGTTGGAAAACCGTCAGCGTCCCTTGATCCTGTGTGTCGGGGCCTCGGACCTTCCAGTACCGCAGACGGGTCACGCTATGACCCAGCGCCGCATCGACCTTTTGTCGATCGAACAGAACGCGTGGGTTCTGGCCGCGTGCGATCATCGCTGCGTGGTTGTGTCGACCCGGACCGAGCTGGATTGGGCGATGAAGAACGGCCAGATTTGCGTCTGGGCCCCGTCAAAGATCGTTCTGGATGCTGTCGACGGCCCCTCTGCCGCGCCCTCCGACGCAGTTGCGCTGGCGGCATGGTTTGCCGCCACCTTTGAGGCCAGCGAGATGATGGTGATCGGAGGCGCCTTGCCGAAAGAGCCGAAAACGCCGCTGCGTGCTGTGGCCATTGATCAGGCACAATTGTGAACCGCTACTACCGACCGCTGGTCCAGCACGGTACGGCTCGTCCCGATGACGCCGTGCCTATGGCCGGACAGTCGCTCTGGTTCACTCATGCCGAAGCGCTTTCGCGCGATGGAGCGTCTCAGGTCGTAGCTGCAGCGGATATCCCCGCGGATGTGCTACAGCGCCTCAGCCGACCGCGCGCGGCGCTGTCCGGTTTGGATATGGCGCGCCCTCATATAATGGGTATCCTGAACGCAACGCCTGACAGCTTCTCGGACGGTGGCATCCACAGCTCGATCGAGGCCGCGCAGGCCGGAGCCCTTGAGATGGTCTCACACGGCGCCACGATTCTGGATATCGGCGGAGAATCTACGCGTCCTGGTGCAGATTTCGTCCCCGCAGACGAAGAGATCACCCGGACCCGCCCGGTGATCGAAGCGATCCGGGCTGAGACCAACGCCCTGATCTCAATCGACACACGCAAGACCGCTGTAGCCAAAGCGGCCTGCGAGGCCGGGGCGGGTCTGGTCAATGATGTCTCGGGCTTCACATTCGACCCGGAGCTTGCGCCTTTCTGCGCAGGGCTGGGCGCGCCGGTCTGTGTCATGCATATGCAGGGCGATCCTGCGACCATGCAGGACAATCCGGTCTATGAAAACGTGGTGCTGGATGTCTACGATTTTCTGGCCGGTCAGATCGAACGGCTTGAGGCGTTGGGCTTGAACCGGGATCTGATCATCGTCGATCCCGGCATTGGTTTCGGCAAGACCGAGGACCACAATCTGGCCCTCCTGCGCAACTTAAGCCTGTTCCACGGGCTGGGTTGCCCGATTCTACTGGGCGTCTCGCGCAAAGGCTTTATCGGCTCCATCGGGCAGGAGCCGCGAAAAACCGCGCGCGCGCCGGGGTCAATCGCGGTTGCTCTGGACGGATTGTCCCAGGGCGTGCAGATCATTCGGGTCCATGACGTGGCCGAGACAGCTCAGGCCTTGCGCCTATGGGCTGCCGTCCGTTAATCCGGTCACAAGCAGATTTTACGGAGAGTCGACTATGCGCAAGCTGTTCGGAACTGACGGTGTGCGGGGCACAGCCAATACGCATCCGATGACAGCAGAAATGGCCTTGCGCATAGGTGCGGCGGTCGGGCGCTATTTCCGGCGCGACACGACCGGAGTTCACCGCGTAGTCATCGGCAAGGACACGCGCCTTTCCGGCTATATGCTGGAAAACGCGCTGACGGCGGGTTTGACTTCGACCGGTATGAACGTGTTGCTGCTGGGTCCGGTGCCGACCCCTGCGGTGGGTCTGATGACCCAATCCATGCGCGCGGATCTGGGCGTCATGATCTCGGCCAGCCACAATCCGGCGGAAGACAACGGCATCAAGTTCTTTGGGCCTGACGGCTATAAACTCTCGGATCAGGCCGAGCTTGAGATTGAGCGTTTGATCGAAGAAGGCGTCAGCCCCGCTCAGGCGCAGAATATCGGGCGTGCCCGTCGGGTTGATGACGCGCGGTTCCGTTATGGCGAGCGGGTCAAATCCTCGCTTCCGCGCGATGTGCGTCTGGATGGTTTGAAAGTGGTGATAGACTGCGCCAATGGGGCAGCCCACCGCACGGCTCCTGAGGTCCTGTGGGAGCTTGGCGCCGAAGTCATCCCGATGGGCGTGTCGCCGAACGGCAAGAACATCAATCTCGAATGTGGGTCGACCAAGCCGCGCGTGGCTGCGGAAACCGTTGTCTCGCATGGCGCGGATGTTGGAATCTGCCTCGATGGAGATGCGGATCGGGTTGTCGTTATTGATGAAAATGGCAAGGTTGCCGATGGCGATCAACTGATGGCCCTTTTGGCCGGGGCTTGGGCTCGGGCTGAGCAGCTGCGTGGTGGTGCCCTGGTGGCGACGGTCATGTCCAACCTCGGGCTGGAACGGCATCTGCAAGGGCAAGGCCTGCGGTTGGAGCGGACAGCGGTCGGGGATCGGTATGTCGTAGAACGGATGCGCCAGGGCGGCTTCAACCTTGGCGGCGAACAATCCGGCCATATCGTCATGAGTGACTATGCGACAACCGGCGACGGCCTGATGGCTGGGTTGCATTTCCTGTCGGAGATGGTTTTGAGCGGACGCAAAGCCTCTGAGCTTGCGCAGCAGTTTGAAACGGTCCCTCAGCTGTTGAAAAACGTACGCTACCAACAGGGTCAACTGCCGCTTGAGGTGGCCAGCGTTCAAGCCGCGATTGCCGATGCCGAAGCGCGCCTCAACGGGCAGGGTCGTTTGCTGATCCGCAAGTCAGGGACCGAGCCTCTGATCCGTGTCATGGCTGAATGCGAGGACGCCACCCTTTTGATGCAGGTGGTTGATGGCATCGTGGCCGAGGTCGAGGCAGCGGCGTCCTAGCGGCCGATCAGAGCTTTGCGCAGACTGAACCACTGGCTGATGGCCATGCCCGTCAGAATCAGGGTCAGTGCGATGTAGAACCGCAGGGGCAGGGCTTCGGATAGGATCCACGCTCCGAAGACCATCGACCAAACAGGGACCTGATAGTTCACGAGGGTCAGAAATACCGACCCCGCGCTGCGCGTGATCGAGACACGCAAGAGGTTCGCCAAGGCTGTCGGTACCAGGCCCAGTACGATCAGCGCCAGAGTGGGGCGGGTGCCTTGCCATTCGGGCAACCCCTCGGTCATCAGCATGATTGGCAGCAGCAGCGCCGCGCCCACCAGCAATGTCAGGGCCGCCAGTGCAACCGGATCAACCGGGGGGCACCGTCGCGTCAGGATGGATGAAACCGCATAGCACAATGCCGCCGTGATGCAGGCCATTTGCGCAAGTGGCTCGGTTCCTTGACCGAGTTGCAAAAGCCCCGGACCTATCAGGACCAATGCGCCGGAAAACCCAAGGCACACCCCAAGAAAACGACGCAAGTTGAGCGGTTCGTCAGAGAAGAAATGCGCCAGTGGCAGCACCATCAAGGGGATGGCCGCCATAGACAGGCCCGCAAAGACCGACGGCACAAATTGCTGTCCCCAACTCAGCAGCATGAACGGTATCGCCGTGGACAGCACGCCGATCAGGATGATCGAGCCGCCGAGTGCCGGGGTGAGGGTTGGAAACCGACGTCCGGTGATCCGCATCAGCAAGAGCAGCGTCAAAGCGCCAAGCGTGGTGCGAGACGTCGCAACCGTGATTGGGCCATACCCCTCAAGCGCCATGGCCACGACCATGAACGTACCGCCCCAGATAAGGCCAAGCGAGAAGACGCCGATCCAATCCTGTTTTGTGGGCTGGGACACCATGGAAGCACCTGTGGTTTGGGAAGAAAGTCGATTTTAGTCAGATGTTTATGGGTCGAGTTATACGCGGTTGCAAATGAAAAAGGGCGGCCAAACGGGCCGCCCTTTCGCCGACGGATGCCGGGCTTAGTTCTTTTCTTTGTCGACCATTTTGCCGGCCGAGATCCAGGGCATCATGGCGCGCAGTTTGGCACCGGTTTCCTCGATCATGTGCTCGTCATTGGCACGGCGCGACGCTTTGATGGTCGGCTGGCCAACGGCGTTTTCCAGCATGAAGTCACGAACGAATTTACCCTGCTGGATGTCGTTCAGAACCTCTTTCATACGCGCTTTGGTCTCGTCGTATTTCAGGATACGCGGGCCGGTGACGTACTGGCCGTACTCAGCCGTGTTCGAGATCGAGTAATCCATGTTGGCGATGCCGCCTTCGTAGATCAGGTCAACGATCAACTTCACTTCGTGCAGACACTCGAAATAGGCCATCTCGGGCGCGTAGCCCGCTTCGACCAGAGTTTCAAAGCCGCAGCGGATCAGCTCAACCAGGCCGCCGCACAGAACAGCTTGTTCGCCGAACAGGTCGGTTTCGCATTCTTCACGGAAGTTGGTCTCGATGATGCCCGAGCGACCGCCGCCGATGGCCGAGCAGTAGGACAGGCCGGTTTCCAGCGCTTTGCCGGTTGCGTCGTTGTTGACGGCAACAAGGCAAGGCACGCCGCCGCCTTTAGTGTATTCGCCACGTACGGTGTGGCCGGGGCCTTTGGGGGCCATCATGATGACGTCGACACCTTCTTTCGGCTCGATCAGGCCGAAGTGGACGTTCAGACCGTGCGCGAAGGCAATGGCCGAGCCGGGCTTGATGTTGTCATGCACGTATTTCTTGTAGGTCTCAGCCTGTAGTTCGTCGGGCATGGTGAACATGATGACATCGCACCATGCGGCCGCTTCGGCGATACCCATGACCTCCAGACCTTCGGCTTCAGCTTTCTTGGCCGAGGGCGAACCTTCGCGCAGGGCGACGACCAGGTTCTTCGCACCCGAGTCGCGCAGGTTCAGCGCGTGCGCGTGACCTTGCGAGCCATAGCCCAGGATGGCCACTTTTTTGTCTTTGATCAGGTTGATGTCGCAATCGCGATCGTAGTAGACGCGCATTTCGCTGGTCCTTTCTGTTTCGATTGCTGTGCTTTTAGCCTGAGCCTTTGGTATTGGCGATAGGGTTGAGATTGAGTATTTGTAAAAAAGATGAAGAATAATTCTCTGAATTGTGGAAACGTGAAAAAATCATGCTTGATGATGTTGATCGGCGGATACTGCGCCATTTTCAGGCGGAGCCAAGCCTGACAACGGCCGAACTTGCCGAACGGTGCCGTATCAGTTCGGGTGTTTGCTGGCGACGGATGGAAAAAATGCAGGCGGCAGGGGTGATCGAAGGCCAAGAGGCCGTGATCGACTGGGCCGCCTTGGGCTACGCGGTTGAGGTCTCGTTGCGGATCACGCTGGACAAGACGCAGGCTCGGGCATTTGACGAATTCACCGCGGCCGCGCGCGAGGTTGCCGAGTTGATCGAAATTCAGACCTTCCTTGGCCGCGTGGATGTGCGCCTTTCGGTTTTGGCGCGGGATATGGCGCACTATCAGCAGGTCTATCGGGACCGCATTCTGACCCTACCGCATATCGCCGATATCGAGGCCTTGATGCACATCGCGCGCCTCAAACGAGACGAGGTGCTGCCAGTATGATCGAGCTGGATGAGATCGACCGCAAGATCCTGCGAGCTCTGGTTCAGGACGCGACCCAAAGCGCCGGCGCGCTTGGGCGTCGTCTGGACCTGTCGCAACCCGCCACGTGGCGGCGCATTCGCCGGCTGGAAGAGGCGGGCGTAATCAAGGGCCGTCGTCTACGCCTGAATGCTGAGGCTTTGGGGTTCGGCGTCACCGTCTTTCTCGGCGTCAAGCTGGCGCGCAAAGGGCAGGTGAGCCTTGAGGATTTCGAGCGCGCCGTCAGTGCCATCCCCGAGGTGCAGACCGTCGAGCACGTTCTGGGGTTGTACGACTACCGCCTACGAGTGGTTGCGCGAGATCTGTCGGATTTCGAACGGGTCCTGCGGCGGCGGATTATGACCCTTCCCGGTGCCGGAGATGTCGAGGCAAATGTCTTGCTCAGCGAAGAACGGTTGCCCGGACCAATTGGTTGAACCGGATCAGTACTTGGTGCGAATGCAGAAGCCCGGATGATGCGTCATCCGCGCAAAGGTCAGGGGCTTTTCATCCTTCCAGGTTGTGCGCTCCAATTGAATCATCGACGTGCCCGCGGTGGTGCCCATGAATTCGGCCAATCGGCTGTCGGCTGACACGGCGCAAAAGGCGACCTCGGCATCGGTGAACGGCGCTGCATTCAGCAGCCATTCATGTGGGCCATTATCGCTCAGGTCGGCCTCCTCGACTTCGGGCACCGTATCAAGGTTGATCCAGCGTTCCTCCAACTGAAACGGCCTGTTGTCGGCGTAGTGCATGCAAATGACGTGCAGGATGCGCGCATCTGGCGCCACGCTGAGTTGCGATGCCAGCCAGCCGGGGCTGGTGACAACGTTGCGCTCGACCAGGGCATAGCGATACGCCGCGTTCTGGTTTTCGACCACCTGACGAGTCAAGGAAAACTCCAGCTTGGCATGTTTGCTGGGCTCTTTCTTGACGCGTGTTCCGCTTTTGCGTTTGCGTTCGACGACTCCCTGATCGGCCAGTTCGCGCAGGGCGCGGTTAACGGTCGCGCGGGCGCAATTGAACTCTTCCGCCAGCTGGGTCTCGGTCGGCAGCAATGATCCCTGAGGCCAAATACGGCTTTCGATCCTGCGCTTTACTTCATCTCGAACACTCTGAAAGCTGATCCGCTTATGTGCAGTCACGGGTTTTAATTTCCCTTCGTTTTAAAAGTGTATGCATCTGGGCAGAAGCACGCAGAAGTGTAAAGGGTATGTGATACTAGTTGGCGTCAATACTAAGATAATGGCGTGTTTGAGGGTTAATTTTTACTTAAAAACAAAGGTGACTTTACGTCACCTTTTCGTCGGAAATGCGCTTTACCCGCAATGATAATGTGTTGAAGGTGCCGTCAACACTGATTGAAAGGACATCAAATGCCCGCCTTGCTGGATTCCATCGACCCAAATGGCCTCGAAGAATTTTCGGTTGTGTTTACGGACCGATCCCTGAATCACATGTCTGCGAGCTTTCAGCAGGTGATGCGCGATATCTCGGGCATGCTGAAACAGGTCTACAATGCCGACAGCGTTGCCATCATCCCTGGTGGTGGCACCTATGGGATGGAGGCCGTGGCCCGTCAATTTGCCCGTGATGCCAATGTCTTGGTGGTGCGCAACGGGTGGTTTTCGTACCGTTGGAGCCAGATTGTCGAAAACGGCGCGCTGACCGGATCGGTCACGGTGATGAAGGCGCGTGAGACCGGCAATGACAGCCCTTCGCCGTTTGCGCCCGCACCGATCGACGATGTGGTTGCGGCGATCCGCGAGCAGCGCCCGGATGTTGTGTTTGCCCCGCATGTGGAAACTTCGGCCGGGGTGATTCTTCCGGATGACTATGTCTCGGCCATGGCTGCAGCTGCGCATGAGGTCGGCGCGCTGATGGTTCTGGATTGCATCGCGTCGGGCTGCGTGTGGGTCGACATGAAGGCCACCGGTGTGGACGTGCTGATCTCGGCCCCGCAAAAAGGCTGGAGCGCGTCGCCCTGTGCTGGTCTGGTCATGCTGTCCGAACGGGCTGATGCGCGGTTGCAGGACACTCAGTCCGACAGCTTTGCCATTGACCTCAAGAAGTGGCGGCAAATCATGCAGGCTTATGAGGACGGCGGTCACGCCTATCACGCGACCATGCCAACCGACGCGCTGCGCGCGTTCCGCGATACGATGGCCGAGACGCAGGACTACGGCTTTGAAAAATTGCGAGAGGCGCAATGGGCCTTGGGCAATGGCGTGCGCGCGATGCTGAAGGACAAGGGCATCGTTTCAGTCGCGGCCGAGGGCTTTGGCGCTCCGGGCGTCGTGGTCAGCTATACCGCCGATCCCGAGATCCAGAACGGCAAGAAATTCGCCGCTTTGGGGATGCAGATCGCGGCTGGCGTGCCTCTGCAATGTGATGAGCCTGCCGGTTTCAGCACGTTCCGGTTGGGTCTGTTCGGTCTAGACAAGCTCTATGATGTCGATGGCACGATTGCGCGTTTGAAGCGCGTGTTGGATCAGGTTCTGTAAGCCACTGGGCCTCAGCGCGTACCGAGGCCCATCTGCATCAACGTCTTGCGTACCGGCGCCATGGAATAAAGCGCGTTGATGCCCATGGCGCGTGCATCCCTCAGGGGTCGCGCCTCAAGCATTGAGGTGCGGTTCAGAAGGTCGATCCCCTTCACCCGCAGCTCGATCTCGGCATGGCGGGCTTTGTGGTAGGCCTCAAGCATCTGGGCATCGCCCAGACCTTCTGGCCGGGCCTGCGCGAGGTCCATCAAAGTCCGCAGATCGCCCAGCGACATGTTCAGACCCTGCGCGCCGATGGGCGGCACGACATGGGCGGCTTCGGCCATCAGGGCAATACGTTCACCCGACAGCCGTTCGGCGGATTGGCTGATGATCGGCCAGATCGTGCGGCGTGAGGCCAGTTTCAAAGGTCCGAACAACCCGCAAGAGCGTTCTGTCATCGCGGCCTCGAAGGTCTCGGCGTCGAGGTTCAGCAGTTCGACCGCGCGGGGGCCGCGCTCCATCCAGACGATGGCCGAGGATGGCTGACCCTGCCAATCGGGCAAGGGCACCAGGGTGAACGGCCCGCCAGAGCGGTGGATCTCGGTCGAGACATTCTCATGCGCGATGGGGTGTGTCACGGTAAAGGCCAGGGCCTTTTGACCGTAACGCGTCGTGTGAACGGAAATCCCGGCGGCTTCGCGCATCGGTGAGTTGCGCCCGTCTGCCGCGATCATCAGTTTGCAGCGGATACGGCTGCCGTCGCTCAGCCCCACGCGGGCCTCGGCGGTGCGGGTGAACAGGCTGACCGTTGCGGTGCCGGGGCGGAAATCAACATTGGGCAACTCGGACAGTCGCGCGACCATCTCGCGCCGCAGCAGCCAGTTAGGCAGGTTCCAGCCAAAGGGTTGCTCGGAAATGTCCGAGGCGTTGAAATCTCGCACAACGCGCGGTTCGGGAATGTCGCCGCCCGCGTCAACGATCCGCATGACTTGCAGTGGTGCCGCGTAGCTGTCCAGCCGGTCCCACAAACCGCATTGTTCCAGTAAAAGGCGGGAGGGTTGCAAAAACGCGGTGGTCCGAAGGTCCGAGCCATCCACATCGCGTTCCATGATTGGCGGTGTAGGGTCCACGCACACCACGTTGAACCCAGCGGCGCCGAATGCGGCGGCAGCGGTCAGCCCGGCGATGCCGCCGCCGGAAATCAGTATGTCACAGCTGTCAGTCATGGCGCATTCTCCGTTCCCGGCAAAACCTAGTTCGGTTCATGCCTCTGCGCCAAGCGACATCCTGTCCCGCGTATTAGCCCCGTGAAATCAGGATGAGGACCAGAAACATCACCGGAACCATCATCAATGCAGGGATGTATAGGCCCGGCAGACCAAACAGCAATGCCGAACAGCCCCACATGCTGACAATCGCAACAGCGGTATAGCCCAGATCCTCGGGGCGGCCATCGGCCACGTCGCGGGCCATCCAGCCAAAGAGGGGAATTGCAAAGAGAAGGCGCTGCCAAATCGGCAGGCGCTGCGGCATCATGGTCGCGGTCATCGAGGTCTCCGTTCTGTTCGTCGCAGACCGGCATATAGGGATGATTTTGCAGCTGCAGAATATACAGATCGTCGCAGTGTGACAGCCTATCGCAGGCGGGCGAGGAAGGCGGTCAGATCGTCGGTATGATGGTGGATATGATCGGCATCATGCGGGTCGGGTGCGACGTGAACCGTGCGCATTCCCATCTCATGCGGAGCGGCCAGATTGCGCGGATCGTCTTCGAACATCGCAGCCGTTTCCGCTGTGATCCCGTCTTGTGTAAAGATTGCCTCGAACGCGGCCTTTTCGGGTTTAGGCCGATATCCGGCATGTTCGACTCCGTAGATGGCATCAAACAGACCGGTCAGCCCACGCGCCTCAAGAACGCGCTCTGCATAAGGGGCGCTGCCATTGGTGTAGACGATGCGGCGACCGGGCAGGGCGCGGATATGGTCGGCCAGTTCGGTGTCCGGGTCCATGTGGCTCAAGTCGACTTGGTGAACCGCGTGCAGATAAGGGTCGGGATCCAGATCATGTTCGGCCATCAAACCGGCCAGAGTCGTTCCGTATTCGCGCCAGTAATGCCCCCGCAGCCGGTCAGCCTCGGCCCGGTCGACGCCGATGGCTTGCACGACGTAGTCCGTCATCAACACCTCGATCTGATCGAACAGGCGCATCTGTGGCGGGTAGAGGGTGTTGTCCAGATCGAACACCCATTGCGTGACGTGGCTGAAGGACGGTTTGACCATGCCTAGGGTGTAGGGCGCTGCGGGCGGGTTTTCAATGCCGCACTTGATTGCAGGCGGTCAGGACGGATAGACAGGTTCGAACGAGGAGACCAATCGCCCCATGCCCCAATCCAGACACCCCAGCAAAGACGCGTATACGCTGATACTCGACGCCATTGACGTCGGTATCTACAAGCCCGGAGATCGTCTGGTCGAAAGCGAATTGGCTGAACGGTTCGGTGTATCCCGCACCCCCATTCGCGAGGCGCTGCAACGTCTTGAAACGCAGTCTCTGTTGGAGCGGGACGGGCGATCGCTGATCGTGGCTTCCCTGAACCACAACCAGATGGCCGAACTTTACATCGTGCGGCGCGAGTTGGAGGGGTTGGCTGCAAGCCTCGCGGCCAAACATGCGACCGAGGAAGAAATTCGCGTGTTGCAGGAGATGGTGGCCGAGGATGATGCCTTGGTCGATGATCCAGCGGCGCTGTCGCGGGCGAACCGACGGTTTCATGAGCAGATCCATTTGGCCTCACACAACCGCTATCTAGTGCAGCAACTGGACCTTGTGCATCGCACCATGGCGCTGATGGCGACCACGTCTCTGGCGGCGCAAGGGCGCAGTGAAATCGCCCAGAGCGAACATAAGGGCATCGTCGAAGCCATCGCTGCACGGGACGAAGAGGGCGCGGCGAAAGCGCTGAAAGAGCATATCTCGGTCGCGTTCATGACCCGTTTGAAGCAGGATGCGATCCGGCGCGACGGCTAAAGCGTTTTGCGTTTTTCTCAGGTAAAGTTATCGAAATGCGCGTTCGACCGTAGGGAGAGGCAGCGTATTTCGATTCAAATCAAACGCAAAGCGATCTAGGCGTCCTGCGGCGGCAGGTCCTCTGAGGCCTGCCCGTGTTGGGTTTTGTCCCAGAAGAACGGTTTGGCGGCCAGTTCCCACAATGCTTTGTAGGCCGCCACGACCCCGAGCGGGAAATAGAGGATCATCGTAGGGACCCAGGGTAGCAGGAACCGTCGCTCTTTCGCCCAGACGGCGATGACGCCGATTATGAAGTTCAACGCTTCTGCGGCCAAAAACAGCCAGATCAGGGTTTTGAAGGTCTGCATTGGGAGCACCTGTAGGAACGGATTGTTCAGCCCCAGCGTGGTCAGCCAGAACATCCACAAGACGGGGGCCAGCAAAAACTGCCCGACCGTACCCAAGAAAAATGCCTGAATACCGATGAATTTCGGCGGCCCCAGATCTCGCAGCAGGCGCAAGGGTGCACGCATATGGACAAGGTAGGTGACCATGAACCCCTTGAGCCAGCGCGAGCGTTGCTTGACCCAAGGCCAGGCGCGAAAGTTGGCCTCTTCAAAGGTGGTAGTGTTAACGATCTCGGTCCGGTAGCCGGCGCGGCAGAGGCGCACGCCCAGATCGGCGTCCTCGGTCACGTTGTGGGCGTCCCATCCGCCAAGCTCCAGCAGCTTGTCGCGGCGAAAGAAAAAGGTCGTGCCGCCCAGAGGGACCACGAAACCCAGTTTGGCGATCCCCGGAAGAATAACGCGGAACCAGCTGTTATATTCGATTGTAAAGCAGCGAGAGCGCCAGTTGGTGCGCGGGTTGTAGTAGTCCAGCGCGCCTTGCAGGCAGACGACTTCGGGCGCGGCCTGCGTGAAATGATCAACGACCCGCTCGATCTGATCGGGCTGCGGGGCGTCCTCGGCATCCCAAACCCCCAGAATGTCGCCCCGACAGAAATCCAATGCGTAGTTCATGGCGCGAGGTTTGGTGGTCAGGCCGTTCAACTTGGGCACTTCGATGGTTCGGATCCAATTGGGCAGGTCAACCTTTGACAATGTGTCCCGTGTGACATCGTCCTTTTCCTCTAGCACCAAAATCACGTCCAACAGCGCTTTGGGGTAGGTCAGGCGCTGAAGTCGCCGGATCAACGCGCCTGCGATCTCACGCTCTTTGTACAAAGGCACCATGATCGACACGCAGGGTTGTCGCAGAGCGGTCACCGGCGAGGAGGGGGCAGGCTGCGGGCGCAAGTTTTGGTGGGCAAAAGCCAAGAGGCCCGAGAACCGCATGACCATGAACAGCAGAAGCGACACCACAGCCGCCGTCGCCAGAACGGCCATCCCGGTCAACGGAAACGAAACGAAAGCCAGCAGCGCCAGCACCACAATGCTCGCGCTGCGGGTCCGGCTCCAGGCGGTCCAAGTGCGGCAGCTTTGATCCTCGGTCACGCGGGCCTCGGCGTTTTGGGCTAACTGGTCCGAGAAGATCTGCGCAATCGAGCGGTCGATCTGATCGGCAGCGGCGACAACCGGAACGATGGTTAAATCGCAGCCCGCCATTTCGGCCGACACCGTGGCAAAGCGATCCGGGCGTGCGGTGGCGACAAACAGAAGCGGACCGATCCGCAGCCACGGGATCACATTGTGCCGCAGCCAGAACTCCATGGGTTTGAGCGTGCTTAGCTCAGCAGAAGGCGGTGTTTGAGCCAGATCGGCGATCTGCAGATTGGTTTGCGCGGACAAAGCGGCCAGTACATCCTTGCGGCTGGCCCAGCCCTCACTCACCAGAATTTCTCCGAGCGGAGCGTTCTGGCGGGCCTGAAGGTTCAACGCGTGATCCAGCTGGTCCTGCGTGATCACTCCGGCATCAACCAGACACGCACCTACGGGTTTGCGAAGCTCAGGCGACGGGACCGGATCTGTTGCAGAGATTTGTTGTGCGTTCAAATCAACCATAAAAGAAAAAACCCCGACGCCTTTTGCTGGGGTCAGGGTTGAACGACTAAGGTTAACGCGCGGTTAACTCTGATAAACACACGGAATTTTGGTGTTTATGCCTTTGCTTTTGCATCCGCCATCGCGCTGGCAAAACGTTCGAACAGGTAGAAACTATCCTGCGGTCCGGGGGAGGCCTCGGGGTGGTATTGCACCGAGTACACTGGGCGGTCTGTCATGCGGATGCCGCAGTTGGAGCCGTCAAACAAAGAACGGTGCGTTTCAACCACCCCGTCGGGCAGCGACTGCGCGTCGACCGCAAATCCGTGGTTCATCGAGGTGATCTCGACCTTGCCGGTTTCCAGATCCTTGACCGGGTGGTTTGCGCCGTGGTGGCCGTGGTTCATCTTGACGGTCTGCCCGCCAAGCGCCAAGGCCAGCATCTGGTGACCAAGGCAAATGCCGAATACCGGCAGTTTGGTGGTGTCGAGGATCTCTTTGATCATCGGCACGGCGTATTCGCCCGTGGCCGCCGGGTCGCCGGGGCCGTTGGACAGGAAGACACCGTCGGGCTCATGGGCCAGAACCTCGGCCGCTGTCGCGGTTGCTGGCAGAACGGTCACGTCACATCCGGCCGACGCCAGGCAGCGCAGGATGTTGCGCTTTGCGCCAAAATCAAGGGCGACAACCTTGTGGGCAGGGGCCTCTTGCCGCTGGTAGCCGTCTGGCCAGGCCCAACGCATCTCATCCCAGCGGTAGCTTTGGGCGCAGGTGACGTCTTTCGCGAGGTCCATCCCTTCAAGCCCCGCAAAGCCGCGCGCGGCGGAAACCAGAGCTTCGATATCGAAGTTGCCTTCGGGGTCATGGGCCAATGCGACGTGCGGCGCACCCTGCTGGCGGATCGCGCGGGTCAGGCGGCGGGTGTCGATGCCACCTATCGCGATACGGCCACGACGCTCCAGCCAGCCCTTTAGCTCTTCAGCCGAGCGCCAGTTCGACGGCTCGGTCGGGTCCCACTTGACAACCATGCCAGCAGCTACCGGATCACCGGTTTCATCGTCTTCAGGGTTCACGCCGACATTGCCGATATGCGGGAAGGTGAAGGTGACGATCTGACCGGCATAGGAGGGGTCGGTCATGATCTCTTGGTAGCCGGTCATGGCGGTGTTGAAGCACAGCTCGGCCACGGTTTGTCCGGTGGCGCCGAAGCCCATTCCGTAGAACAAAGTTCCGTCGGCCAAAGCCAGACATGCGGTGGGCTTGGACGGGGCGTTCTGGGCCATGGCGCAACTCTCCTGCAGGTAAATCGGCGCATACCTAAGGGGGTTATACGTTCGGGTCAAGTCTGATCATTTTTTGGGCTATTGTTATTTTTCAATGGGTTAGTGGTATTCGCCCCCTGTTGTATCACGCTTTTTGTTTGGATATGTTCGGGGTTCCTTTGTCATGGGGATGGACAAACCATATGGACATGCGATCACGGGTGAATGCCGCCCTGAAGCAAGCGATGAAAGACAAGGCGGCCGAGAGGCTGTCGACTCTGCGGTTGATTAATGCTGCGATCAAGGATCGCGATATCGCCGCGCGCGGCTCGCAAAACGAAGAGGCCAAGGGCTGCGGCGACGCCGAGGTTCTTGAAATTCTTGGTAAAATGACCAAGCAGCGCAAGGAAAGCGCCCGCGCCTATGAAGAGGGCGGACGTCTGGATCTGGCAGAACGGGAATTGCTGGAAGTCTCGGTGATCGAGGAATTCCTGCCCAAGCAGCTGGATGAAGATGAGGTCTCGAAAGCGATTCAGACCGCCATCACCGCGACCGGAGCGGGCTCGATCCGCGATATGGGGAAGGTGATGGGCGAGTTGAAGACGCGCTACACCGGTCAGATGGATTTCGGCAAGGTCGGACCGATGGTTAAAGACCATCTATGCGCCGCGTCGAACGGCGACTGCTGAGATTGAACCCCTTTACTGCGCGGCTGGTCCGCGCAGTTTTGATATCAGGTCGTCATAGAGGGTGATCCGTTCATCCTCGGACAGAAACGCGCCAATCTCGACCTCGCGACCGGCTCCGATCAGGGTCACATAGTGCGGCACCGGACCACCGGTTTCATGCATCTCGGGGCGGGCCCAATACCTGTTGCAAGACCATTCCTGACGCTGTTTTCCCGGAGACTGATGGACCAGACGCGCCTGCGAGCCGCTGAGGGTCAGAACCTCGACCGCGCTGCGCGCTCGGTAGTTCGTCTGGATCGCGAGCCAAAGGCCCAGAACTGTCAACAACAGGAAGGGCAGCAACCCCCACAAGACAACCGAGCCCAGCATGGCCAGAACGGGAATAAGGCCGAAGGTGAAGACCGACAGGATCACGATCATCGCGCCGCGTGGGGGCAATGAGTTATGCGGCCAGAGGCGCAATTCCTGTTCTGTGTCCGAGGTATGATTCCATTGGTAGGGCATAGCGGAAAACTAGCGCAAAGTTATGTGCTGTCTAAGGATAAAGATCACACGACGTGGCCAACCCGAACCCATGACAACGCATCGTCCAATCTGTCATCACCCCAGAAAACCTCGCCTCTTACGACAAGGCTCGGTGCGCCGAAGACTCCGAGGCGTTTTGCGTGTTCGGTTTCAACCTCCAACGCCGCAACGGCATCAGGGCCGCGCGCGCGGGAAAGGACAAGGCGGGGATCTTGCTGGCACCGCAAAAGGGCCTCGGATAGAGCGGTCTCGCTGCCTGCCTCGACGCCGTCTTCAAACCAGATCCGGTAGAGGTTCTGGGTGAAATCCTTGCCCCAACCTTCATTCATCCCGAGTAGGGCGATCTGATTGGCCAGAGGCAGGTCCGAAATGGGGTAGGGCGCGGGCAGCTTG
Source organism: Ruegeria sp. CK3 (assembly GCF_056536565.1). NCBI lineage: Bacteria > Pseudomonadati > Pseudomonadota > Alphaproteobacteria > Rhodobacterales > Roseobacteraceae > Ruegeria > Ruegeria sp. CK3. The sequence goes on from NZ_JBQFPV010000002.1 coordinate 238,704, forward strand.
GCATGGATGTGATACTTGGCCGCCCGGCGTTCGATATCACGCCACATATAGGCAGATTTCACCGGCTTGCCGGCAAAGGGCACGTTCTGCTGTTCGGACATCACGCTGCGCACGTTGAACGGCCGCCAACGCACTGAGGCGTCGTTTTCGGCACACCAATCATCAAGGCGCATGATCGTCAGAAAGCTGTATGTGCTGCCGATCGAATACCAAAAGTCAATTTCGGGCATCTGGACCCTCCCCGGATTGCCGGATGAGTTTCCCTTACCAGAATAGCCTATTTTGCCCGATCTGGCGATGTGTTGTTCCAAAAGGTAAGTGCGCAAAGAAAAACCCCGCCGGGATGGCGGGGTTTCTTTGTTTCTCAGTTTGGGCTTAGTGCGCGTGGCCTTTGTCCCAGTCTTCCTGCTTTGGCAGCTGCTCGAACGTGTGCTCGGGCGGCGGTGTAGGCAGGGTCCATTCCAGAGTATCCGCGTACTCGTTCCACGGGTTCGGACGCGTTTCCTTTGCGCCGCGGAAGAGGGCGTAGAACACGATGCCGAAGAACAACAGGAACGAAGCGAAGGACACGAAGGCACCGATCGACGACACGAAGTTCCACTGAGCGAATGCCTCAGGGTAGTCGATATAGCGGCGCGGCATGCCTTGACGGCCCAGGAAGTGTTGCGGGAAGAAGGTCAGGTTGGCGCCGATGAAGAACATCCAGAAGTGAACCTTGCCCCAGAACTCCGAGTACTGACGACCGGTCATCTTCGAGAAGTAGAAGTAGACGCCAGCGAAGATCGCGAAGACGGCACCCAAGCTCATCACATAGTGGAAGTGTGCCACGACGTAATAGGTGTCGTGATAGGCACGGTCGATACCGGCCTGCGACAAAACCACACCGGTCACACCGCCTACGGTGAACAGGAACAGGAATCCGAAGGCGAACAGCATCGGTGTCTTGAACTCGATCGAGCCGCCCCACATGGTCGCGATCCACGAGAAGACCTTAACACCAGTCGGAACCGCAATGACCATAGTGGCCAGCATGAAATAGGCCTGCTGACGCAGCGACATGCCAACGGTGTACATGTGGTGCGCCCATACGACGAAGCCCAGAACACCGATCGCGATGATTGCCCAGACCATCGGCAGGTAACCGAAGATCGGCTTGCGCGCGAAGGTCGCGATCACGTGGCTGATGATGCCGAAACCGGGCAGGATCACGATGTAGACTTCCGGGTGGCCGAAGAACCACAGGATGTGCTGATACAGGATCGGGTCGCCGCCACCGGCCGGATCGAAGAAGGTGAAGCCAAAGTTGCGATCCATCAGCAGCATGGTTATCGCACCTGCCAGAACGGGTAGCGACAGCAGAATCAGCCAAGAGGTGACGAAGATCGACCAACTGAACAGCGGCACCTTGAACAAGGTCATGCCCGGGGCACGCATGTTCAGGAAGGTGGTGATCATGTTGATCGCGCCCAGAATCGACGACGCGCCCGAGACGTGAACGGCGAAGATCGCGAGGTCCATGGACATGCCGCCCTCGGTCGTGGACAGCGGCGGGTAGAGAACCCAGCCCACGCCTGAACCCAGCTGGTCGTTACCGCCGGGGCTGAGCAGCGAGGCCACACCCAGAGAGGTACCAGCGACATACAGCCAGAAAGACAAGTTGTTCATCCGCGGGAACGCCATATCCGGCGCGCCGATCTGCAACGGCATGAAATAGTTGCCAAATCCGCCGAACAGGGCAGGGATGACAACGAAGAACATCATCAGAACACCGTGATAGGTGATCATCACGTTCCACAGATGGCCGTTGGGTGTACACGGATCGGCCATGAAGCCTTCCAGGCACATGTACTGAACACCGGGGTGCATCAGCTCAAGCCGCATGTAAACGGTCATCGCCACCGAGATGAACCCGGCGATAGCCGAGAAGATCAGGTAGAGAATCCCGATGTCCTTGTGGTTGGTCGACATGAACCAGCGCTGAAAGAACGAGCGCTCGTCTTCATGATCGTGGCCATGAATGGCTGCGTCTGCCATTTTAGGTGCCTCCTGTTGCAACTACGCCGCGCAACCAGACCTCTCCGGTGCGCGGGATTACTGCTGGTTTTAGATTGCGTTGAGGTTGCCTTCAATGGCCGAGTTTGATCTGGATCAAGAATAATTGTCGCGGGCAGAGCGCTGCGCCGCGAATTCAGATCATCGATGGGTCGAATCTGGCTATTTCATCCCAGCTTTCAAGAGGTCACGCAGGTTCGTCAGCCTGAATCGGCCGAGTTCCGCCTTGACCGACGCACGTTCGAACCGCAGAACTCCTTTGAACCCATTGCAAATTCAGAGGCCCGACATGTCAGCATATGATCCGGACAATATTTTCGCCAAAATCCTGCGCGGCGAAATCCCCTCGACCCGCGTATACGAAGATGATGAGACGCTGGCATTCATGGACATCATGCCCCGCACCGATGGTCATCTGCTGGTCATCCCGAAAACCCCATGCCGCAACGTGTTGGACGCCACGCCCGAGCAGTTGAATGCCGTTATGGCAACCGTTCAGAAACTGGCACGTGCTGCCAAGCAGGCGTTCGACGCCGGTGGGGTGACGATTCAGCAATTCAACGAAGCCGCAGGCGGGCAGGAGGTCTTCCACCTACATTTTCACATTCTGCCCCGACATGAAGGTGAACCCCTGCGCGCACCCGGCAAGATGGGGGATTTCGAAGCGATCGCCAAACACGCTGAACAGATCAAGGCGGCGCTCTAGGCTTAGAACATTCGGGTATTGGGCCGCCCTAGGCACCTGAAACATAACCCGGAACGAAATTGCCGTTCCGATTTGGGGTCGGAACGGCAGACTCGTACTCATACACATTACGGGTCACCGGAGCAGATCCGGGTTACCGGTTAACATACCACTCACTCAAGACTGGTAGGACAATGTTACTCTTTAACCGGGCGAATGTATGCCGGTTTAATGGAATTTGGTTAAGCTTTTACTTAAATGGCCACAATTGCTGTCGAATATTGCAGGGTTGAAATGACCGATAGCTGCAGCTTGGAAACAGAGGGGCGCGTGCGCAGGGATTGTACCTGGATTTGGGTGCCTCGGCGATTCGATCAGGGCATTTGAGGCGCTAGGCTCAGGACCAATAGCCATTAAGAAAAGAGTGCGACGAACGAGGTCGCAGACAACAATGCCTTGGGGCTCTAGTCCTACCCTATTGCCATGCGCCGCCAGTCCTTCAGCCTTCCAAACAAGACCGCGTATCTGGGTGCCTGGAACAACCTTCTTGGCGCTAAAGTCGTTTTGTTGTGCGACAGTCAGAAAACAAAGGCGCGGCAATGGTGATCCGTCAAAGACGGGCGCAAAGCTACTTTTCATTTACAAAGAACAGTCGCAGCATCGAGGGGAAGCGGCCAAGCTATTGTTTTTGTTGGTGCGGTCGAGAAGACTCGAACTTCCACGGGTGTTACCCCACAGCGACCTCAACGCTGCGCGTCTACCAATTCCGCCACGACCGCACTGCCAATGACTTGGTAGCGCGGCGTATAGACCCTTGGAACCCGGATGTGAAGAGGCAAAAGCGCGTTGGTTTAAATTCAGCACCGGCATTCATATGTGTATCAGCCAACCACCCTGTAGGAGCCACCGATGACCACCCCGGATACCCGCCCCGTTGTTCAGATTGATGTTGTCTCTGATGTTGTATGTCCTTGGTGTATCGTCGGCTTCAAACAGCTTGATCAGGCGTTGCAACAGCAAAACGTACTCGCACGGCTCAGGTGGCATCCGTTCGAGCTGAACCCGCAGATGCCAGCCGAAGGGCAGAACCTGCGCGACCACATCATGGAGAAATACGGCAGCACCGCCGAGCAAAGCGCGCAGGCGCGCGAGAGGCTGACCTCGATTGGGGCAGAGCTTGGCTTTGCTTTCAATTTCACCGACGACAGCCGCATGGTGAATACTTTCCAGGCGCATCAGTTGTTGGACTGGGCCGAGGGGCAGGGGCGGCAGCATCCCCTGAAGCTTGCGCTTTTCGAAGCATATTTCACGGATCAAAAGGATGTTTCTGACATCGATGTACTGGCAGACGCGGCTGAGGTGGCCGGGTTGGACCCGCAAGCCGCGCGGGCGGCTTTGGCATCCGGGGATCATCAGGCCTCGGTGCGGGAGAAACAGCAATTCTGGACCAGTCGCGGCATTTCCGGCGTGCCCTCGATGGTGTTCGCCGGGAAATACCTGACTACAGGGGCGCAAGGGGTCGAGACATACGCCAATGTCCTCAAGCAATGTCTGGAAGAGGCCGCGTGACCTCTTTCCCCCAACCGACCGGCACGGTATGAGGCAAGCATGGAATGGAAGATCTCAGACGGGCTGACTGACTACCAAGAGGCCGTCGCCTTTATGGAGGCGCGTGTAGCGGCTATTGCGGCAGGCGAGGCCGAGGAATGCGTTTGGCTGCTGGAACACCCGCCTCTTTACACAGCGGGTACGTCTGCGCGCTCTGAGGATCTGACCGACCCTGACCGGTTCCCTGTCTATGAAAGCAAGCGTGGCGGGGAATACACCTATCACGGCCCCGGTCAGCGCGTCGCCTATGTCATGCTCGACCTGAACAAACGAGGCCGTGATGTGCGCCTGTTTGTAAAGCAGCTCGAGACCTGGGTGATCGCCGCATTGGATGAGTTCAACGTCAAAGGCGAGATTCGCAATGGGCGCGTTGGCGTTTGGGTGCAGCGAGACGACAAACCGCTGACAATCACCGGACAACCCGCGGAAGACAAGATCGCCGCTATTGGTCTGCGCCTGCGCAAATGGGTCAGCTTTCACGGCATCTCAATCAATGTCGAGCCTGACTTGGACCACTTCTCGGGCATTGTGCCCTGCGGCATTCGGGAGCACGGCGTGACATCGCTGGTTGATCTGGGGTTGCCGGTGACCATGTCCGACGTGGATACCGCGCTACACAAGACCTTTGCGGAAGTTTTTGAACAAGCCGACGCCTAGGGTGCCTAGGGTTCCAGCACTATCTCTTGCCGCAGTTTCGCGGTGGTTTTGTCGAAGATCAGGATGCGGTTGTCGTCGGTAACGACGGCATACCAGTTGTTCCCGATCGTTACCGCTTGTGCTTTGGCGCCATCTGGCAGTTCGATCTGATCGGGCAGGGTTGGGGTTCGGTCCGATAGCCGGATGACAATCAGTGCGAATGTAACTAGAACCCCGCCAATCATCACCGCGGTCAGCAACATGACCATGCGCCGAAGCAGCCTCAGCTGCGGCGTTTCCTGCGGTTCTTCTTGGGGTTCGGAAGGGACAGTCATGGGCACCCGACAGGTTGAGTTTCAGATCGCGGCCGCTCCGCCGCCTCGCCTTGATAAGGCGCTTTCGCGGGATGTTCCAGCCGAGGAAAACCTGTCACGCACCCGTCTGGCGCGTTTGATCGAGGAAGGTTCGGTTCTGGTCGAGGGCGCTGAGGTGCGCGATCCGAAGGCCAAGGTGGCGGAAGGAGCCATGGTGGTCATCACGGTTGCTGAGGCCGAAGACAGCCATATCGGCCCCGAGGATATCCCGCTGGATGTGGTCTTCGAGGATGACGAGCTGATTGTGGTGAACAAACCCGCCGGGATGGTCGTGCATCCTGCGCCAGGTTCGCCGAGTGGAACGCTCGTGAATGCGTTGCTTCATCATTGCGGGGCAGACTTGTCCGGGGTTGGCGGGATCAAACGACCTGGCATTGTCCACCGGATCGACAAGGAAACCAGTGGGCTTCTAGTGGTCGCCAAGTCGGATGCAGCTCACCACGGGCTGGCAGCGCAATTCGAGGCGCATAGTGTTGAACGCTATTACCGAGCGGTTTGCTACGGGGTGCCGGATGCCAATGATCCGCGCTTGCGGGGTGTCAAAGGTGTCAGTTTCGAGCCGGGCAACATCATGCGCCTGACCACTCAGCTTGCCCGGCACAAGACCGACCGTCAGAAACAGGCGGTTCTGTTTCACGGAGGACGGCACGCGGTGACGCGCGCGCGCGTGGTCGATACATTTGGTGCCCCGGCGGGGCTGGCACTAGTGGAATGCTGGTTGGAAACAGGGCGTACACATCAGATTCGCGTGCACATGGCCCATGCAGGTCATGGTCTGGTCGGCGATCCGGTCTATGGCGGCAAACGCAAATTGGCGGCCAAGGCGTTCAGTGCGGCAACCTCTGAGGCCGTACGCGCCTTTCCGCGTCAGGCGTTACATGCCGCCGTTTTGGGCTTTGAACACCCGGTAACAGGCGAAAACCTTCGATTTGAAGCGGATCTGCCGCCGGACATGCAGGACCTGATTGAAACGCTGCGCACCCCTCTGTCATAATACACAAACTCCTGTGAGTAAGAGTTTCTTAGCTTTCCTTTACCCAAGCTTAATTTCAAACTGTTAACGGTACCTCTTGAAAGGGATGGGTTCCTTACCCATATCGTATGTTAAAGAGCTAAACATTTGTCGGAGGGACATCAAAATGGCAAATTACGCAAATCTCCCCGCGCCGACGCCTGAGGGCGGCCTGAACCGCTATATGCAGGAAATTCGCAAGTTTCCTCTGCTGGAGCCGGAAGAAGAATACATGCTGGCCAAGCGCTGGGTCGAAGAGCAGGACACCGAGTCCGCTCATAAAATGGTCACGTCGCATCTGCGTCTGGCGGCCAAAATTGCCATGGGCTATCGCGGCTACGGTCTGCCGCAGGCCGAGGTTATTTCCGAGGCCAATGTGGGCCTGATGCAGGCGGTCAAACGGTTCGACCCGGAAAAGGGCTTCCGTCTGGCGACCTATGCAATGTGGTGGATTCGCGCCTCGATCCAGGAATACATACTGCGGTCTTGGTCGCTGGTGAAGCTGGGCACAACCTCGGCGCAGAAAAAGCTGTTCTTCAACCTGCGCAAGGCCAAGGCCCGTATCGGTGCGTTGGAAGAGGGCGACCTGCGCCCTGAAAACGTCACTCAGATCGCCAATGATCTTGGCGTGACCGAGGAAGAGGTCATCAGCATGAACCGGCGTATGTCCGGCGGCGATGCCTCGCTAAACGCGACCGTCGGGTCCGAAGGCGAAGGCACCATGCAGTGGCAGGACTGGCTTGAGGATGAAGACGCCGATCAGGCGGGCGACTACGAAGCCCGTGATGAACTGGACGCCCGGCGTGAGCTGCTGGCAGCCTCCCTTGAGGTGCTGAATGATCGCGAAAAGGACATCCTCACCCAGCGCCGCCTAATGGATCAGCCGGTGACTTTGGAAGAGCTCAGCACTCAATACAATGTGAGCCGCGAGCGTATCCGTCAAATTGAGGTCCGCGCTTTTGAGAAACTTCAAAAGAAAATGCGCGATCTGGCCCGCGAGAAGGGTATGTTAACTACCCGCTAGATCCAAGGATCGCACAGCCCGCAGATACCTGCGGGCTGTTTTTTATAATGATGAAAATCAAAGTGCTGCGCCGGATACCTCATCCTCTTTGCATCGTTTGTTGACACTTGCCCCGCCTCGGTCTTGAGTCAGCGGCACATCTAAATGGCCTGATCAGGGAGAGAGCGATGCAGAAACCGGTTCAATTTGGTGTTCTGGGGGCTGCCAAATTTGCGCGGCAATATATGGCGCCTGCAATTCACGCCGCAGACGGGGCGCGGTTGGCCGGGCTAGCGACCTCGGACGCGGCCAAGGCCCAGCCTTTTCAGGCCTTTTGCCCCGATCTGACCGTCTATGACAGCTACGACGCGCTGCTGGATGATCCCGAGATCGAGGCCGTCTATATCCCTCTGCCAAATCACATGCACGTCGAATGGAGCCTGAGGGCGCTGGACGCGGGCAAACATGTGCTGTGTGAAAAGCCGATGACAATGCAGGCGGCAGAGTTCGATGCGTTGATCGAAAAGCGCGATCAGACAGGTTTGCTGGCGGCTGAGGCCTATATGATCGTGCATCACCCTCAGTGGCAGTTCGTACAGAAACTCATCGCCGATGGCGCCATTGGTAAGCTGGTCCATGTGACAGGCGCGTTCAGTTTCGACAATCGTGAGGAAACCACGAACATTCGCAATCGTGCAGAAACCGGCGGGGGCGGGCTGCGGGATATCGGGGTGTATGTCATCGGTGGCGCGCGGTTTGCCACACGGCAGGAGCCTTCTGCGGTTCAATCCGCGATCCGTTGGCAGGACGGCATCGACACGTTCACCGAAATTCGTGCGCAATTCCTGGGCTTTACCTATTCGGCCTACGTCTCGATCCGGATGCATCCGCATCAAGAGATGGTGTTTCACGGCGAAGGCGGTGTCATCCGCCTGACCGCCCCGTTCAACGCACGGGTGTTCGGTGAAGCCCGGGTCGAGCTGCACCGACCGGGGCTTGAGGTTCAGGTGACCCGGTTCCCCGGCGACGATCACTACAAACTACAGGTTGAGGCCTTCTGTCGCTCGGTCCGCGGCGGGGTGGCCTATCCATGCCCGCTGGAATTCTCGCGCGGGACGCAAGAGATGATTGATCGCGTGTTCGCGGATGCCGCTCCCCTCTGACTTGCCAGCGATCGTCCAGCGCGCGTATCCTATGCTTCATCCATAAAAGGAGAGGTGTCATGGCCGGAGGTTGGGCCCGCGATGGTGCGGTCAGCGAACAGATCGAGGCGTCGATTTCCGACGAACTGGCCCGCATGCAGGCGCAAAAGCGCCCCGTAGGCGAAAGCCTGACCCATTGCGCGGAATGCGAGGAACCCATTCCCGAAAAACGTCGCCAAGCGCTGCCCGGCGTCAAACTGTGTCTGGACTGTCAGCAGGATAGGGATGGGACCTATCAACAGCGGTCAGGCATTAACCGACGCGGATCAAAAGACAGCCAGTTAAAGTAGGCCAGGCGCAGGATGCCTAACTCTACTGCAAAACAACCATTGATGCAGAACGGGTTGCTACTTGGGTTTCTAGCCGCGTTTCTCTGGGGCACGCATAGTGTAATCGTGCGCTATCTGACGAGCGATTTGGGTGGACTACAGATCGCGGTGACCCGCTTGTTCATCGCGGCACTAGCGGTTTATTGCATTTTGCGGGTCATGCGTGTGCCCGTTTCGATTGAGCACAAAGACTGGAACTTTCGGCTGGCCGTACTGTCGACAGTCGTGAACTATATCCTGTTTCACGTAGGGCTGGAATACACAGGTGCCGCCAACGCCATGGTACTGGAAACCACCGCCCCGTTTTTTGTGCTGCTTTTCCTTTATTTCTTTGCAGATACACCAGTTACGCGCGTGGATGTAATCGCTACGATACTGGCGATCTCTGGGGTGTTCTTGACCGTGTTCCGCGATTTTCAGGGCGGTGGAGAGCCTTTGTTCGGTGATCTTTTGGAAATTGGCGCAGGGCTTAGTTGGGCCGTGTTTCTGGTTTCAAGTAGCCGGGCCATGCGCAATTCGACCTCAACGGCCGAGCGATTGAACTTTCTTTTCGGAATTTTTGTCTGCGCGGGCGTACTGTTGCTGCCATTGGCTGCGTATTCCCTGCAAACCCCGACGGCGAAAGATGTGATCTTTCTGATCCTACTGGGCGTCCTTCCGACTGCGATGGCCTACTACCTCTGGTACGAGGCCGCAGCGCGCGTATCGACTTTGACGGCAACGTTGATGTTTGCCGCTTCTGTCGTTTTCACGTTTATCAATTCGGCGCTGTTTCTGGGGGCCGCGATTACACCGATAGCGGCCCTAGGAGCTATTTTGATCGTGGCTGCAGTCTTCCTGACGACAAAGAAACAGGAGTGATCAGCCTTCCATCGCCTCCAGTTCGTCAATGAATCCCGAGATCATTGACAGGCCCTTGTCCCAGAATTGTGGGTCGCTGGCGTCCAGGCCAAACGGAGCCAGCAGGTCTTTGTGGTGTTTCGACCCACCGGCGCGCAGCATCTCGAAATACTTGTCCTCGAACCCCTCAGCGCCGCTTTCGTAGACCGAATAAAGCGCGTTCACGAGGCCGTCTCCGAACGCATAGGCGTAGACGTAGAAGGGGGAATGCACGAAATGGGGGATATAGGCCCAGAACGTTTCATACCCTTCCATGAACTCGAATGACGGCCCGAGGCTTTCCGCTTGAACGCTCATCCACAGGGCGTTGATGTCGTCCGGGGTCAGCTCGCCTTCGCGGCGGGCGGCGTGCAGCTTGCATTCGAAATCGTAAAAGGCGATCTGGCGGACGACCGTGTTGATCATGTCTTCGACCTTGCCGGCCAACAGCACTTTGCGCTGTTCCTTGGTTTCGGCCTTGTCCAGCATTTTGCGGAAGGTCAGCATTTCACCAAACACGCTAGCGGTCTCGGCCAGTGTCAGCGGGGTCGAGGACAGCATCTCGCCCTGATCTGCCGCCAGTACCTGATGGACACCGTGGCCAAGTTCGTGTGCGAGGGTCATCACGTCGCGCGGTTTACCCAGATAGTTGAGCATCACGTAAGGATGGACATCGGTCACGGTTGGATGGGCGAAGGCGCCGGGCGCTTTACCCGGCTTCACCGCCGCGTCGATCCAACCTTTCGAGAAGAAGGGCGAGGCGATCTCACCCATGCGCGGATCAAACGCGTTGTAGGCATCCATCACCGTCTTTTCGGCCTCGTCCCAGCCGACGATTCTTGTGTCTTCCATGGGCAGCGGCGCGTTGCGGTCCCAGACTTGCATCACGTCCAGACCCAACCATTTGCGTTTGAGCTCGTAGTAACGGTGGCTCAGCTTGGGGTAGGCGGCGACCACTGCTTCGCGTAGGGCTTCGACCACTTCGGGCTCTACGTCGTTCGACAGATGGCGACCGGTCTGAGCGGTTGGCATGTTGCGCCAGCGGTCGACGATTTCCTTTTCCTTGGCCTGCGTGTTGTGTACGCGGGCGAAGGTTTTGATGTTCTCCTGAAACACTGAGGCCAGCTCGCGCGAGGCCGCCTCACGTTTGCTACGGTCCTGTTCTGTCAGCAGGTTGAGGGTGCCTTCGATGTTCAGCTCTTCGCCGTCGACGGTGAAGGTTAGGCCCGCGATGGTTTCGTCGAACAAACGCTCCCACGCGTCACCGACAACGCCCAGGTCGTGGAGGAATTTCTCCAGCTCGTCAGACAGTTGATAGGGTTTCATCGCGCGAATGCGGCGGAAGACAGGCTCATAACGCGCAAGATCTGTATTGGCCGCGAAATGCGCCTGCAGCACGTCATCTTCGATGCGGTTGATCTCGAGCGTGAAGAACACCAGAGGGGTGGTGAAGACGGTGATCTTTTCCTGCATGTCCGACAGGAATTTTGCGCGATCGGCGTCGGTCGTAAGTTGGTAGTAGCGCAGACCGGCGAAGGACATGATCCGCCCGGCGATGGCGTTGATCTTTTCGTTGCGATGCACACAGGTCAGCAGGCCTGCGGCGTCCAGATCGGCCAGTTTGCCTTCGTAGTCCGAGGCGAAGGAGGCGCATTCGCCCTCGAGCCAGTCCAGATCCCGCGTCAGCTCGGCCGCCTCTTCCGAGGCATAGAGGTCGGTCAGGTCCCATTCGGGCAAGTTGCCAAGGTTATCGGCACCGCCGACTGCATTTGCATCACGGACGGGAAAGGGCAGGTCGCGCATGGAACACCTCTGATTAGCTTTGTTGCCAAACATCTAGGGCTGGCGCGCCCGGATCACAAGCCGCCAGTCAAGATCAGTGCCGTGCGGACGTCCTAGGGGCGATTTGCCAGGAAATGCGCTGTCAGCTCGTCCAGAACCGGGTTGCGAACCTCGGGTGCCTCCATCAGCACCTCATGCTCACCATCGGGGATCTCGACCAAGCGACCATTGGGCCAGTTCGCCATCCGAGACCGGATCGCCTTGCGGTCCACGATCTGTTCGTGGCTGCCCAGATAGGTCAGGCACGCGGTGTCCGGCGCCGGTTGCTCCATCAGCCATTCACATTCGCTGAGCGCCTCACGCAACCACTGGTTGGACGGGGCACCAAGCGCCAGTTCGGGGTGCGCCTTCAGTTGATTTTGCATCATCTTGAACATGTCCGGGTCGCGCGTCAGCGAGTTACCCTCGAACGGTTCCGCCAGGACATAGCTGGTCAAAGAAGTGGTCGGTGGGGTGCGTTCCCCCAATCCCAGCGCCGTGCCCCAATAGGCGGTCAGACGGCTGAGGGGTTTCATGAGCGGGACAAAGAAAATGCCCCACATCGGCCCGGTAAACGCACAGGCTTCAAAGCAATCGTTCTGGATGACTGCACGCAGGCCGATGGCACCGCCCATCGAATGCCCGATCACATACCACGGGCGCGGCAGATCCAGTGTCTCAGCCAGCTCCAGCACCACGGCGACGTCATGTTGATAATCGGTGAATTTATCGACATGCCCGATGCGGGGTTCGTCCAGCATGCGGTCGGCCAAACCCTGTCCGCGCCAGTCGACGGCGAGGGCGGCAAATCCGCGATTCAGAAATTCCCCTGCGGTGCTCGCGTATTTCTCGATATACTCGGTGCGGCCCGGAAACAGGAATACCGTGCCGTTCTTTGCATCCTCGGGCAGCCAATGCCCGACACGGATGCGTTTGCCGTCGGCGGTGTGGAGCCAATGGGCTGTACCACCGGCCGGGTCGCCGGCCACATCATCATAAAAGGGGGCCGGCGAGTACTCCATCAGGCCAGAACCGATGCAAGCTGCATGGCGATTCCCATGTCACCGTCAACGCTGAGCTTGCCGGACATGAACGCGCCGGTCGGGTTCAGATCGCCGCTGAGAATCTGTTCGAACGTGTCCGCATCCGCGCTGAGTGTCACATCGGCGTCGTCATCACTGACGCGGGCGCCGTCGCCATCCAGAACAATTGCGCCCAAATCGGCGATTGCAAACTTGGCGGACGCATCAAAGCCACCACCGGCCAGCTTTTCGTTCAGCGCGGCCGCAGCCTTTTCAAGAATCTCGCTCATGCTTTTCCTCATATTGTTTATGCGCCGTGAATGGACATCCTCGGTCGCAACGCTACACTGACCATTGTTATGGGTATTGCAATCACCAATCTCAAAGGTACCGTTGCGGCACTTGCCGTTCTAGTCATGTTTTCCACCAGTGGTGGAGCGCAACAAGCGGATTCCCGCGACGAAGAAGCGCTGTTGCGGCAACTTGCGCAGGCAACACCGGAACAAGCCATCGGTCTGGATCGTCAGTTGCAGGCGCTGTGGTCGCAATCGGGCTCGGCCTCGGCTGATCTGTTGCTTGAGCGGGGGCGCGAAGCGCTGGATGATGGCGATATCGAGGCCGCAATCGAACATCTCACCGCGTTGACCGACCACGCGCCCGAATTTGCCGAAGGCTGGCACGCGCGGGCCTCGGCCTTTTTCGGCATCGACCGGTTTGGAATGGCCGCCGCCGATCTGGAACACGCGTTGACCCTCAACCCGAACAACTATCAGGCCATTTACGGTCTGGGCCTGATCTTCGAGGTGGTCGGCAAACCCGATCAGGCGCTTGAGGCTTATTCCCGCGCGTTGGCTATACATCCCCATCATGAAGAAGTAACCAATGCCATGAATCGGCTGAAGCCTCAGGTTGAAGGCAAGGCGCTGTAAGTCGGAAGGCGCAGGGGGCAAAGGTGAGCGGGTCATCCCGAGTAGTGGCCGTACTTGGCCCAACGAACACAGGTAAAACTCATTACGCGATCGAACGCATGCTGGGGTATCGGACTGGTGTTATCGGCCTGCCTCTGCGTCTGCTCGCGCGTGAGGTCTATGACAAGATAGTCGCCATTCGCGGCCCCTCGGTCGTGGCGCTGGTGACCGGCGAGGAGCGGATCGTACCGCCGCGTACGCAGTATTGGGTCTGCACGGTCGAGGCGATGCCCGAAGGCATGGGCGCAGATTTCGTCGCGATTGATGAAATTCAGCTCTGCGTGGATCCCGAACGCGGACACGTCTTCACCGACCGGTTGCTGCGGTCGCGGGGAACGAGCGAGACGCTGTTCATGGGGTCCGACACCATGCGCGGACCGATTGCGGCACTTGTGCCCGAGGCGCAGTTTGTAAGGCGCGAGAGGATGTCTCAGCTGGTGTATTCGGGATCGAAAAAGATCAGCCGAATGCCCCCGCGAAGCGCCATTGTCGGGTTCTCGGTAGAAAACGTCTATGCCATCGCAGAACTGCTGCGCCGCCAAAAGGGTGGGGCGGCCGTGGTCATGGGTGCACTCAGCCCGCGCACACGGAACGCGCAGGTCGACCTCTATCAGAATGGTGAGGTCGACTATCTGGTTGCCACCGATGCCATCGGGATGGGCCTGAACCTAGATGTGAACCACGTGGCGTTTTCGTCCCTGACCAAATTCGACGGTCGCCGGATGCGCCCCTTGGCCCCGAATGAGTTGGCCCAGATCGCGGGCCGGGCAGGCCGGGGTATGTCGGATGGCACGTTCGGCGTGACTGGCGAGGCCCCGCCATTGGACGAAGGTGTCGCGCAGGCGATCATGGACAGCCGCTTTACGCCGATGAAAAAGCTGAACTGGCGGAATGCCGCCCTTCGCTTCGGCTCAGTGGACGCGCTGATCGACTCGCTAGAGGTCAGCCCGAATGACGAACATCTGACCAAGGCCCGCCCTGCAGATGACCTGAACGTGTTGAAATCGCTGTCGCAAGTGACCGAGGTCGCGGCCCGCGCCAGCGATGGCCCATCGATCCGATTGCTATGGGATGTGTGCCGAATTCCCGATTTTCGGGGCATTAGCCATTCGGAACATGCCAATCTGCTCGAGGTGATCTACGGCCATCTGCACGAACGCGGCGCGATCCCAGATGACTTCATGGCGCGGCAAATCCGCCGGATCGACCGCACGGATGGGGATATTGATGCGCTGTCCAAAAGGTTGGCTTATATTCGCACTTGGACATATGTTGCGCAACGAAACGGCTGGGTCCGTGACGAATCGCATTGGCGTGAGGAAACGCGCACTGTAGAAGACAGGTTGTCGGACGCTCTGCATGATCGTCTGACGCAAAGATTTGTGGACCGGCGCACCTCGGTGTTGTTGCGCCGGCTCAAACAGAAGGAGGCCCTTTTGGCCGAAGTAAATGACAAGGGTGAAGTGACCGTCGAAGGCGAATTCGTCGGTCGTCTGGAAGGGTTCCGGTTTACACCGGACAAAAGCGCGCAAGGGGCTGAGGCGAAAGCGCTCAAGTCGGCCTCGCTGCAAGCACTCGCGCCGCAATTCCATCTGCGTGCCGATCGCTTCTACAATGCACCCGATACCGAAATTGATTTCACTGATCAGGGCGGCCTGATGTGGGGCGAATACGCTGTCGGCAAACTGGTTGCCGGGGCCGAGCCTCTCAAGCCGATGGTCGAGGTTTTTGTGGATGAGGCCGCGGGGCCGGACGTCGAACAGAAGGTGCAGCGCCGTCTGCAGCACTTCATCGACCGCAAAGTGGCCGCACTTTTCGAACCGCTGCTTAACCTGTCTCGAGACGAGGAACTGTCCGGTCTGGCGAAAGGCTTTGCCTTCCGTATGGTCGAGGCGCTGGGCGTGCTGCCCCGCGCGCAGGTCGCGCAAGAGGTCAAGGATCTGGATCAGGATGCCCGTGGCGCGCTGCGCAAGCACGGCATCCGTTTTGGTCAGTTCACCATCTTCATGCCCCTGCTGCTGAAACCTGCGCCCACTCGCCTGCGCCTGGTTCTCTGGGCACTGTCCAGTGGTCTGCAGGAATTCCCCGAGGCACCGCCTCCGGGTCTGGTTACTGTACCGGTCGCAAAGGATGCACCGCAGGGCTACGATACCATGTGCGGCTACCGCGATGCGGGCGAGCGCTCGATCCGGATCGACATGCTGGAACGTCTGGCCGATATGCTGCGCTCTGAGGACAGCCGGGGCGGCTTTGAAGCCAAACCCGACATGCTCTCGATCACTGGTATGACGCTGGACCAGTTCGCGGACCTGATGCAGGGCTTGGGCTACAAGGCCGAACGCGGCGAGCGTGAAAAGGTCAAAGCCACACCGGCTGAGGCCCCTGTGACTGAAGCGGCAGAACAACCCGCCGCCGAAGAAACCCCGGTAGCTGAGGTTCCGACCGATGAGGTTGCCGCACCCGCCGAGGCGCCAGCCGAGGCCACCGAAAGCACCGAGGCTCCGGCCGCAGAACCCGCGAATGACGAACCCGAGGTCGAGGTGTTCTACACCTTCACATGGGGCCGTCAGCGCCAGCAAAATCGCGGCCCGCGCCGCGAGCAGGGGCAGGGCAAAGGCAAGCCGCGTGGGAAACCTCAGGACGGTCGCAAGCCGCAAGGCAAGAAGGGCGGCAAGCCGCAGGGCGCAAAGTCCTTCTCGTCCCGGCCTCCGAAGAAGGAAAAGGCGATCGATCCCGACAACCCGTTTGCAGCAGCGCTGATGGGTTTGAAGGGCGGCAACTGATCCGTCATGGATCAGGCCAAGCTGCGGATCGACAAATGGCTATGGCAGGCGCGGTTCTTCAAGACCCGTAGCCTGTCGGCGAAACAGGTCAGCAGCGGCCATGTCAGGCTGAATGGCAACCGGGTTCTGAAACCAGCCCAGACGGTAACGCCGGGCGATGTTCTGACCTTCCCACAGGGCAAAATAATTCGGGTCGTGCGCGTTGAAAAACTCGGCGACCGCCGCGGCCCAGCCCCCGAGGCGCAAACATTGTACTTCGATATGACGGAAAAGCAGGACACACCGCCCAAAAACCCGTCATATGAGGGAAAAGGTCGTCCAACCAAGAAAGATCGGCGCGCGCTTGATCTTTCTCGCACGCCAAACGGCCCCACATCTTGAAGCCAAACCCGGACTGAACTAGCTAGACGCCAAACCTTAATGGGATTCTGAACATGACCTACGTCGTTACCGAAAACTGCATCGGCTGCAAATACACCGACTGTGTGGAAGTGTGCCCTGTGGACTGTTTCTACGAAGGTGAAAACACACTGGTTATCCACCCAGACGAATGCATCGACTGCGGCGTGTGTGAACCAGAATGCCCGGCTGATGCAATCCGTCCCGACACCGAGCCGGGCATGGAATCTTGGGTCGAGTTCAACCGCAAATACTCGGAAATGTGGCCGGTCATCGTCACCAAAAAAGACCCGTTGCCAGAGGCGGAAGAACGCGATGGCGAGGAAGGCAAGATGGAGAAGTACTTCTCCGAAGCTCCGGGTGAAGGCGGGTAAGTGATTCGCACCCCATTTGGATGGCTAAGATATGCGGTCTTCGAAGCCTAATCCCTTGATTGCAGGCCGTTTATAAAAAAATTCCCCTAGGGAAACTTTTGAGTGTCTCATTTTTGTGATATACTCTCTCCCTACATGATGACTGAGATTGGGATGTACTCCGTAAGTATGCTCGCTTTGGAGTTCTGAATTTGCGACAAACAGACCGCCTGCCGGGGCCACAATAGGCACCGAGCGTGGGTTTTTTGTTGTTCGCATCCCGGTCCAAAACCAAGGAATGAATTGAATGTCGAAGTCGAAAAAGCTTGAGTTCCGCCCGAACGACTATGTTGTCTACCCCGCCCATGGTGTGGGTCAGATCATCTCGATCGAAGAGCAGGACGTCGCTGGATTTTCGCTCGAACTGTTCGTCATCTCTTTTGAGAAGGACAAGATGACCCTGCGTGTGCCGACAAACAAAGTGACTGAATCCGGTCTGCGTTCGCTCAGCTCGCCGGATGTGATCAGCCAGGCGATGAAGACGCTGAAGGGCAAGGCCAAGGTCAAGCGGGCCATGTGGTCGCGCCGGGCGCAGGAATACGAACAGAAGATCAACTCGGGCGATCTGATCTCGATCGCCGAAGTGGTTCGCGACCTGCACCGCACCGATGACCAGCGCGAGCAAAGCTATTCCGAGCGTCAGCTTTATGAAGCCGCGCTGGAGCGTCTGACCCGCGAGGTCGCCGCCGTGTCCGGAGACGGAGAAATTTCTGCCGCCAAGCAGGTCGATGATGTTCTGACCTCACGCGCCGCTGCCGCTTAAGTCCAAGACGATTGAAACGGAAAGGCCGCTCCGGCATCGGGGCGGCCTTTTTCGTTGCTTGGTGGATTGGCGAAAACCGGTTAGTTTTTCTGTAGATGCAAGCAGATACCGGTTCCGCATGAAGAAGACGGTCAAGTTCCTATATATCGGAAAGGCTCCGATTTCGGTTTGGTTCCGCTATGGTTTGATCCTGTTCGATGTGGTCACCATCATCTTCTTTGTCGCCACCGCGCATTTTCCGCATGGCCCATGGGTTACCGGTATCAGTTGGGTGGTTGGCTTTATTATCCTTCTGGATTTTTCCGCCAGAATGTGGATCGCCAAGGATCGCTGGAAGCTGTTGCGTAAAATTTATACGCTGGCGGATATCGTGGTGATCGTGTCACTGATCCTCGATCCGTTTCTGACCGGTAATCTCGCGTTCCTGCGTATCCTGCGCGCCCTTCGGCTGATCCACTCGTACCATCTGCTGTGGGATTTACGGCGCGACAGCACCTTTTTCCGCACGCACGAAGATGCGGTCATCGCGGCCATCAATCTGCTGGTCTTCGTGTTTGCAACTTCGACAGCCGTTCTTGTCTTTTTCATCCCCGAAGATGCCAAGAACCCCTATATAGACGCGCTGTATTTCACCATGGCGACCCTGACGACGACGGGATTTGGCGACATCACCCTGTCGACGCCTTGGGGCAAGCTGTTTTCGGTGTTTATCATGGTGGTGGGTGTTGCCCTGTTCGTGCGTCTGGCGCAGGCGATATTCATGCCTCAGAAAGTGCGCCACAAATGCCCCAGCTGCGGGCTATTCCGGCATGATCCGGACGCGGTGCATTGCAAGCATTGCGGCTGCACTCTGCGGATCGAAACGGGTGGGGTGTCTTAAAGCTGAGCCGCTATTGCTACCAGGAAGGTGATTTCGGCCAATTGCTGAGAAGCGCCGAGGATATCTCCGGTCTGTCCGCCGATCTTGGCCCTTGCCATAAGGGCCAGAGCACCTACAACGAGCGCGGCGCAAAGGGCGGGCAAAATGACCTGCCCACCGATCAGCAATACTCCCGTCAAGCCAGCCAGAGCGAGCGAAACGGCGACAGGAACGACGGACGGAGCACCGACAGAATGGCTGAGGCCGGATTTACGCGCATTAGGCAATGCAGCCATCAGCAGGGGCATGAACGCGCGTGACACCACACAAGCGGCAATGATCGCCAGAAACGCGTCGGCTGACAGAAGGGCCGAGACGGCGGCAACGCGCATCAGCTGCGAACCAATCAGGGACAGAACGCCATATGTGCCGATATGGCTGTCCTTCATGATCTCCAACCGGCGATCCGGTGTGAACCCGCCCCATAGGCCATCAAACGTATCGGCCAGCCCGTCCTCATGCATTGCGCCGGTCGTCATGGTCAGGGTCGCCACAAGCAGAACGGCGCACACGAATGGCGGAACCGACAGCGTCAGCGTCAGCCACCCGATGCCGCAAGCCAATGTGCCAATCACCAGGCCGACCACCGGAAAGGCCCAGACCGCCTGCGCTTGCCGGGCAAAGACCTGTTCGGGCAAACGGGGCAGGGGCAGGCGCGTCAACAGGACCAGCGCCAGCGGGATATCCCATGCGGAAACCGGATTGGTGTCGTTTTTTTGCACTTCTGCGCCTTTCGGGGCCTTGTTGGATTCAGTGCTTCGGTTAAACACACAGGACCACTCTGATGCAATGAGGCTTTGATGCTGCCTGAACTGAATGATTTGAACACGTTCCGCGACGCGTTGACCAACGCTCAAGGGCCGGACATGGCGGCGGCGGATGGCGCGGCTGAACGCAACAGTCAGTTGACCAAACCGCCGGGCGCACTGGGGCGGCTTGAGGATCTGGCGATCTGGTACGCGGCCTGGCGTGGGGATGCGCGACCGCAGGTTACGGCCCCTCAGGTCATTGTCTTTGCGGGTAACCATGGGGTCACGGCGCAGGGCGTTTCAGCGTTTCCGCCCGAAGTGACCGTTCAGATGGTGATGAATTTTGAACATGGCGGCGCGGCGATCAATCAGTTGGCCAAGGCGGCGGGCGCGAAGATGGACGTCCACGCGCTGGATCTGGATCATCCCACTGCAGATTTCACCCAAGGCCCTGCCATGAGTGAGGCCGAGTTGCTGAGCGCACTGCAAACCGGCTGGCAGGCGGTGGACCCGAAGTCCGACCTGCTGGTGGTCGGCGAGATGGGGATCGGCAACACCACCCCCGCTGCTGCCATCGCCTGTGCCCTTTTCGGAGGTGAGGCCGCCGATTGGACCGGTCGCGGTACAGGGGTCGACGATACCGGCCTTGCCAACAAGACGCGCGTAGTGGCTGAAGGCGTTGCGCTGCATGGCAATGACGACGGGTTGGAGGTTCTGCGCTGCCTCGGCGGGCGCGAGATCGCGGCCATGGCCGGAGCGATTGCGGCGGCCCGGATGTTGCGCATTCCCGTCATTCTGGATGGCTTCATCTGCACATCGGCCGCGGCCTGTCTGGCGCGTATTTCGTCCTCAGCTCTGGATCATACCGTTGCGGGGCACCAAAGCGCAGAAGGCGCGCATGCGGCGATGCTGTCAAAACTGGGTAAAGAGCCGCTGCTGAGCCTCGGCCTACGTCTGGGTGAGGGGTCCGGCGGTGCGCTTGCGATCAACATTCTCAAAAGCGCAGTTGCCTGCCACTCGGGCATGGCAACCTTTGCCGAGGCGGGTGTCTCGGACGGGTAACCTAAGCGCCTGACCGGAGCTAGATCGCTTTGCGTTTGATTTGAATCGAAATACGCTGCCTCTCCCTCTGGTCGAACGCGCATTTCGATAGCTTTACCTCAGATAAAACGCAAAACGCTTTAATTGCTTCGGTCAGGCAGAATCCTTTGCGTGCTGTTCCGCCAATTCCAGCAACGCGGTTTCCAGATCCTTCTCAAGCTTTTGCGCGCGTTCGATGTATTTCGTATTCTCGGACGTGGGCATACCGGGAATCCAAAGCTCGGCCAAATCGCGCACGGACGTCCTGTCATGGTGATAGAAGGTCTGTTCGGCCTGCGCGGCCTCGTATTCGCTCAGCCCGATATTCTCCAGCACATAACGGCCTGCGCGCAGAGAGCTGTCGAACATTTCGCGCACGATGTCATTGGCGCCGGCCTGATACAGCTCATACACGTGGGTTCGATCATGCGCCCGTGCGATGATATGCAGATCGGGGCGCTGGCGGCGGGCGTAGCCAACCAAACGCGTCACCGTCTTTCGATCATCCATCGCAGCGACAAGTACCGAGGCTTTCTCAAGCCCCGCAGCGCGCAGCAGTTCCGGCCGGGTCGGGTCTCCTAAAAAGCCTTTGACGCCAAAACGACGCATCAGTTGGATCGTCTCGATATCGTGGTCCAGAACAACGGTTTTGAAGCCGCTGGCCCGCACCAGCCGGTTGACGATCTGACCAAATCGACCGATCCCGGCGATGATCACGGGGCCTTTTTCGTCGATCTCATCAGGTTCCGGCGTGGCGCTAGTGTCAGCCATCTTGCGGGACAGAAGGTCATAGATGATGAACAGAAGCGGGGTAATCAACATGGTCAGCGCAATGATCATCAACATCTTTTGCGACAGGTCCGGCGGGATGACATTCTGCTGTGTCGAAAACGCCAGAAGGACAAAGCCAAACTCACCCGCCTGGGCCAGTCCAAGGGTGAACAGCCAGTGATCCCGGCCCTTCAGTTTGAAGGCCTTGCCCACGAGATAGAGGATGACGCCTTTGACAAGGATGACCAGTAAGGCCAAACCGATCAGGTCAAACGGGTCGTTGAAGAAATAGCCAACGTTGATCCCGGCTCCGACTGTGATGAAGAACAGCCCCAGAAACAGGCCCTTGAACGGCTCAAGGTCGCTTTCCATTTCATGGCGGAATTCCGAGCTGGCCAAAACCACACCCGCCAGAAACGCGCCCAGAGCGGGTGACAGGCCCACCAGTGTCATCAGGAATGAAATCCCGACCACGATCATCAGCGCCAGCGCGGTGTACATCTCGCGCAGGCGGGTTGCGTGAATGAACCGAAACAGTGGCCGGGTCAGGTAGACGCCCGCTAGAATGACAAAGGCAATTGCGCCGATGGTGACCAGAGTGACAGCCCAGCCCGGCAGCCCTTCGACCAGAGACAGGCTGTGATGCCCGGCATCATGCAGATGCTCAGCGCCGCGGTCGATGGAGCCGTCTGCCTCAATATGCGGCATGGCAGGAAGCGCGAGCAGCGGCAGCAGGGCCAGAATCGGGATAACGGCAATGTCCTGCGTCAGCAGAACTGAGAACGTCGCGCGGCCTCCGTTCGTTTGCATCAAGCCCTTCTCAGACAGGGTTTGCAGCACGATCGCGGTCGAGGACAAACACAGAGTTAAACCGACCGCCAGTGCGACGGACCACGGGTGGTTCGCGTACATCGCGACACCGGCAATAACGGCGGTGGACAACAGAACCTGAAGCCCGCCAAGACCCAACAGCTTGTCGCGCATATCCCACAGGGCGCGCGGCTCTAGCTCGAGACCGATGAGGAACAGCATCATGACCACGCCGAACTCGGCGACATGTTGCAGGTCTTCAGTCTCGGCGCCGACAAGCCCGAGGACGGGGCCGATGATCAAGCCAGCCGCCAGGTATCCGAGAACCGACCCAAGGCCCAACCGCGCCGACAGGGGCACGGCGATAACGGCCGCAGCCAGATAAATAGAAGCCTGATATAGGAAATCGTCCATCTATGTCCTCATTGCCCGCTCAGGTTGGCAGGGGTGCGTCGCGTTTGAGTTGGTCCATCACGATCTGGCTTTGTACCCGTGCCACTGCAGGATGCGGCAGGATCACCTCGTGAAGCAAGCTGTTGAGCGCAGAAAGATCGTCACAATAGACGTGAAGCAAGTAGTCTGCCTCGCCCGTCATCGTCCAGGCACTTGTGATCTCGGGTTGGGTGTTAACCATCCGGGCAAAGCTGGCGGATTGATCGGGGCCGTGTGTGCCAAGATGGACCTGAACGAAGCCCTGAACCTGCAAGCCGAGTTTCAACGGATCCAGCCGGGCCGCGTAGCCGGTGATATAGCCCTCGGCCTCAAGGCGCTGACGGCGGCGGCCTGCCTGGCTGGGGGAGAGGTTCAGCAGCTCACCCAATTGATGCGCGGTCAGATGCGCGTCCTTTTGAAGCGCTGAGAGTAGGCGTGTATCGGTTGCATCAAGCATATGCGGCAAGATCTCATATTTCAGGTCATTCATGCGCAGTTTGCGCACACTTAGAGAGTTTACATGAAAACAATGCGCGGAAACAGCACTGCTTAAGGCGTATTTTAGAATCAGCAAAGAAATTCCTGTTTTCGAAGGAGACGCGCCATGGGTCCTTTCCCGCATAACGCCCCGAAATCTGTCATCAGTCCCGAAAACCCCGCAGGTACCGACGGGTTTGAGTTTGTCGAGTTCGCGCACCCTGAACCGCAGGAGCTGCGTGATCTGTTCGCCAAAATGGGCTTCGATCTGGTTGCGCGCCACAAATCCAAACCTCTGGTCGAACTGTGGCAGCAGGGCGATGTCACCTACATCCTGAACGCGGACCCCGAAAGCTATGCCGACAAGTTCGTCGCGGAACACGGCCCTTGTGCACCTTCGATGGGCTGGCGCGTTGTGGATGCGCAGAAAGCTTACGAGCATGCCGTCGCAAAAGGGGCGGAGCCGTATGACGGTGCGGACAAGACGATGAATGTCCCGGCCATCAAGGGGATTGGCGGATCGCTGATCTACTTTATTGACCAGTATTACGATACCTCGCCCTACAATGAGGAATTCGCGTGGATCAAAGAATCGAAACCGCGCGGCGAGGGGTTCTATTATCTCGATCACCTCACCCACAATGTCTACCGGGGCAATATGGACAAGTGGTTCAAGTTTTATGGCGACCTGTTCAACTTCCGTGAAATCCGGTTCTTTGACATCCAGGGCAAGTTCACCGGTCTCTATAGCCGCGCGCTGACATCGCCCTGTGGCCGCATCCGTATCCCGATCAACGAGGATCGGGGCGAAACGGGTCAGATCGTCTCTTACCTGAAAAAGTACAAGGGCGAGGGCATTCAGCATATCGCGGTGGGCAGCGAGGACATCTATGCCTCGACCGACGCCATTGCCGAGAACGGGTTGAAGTTCATGCCTGGTCCAAACCAGTCCTATTATGACATGTCCAAAGACCGTGTAACGGACCACGATGAGCCGCTGGATCGGATGATGAAGCACGGCATTCTGATCGACGGTGAAGGCGTCGTGGACGGGGGAGAGACACGGATTCTGCTGCAAATCTTCTCAAAAACCGTGATCGGCCCGATTTTCTTCGAGTTCATCCAGCGCAAGGGGGATGATGGGTTCGGTGAGGGTAACTTCCAGGCCCTCTTCGAATCCATCGAACGCGAACAAATCGAAAGCGGAGAGATTTCGGCGGCCTAAGCAGCGCCAAATACCAGCCAGGTCCAGGTTACACCTGCGCGCTGGTTGGCCGGTTGTATCGAGTCGGTTCGGGACCTGCGGTGCACCTGCAGGCCCGAACCTACCGCTTGATCAACTATGGCGTCGTCCGAAATCACATAACCGGGTCGGTCAGACGGGCAGGGGCCATGTCTGAGCGACAAAATCATCCGCCCTTGCGGCCGCAGCCGTTTAGACAGTACGCGGATAGCCAAGTGTTGGTCACGCGGAGGCAGGTGATGCAGAACTCCAATGACCAGAATGGAGTCGAACGCGGTGTCGTCTGGCAGAGCGCTTAGTCTAGGCAGGCAAGCATCAAGCAATTTAGCGGATCGGGCACCGTCACCGCGCACCGCGTGGTTTCGAAAGGCATCGACTGGCTCGATCGCCGTCACGTCGCAGCCGCGTATGGCCAGCCAACGCGCCACCGTTCCAGTGCCAGCGCCCACATCCAGAACGCTCGCCCCGGTATCGGGCACGTGATCCAAAACGGGGCGCAGGACTTCGGTAGGAGAAAGGCCGTCATAGGCCGGGATTAACCGGTGGGCGGCGTGCTCGTACCCAGCTTTGACAGTCTGAAAATACGGGTCGTCCTCAGCCACGCGGCATTTTCAAAGTCAGGTTGCGGCCCTTCTTCTGATACCGCAATTCGCTGTCGCTGATGGCGATTACCTTGCCGCCGTCAATCCGGTCTCCGATCTTGAGCTTTTTGTACCGACCACTCGGAAGCCGCACGAGGGCACGGCGATTTGCGGGTGTGCCGTAGACGCCGATCAGGTTCAGCTTGCGCAGGTTCAGGGCATTGTCGATTGTGGCCTGTCGTGCGACCGAGGCTGTTGTCGGGATTTTCGGAGCCACGGATTTCGGCTGGAAGGACCCGGCCTCGTCGTTGCTGGACGCTACTGCGGCGGTTGATCCCAGATTTGATCCGCTTGCGCTAGCCGACGCCACGGCCCGCGCGGGCCGTAGTTTGGGGCGAGGGACGCGAACAACGGCCAAGGCGGTGGGTGTGTAGTCGATCTCGGGCTGTGCCTGTAGGCTTTCAGGCCGCAATTTGGGCCTTACGACAGCAAGCTCTTCAAGACTGCGCCCGCCCAATTGCGTGCGTTCGAAATTCTCGACCAGATTGCCGGGGCGGGGCCGGGGTCGGAGTTCGGCCAGCCTCTGGTTCACCTCATCGACCACTGGTTCTTCCTCAAACCGCACCGGTACTTCGGGCGGGACTTTTGATGGGCGACCCAAATAGACTACGATACCTTCGGGCGACAGCGCGCCTTCTGCGGTCGGTACGACCAAGCCGCGTTCGTCCAGTTCGTATTGCGCGCCTGCGATTGCGGGGCCGGGGATGCGTTCAAAGGCGGCATCCGTGTCGAAACTGCCTTGATCGGGCAGGGCAATCGCGTCGCTGGACAGATCCGGGTTGTGAATAGACGCGAGGTAGAGGTCATCCTCGGAAATCAATGCCGGGGTAATCGGCGCTTCGGGGGCCTCCACTAGGGCGCCCGCGACCTCTTCGATGTCACTTTGTGCTTCGGGGTCCTGTGCAATCTGTTCTACAGGCGTCGGCGCGACTTTCAGCGCTTCGAGAATGGCCGCATCTGTCGGGGACAATTCTGGCTGGGCTTCAGGTTCTGGCGCTTCTTCCGCTGCTGGTGCCGCCGCGATTTCGGTTTCAGGCTGTGGATCCGTCTCAGGCGGTGAAGTGTCCTGAGTCTGCGGTGCAGACAGTTCGGCCGTATCGTTTTCGGTAAATGTGTCGTTGTCTGGGTCTGCCCCGATCAGAGACCACGCCCAAACACCAACCCCGACGCAGATCAGCGCGGCAATCGCGGGAATTGCCCAACGTTGCCCTTTGTTCGTTGTGGGAGACAAAGTGATTGCGGTCGTAGCAGGTTCAGGAGAGCGGAACGCCGTAGGCGCCGCGTCATCCGCTATGGCGTGAACCGGGGGTCTTTCTAGCTCGGGCTCGGGTGAAGGCGCAGCGACCTGCGGTTCGCTGGTCATGTCAAATACAGGCTCGCGCGGAAATTCGGCCTCAGTCGTGGCTGCACTATAGGTGACCGGCAGGAACCCGTGCTGCGCCGCAAATGCCTGCGCTTCACCCAGCGTCTCGCGCGCGACGGCGGCGACAAAGGTGGTCGACCCCTCGGTTGCGCTGTCGTAGGACAGATCGGCCAATTCATACGGAGTTGCCTCGGCGACCGCGGCTTGAACCTCGGACGCGATCTGATCTTCGCTTTGGCCTTCCGTGGGCAGGGCAAGATACCGCACCTGATCTGCGGGCAGCACCAGTTTGCAGCTCAGGTCGTTTTCCAGTGCAAATGCTTTGTCGTGCAGGGCTTTGATCTGGTCACTCAGATCCGGGGCCGACAAAGGCACTTCGCCAATGTCGTACCATTCACCATCCGAATGGTGTTGAAGGGAAATTCCGGTCGCAGAAAAGGTCAGCGCAAAAGCGGGTTTCATAATCCGGAGGAACCACAGTTAACCATATCAACGCAAATACCTTTGTATTCGCAGGGTGATACTAAAGCAGGAACCCGCCGAGGGAAAGAAAAAGCCGGGACTTCCCCTTGTGCGTGTGTGCCCCTCGGACCCATGTTGAGACAGAGTAAGTTGGAGGGATCACCTTGAAGACATTCGCTTTTCTGGCCGCGATGATGGCCGCAACCACCGCCGGGCTGGCACATGCGGAAGAACGTCGCATCAACGTGGATGCCACCGGAACCGTTCAGGTTGCCCCCGATATGGCGACGATCACCCTAGGTGTGACACATCAAAACCCCGAGGCCTCAGTGGCCATGAAAGCTACCTCGGACGCTGTGGCGCAGGTGCTTGCGCGGTTGGGTGACATGGGCATCGACGAGCGGGACTTGCAAACCCGTGACCTGTCTTTGTCGCCCATCTGGTCGAATCGGAATCAGCAAAACGGGGAACCACCTGAGATCACCGGATTTGTCGCCTCGAACCGGGTGTTCGTGCGGGTACGCGATCTGACCCAACTGGGTGAGGTCATGGATGCGGTCATTCAGGACGGGGCCAATGATTTCAGCGGGTTGAGCTTTGGTCTGCAAGACCCTGAACCGATTGAGGTTCAAGCCCGTGCAAAAGCCGTAAGCGAAGCAACCGCAAAGGCCGAGCAACTTGCCCAAGCTGCCAATATCACGCTGGGGCCGGTTCAGACGATCTCGGAACGTGGGGGCGGTGTGCGCCCGATGGCAGAGATGCGGAACATGGCCATGGCCGACACGGGCGGAGTGCCTGTGGCTGGCGGAGAGATCTCGGTTTCTGTCAGTGTCTCGATGGAGTTCGAGATTTCAGAATAGGCTCACGCACTTGCGCGGGCCATCAGCGGTTTTCGTTGCTGGCCCGTTTGGTCAAAATTATCCTTGGACAACCAGTCCTCAAACGCATCTCGAATACGCGGCCATTCGCTGTCGAGGATCGAATACCAGGCTGTGTCGCGATTGCGCCCCTTGTAATGTGTCGCTTGGCGGAATGTCCCCTCATAGGTGAAGCCCAACCTCTGGGCTGCACTGCAAGATGGCGCATTCAACGCGTCACATTTCCATTCATAACGGCGATAGCCCAGCTCATCGAACACACGGCGCATCATCAGATACATGACCTCGGTCGATTGCGGCTTGCGCTGCAGTAGGGGCGAGAAGTGGATATGCCCGACCTCGATCACACCTGCGGCCGGTTCGATCCTAAGGTATGATGCCATGCCAACGGGTATATCGTTGGCATCCAGAACCGTGTGAAACATCGGGTCGGCGTCTATGCAATTCGCACGAGCCCAGGTTTCGAACTCCTGTTCAGATCCAAACGGCCCGTAGGGCAGGTAGGTCCAGTTCCGGTAATCGGCATCATTGGCAAACGCCCGGAACAATCCGGGCGCATGCCTGTTCACATCAAGCGGCACGACCGAGCAATACTGGCCCTCCATCGGGGTATAGGGCGGCGTGGGGCGCGGGAACTCGCCCGTGACCGGTCGTCCGATGGGTTGACCAAGTGCGTTGGTGTCGTGGCCGCTCATGGCTTTATGCGCTGGCTTTGGCCAAGGCCTGATCCAGATCGGCGATCAGGTCGTTGGCATCCTCGATACCGATCGACACACGCACAACGTTGGGACCTGCGCCTGCTGCCTCTTGCTGTTCGGGGGTCAACTGACGGTGCGTGGTCGAGGCTGAGTGGATGATCAGCGACCGCGCATCGCCGAGGTTGGCAACGTGGCTGAAGATCTCCAATGCGTTCACCAGTTTGATGCATGCGTCATAGCCACCCTTGACCGCAAAGGTGAACAGGGCACCGGCACCACGCGGATACTGCGCCTTGACCCGGTCGTGATAGGGCGACGAAGGCAGGCCCGCATAGGTCACGTAGTCGACCCGGTCATCCGCCTCGAGCCAGGCGGCGATCTTCTGGGCGTTTTCGACGTGGCGCTCCATCCGCAGCGACAGCGTCTCGATCCCCATCAGCGTATAATGTGCCGCTTGCGGGTTCATGGTCATGCCCAGATCGCGCAGGCCAATGGCGATGCCGTGGAAGGTGAAGGCCAGCGGGCCGAAGGTCTCATGGAATTTCAGCCCGTGATAGGCCTGCTCGGGCTGGCTGAGTGAGGGGAACTTGTCATTCGCCGACCAGTCGAACTTGCCCGAATCCACGATGCAGCCGCCGGTGACGGTGCCATTGCCGGTCAGGTACTTGGTGGTCGAATGCACGACCAGCGTCGCACCGTGTTCAATCGGGCGGCACAGGTAGGGCGTGGCCGAGGTGTTGTCGACGATCAACGGAATGCCTGCGCCGTCTGCGACATCAGCCAGAGATCGGATGTCGGTTACATAGCCGCCAGGGTTGGCGATGGATTCGCAGAATACCGCGCGGGTGTTTTCGTCTATGGCGGCTTTCACGGCCTCCAGGTCATCAGTGTCGACAAATTTGGCCGACCAGCCGAAGCGTTTGATCGTCTGGCTGAACTGCGTGACAGTGCCGCCATACAGGCGGGTCGAGGCCACCACGTTGCAGCCCGGTCCCATCAGCGGGAACAGCGCCATGATCTGCGCCGCGTGCCCCGAGGAACAGCACACCGCGCCAACGCCACCTTCCAGCGTCGCGACACGTTCCTGCAAAACGGCGACGGTCGGGTTGGTCAGGCGCGAATAGATAAAGCCCACTTCCTGCAGGTTAAACAAAGCTGCCGCGTGGTCCGCATCGCGAAAAACATAGGCCGTCGTTTGATAGATGGGAGTCTGGCGCGCGCCGGTTGCGGGATCGGGGCGTGCGCCCGCGTGTATCTGCAGAGTGTCGAAACCGTAGGTGGGGCCGTCAGACATCGTGAAAATCTCCTGTTGGAATGTGCGTTGGCGAATCTGTAGGCTATTGCAGGCCCTTGCACAACGATCCTCTGGGTGATCTTGTGGGCGATCCTGTCAGCGCAGCCAGAGACCTTTGGCCTTGATCGCCTTTCGGATGGCCTGCTCGCGCCCGGGCAGGGCGTTCTGGTCAAACATCTCGCGGATTTTCTGGCCTTTTCCTTGGAAAATCAGCCTCTTCATCGGGTCATAGGCCTTGAGGACTTTCTTGACTTTGTTGGGGGCTGAGACGGTCTCGAGCACTTCAATCACGCGGTCACTCTCACGGGCGTAGAGCAGTGGAAACAATCGGTAGTGACAACTGATCGACCCATCTAGCAATCCTTCCGGCAAAGCATCGCGCCCGCCACCGAAGGAGTGGATCACCAACGGCAAAGCGGCCTGATCAAGCCAGGGATCAAGGTTCTGCCCGGTGAGTTCGGGTATCTCTTCGTCGCGTATGGTCTTGGCGTAGTCCAGAAACCGCTCGCCGAACTGACGAGGGCATTTGTAGAAGAAATACCCCGCGTTGAAATACAGAAACCGCTTCCAGTGTTCCTTGGGCTGGCTTTCATCAATCGAGCTGTCGAAATCCAACCCGAAGCGGTGATAGAGCGCGCTCCATATTCCCTCGAACCCGGGCCCATAGAGGGTGGGTTTCGGCCAAGTCCCGTCGACCTTAAGCGAGGCGCCCGGACGGTCGAAATCAAACGGGACCGAGGTCAGGTCGCCGGTGATCAGCGTATCGCTGTCGAAGAAGACAAAGGGTTCCCCCTCGGGCAGGGCCAGCAGGGCCTCGATCTTGTTGCCATGCGGATAGCTCTCTCCGAAGACATGGTTGTCGAAGGGCAGGATCTCGGCGTCCAGCTGAGACAGCGCCTTGCGCACATCTTCGTTATGTATGCTGGGGTTCTGGCTCCAACGGGGGCCGGGGTTTGGGGTGGCGACATACAGCTTGCCGTCAAAACCGGGGGAACAGTTGCGCAGCGAGGCGGCGAACAGAAGGGCCTCATATTGCAGGCGGTTGTTTTGTCCGATGACGACAATGTTGAATTTCTGCGAAGCCATTCGTGCCTGTTCCCGTCGCCCGTTTTCCTTGGGACTATAGCAAGCCGCATGGGGCGTCAAAACTGTTGGATTGATTTTCGCGTTCTCCATCCCATCTCAAGCAGGAGATTCAAAGCAGGAGGCCGCCATGAGGATCAACGCGGATTTCACCAAACGCGCTGCGGTGCATTTTGATCAGACCGAGTGGGTGCAATCGCCAGCGGCAGGGGTCGAGCGCAAGATGCTGGACCGGATCGGTGAGGAAGTCGCCCGCGCCACTACGATCGTGCGTTTCGCCCCCGGCAGTGCCTTCGCGGCCCATACCCACGATGGCGGTGAGGAGTATCTGGTTCTGGATGGCGTCTTTCAGGACGAAACCGGAGATTTTCCGGTGGGCAGCTATGTTCGCAACCCTCCGACCTCGTCCCATACCCCTTCGGCGGCGGATGGGGCGACCATTCTGGTCAAGCTGCATCAATTCGATCCGTCTGACCGGACCGAGGTTAAACGCTCGATCAACGGGCAGGGCGATCTGCGCTTGTTCAAGGATGAGCATGAGGATGTGCGCATCGCGCAATGGGCCGCGAGTGAGACCATTGATCTGAGCGCTGAAGGTGGGCTTGAGGTGTTTGTCATCACCGGCAGCTTTGATGAAGGCGGTGAATCATTCGCCGCGTGGGACTGGCTACGCCTGCCGCCCGGATCGCAGTCAAAGGCCGTTGCGGGGCCGGATGGCGCGCGGGTTTGGATGAAATCCGGGCATTTGACGGGCATGATCTGACCCGATCCCGCATCAATTTTGAGCAAAATCACGGAAATCCGGGTCAAAAGCCCGGATTTTTCATTTTTTGACCGAATGATAAAATTTACCAATTGATAAAAAATCAGATTGTGGCAAGCTGAGCCTCACAACAAACATATCTACAGGGAGTAGAGTGATGGCACAGGGCCAGATGGCACCCGGGATTGTCCCAGGGCGGCTTTCCAGCGATGAGCTGACCTCGAATTTCACCGATCTGCATCCGCCTTTGGCCCCGCATGAGGCCGCCGTAGCGGCAGATCGCTGTTATTTCTGCTATGACGCGCCGTGTGTGACGGCCTGTCCGACGGATATCGATATTCCGTTGTTCATTCGCCAGATCCAGGCTGGTCAGCCGCAAGCAGCGGGTCGCACGATTCTCGAGCAAAACATTCTAGGTGGCATGTGTGCCCGCGTTTGTCCGACCGAGACTTTGTGCGAGGAAGCTTGCGTTCGCGAAGCCGCCGAAGGCAAACCGGTCGAGATCGGTCGCTTGCAGCGTTACTCGACTGATACCGTTATGGAAGCGGGCGATCACCCCTTCGAACGCGCCGCGCCTACCGGCAAAACGGTTGCCGTGATTGGGGCAGGGCCTGCTGGTCTTGCCTGTGCGCACCGGCTGGCGATGCTGGGGCATGACGTGGTGATTCACGAGTCCAAGCCGAAACCCGGCGGTCTGAACGAATACGGGATTGCAGCCTACAAATCGACCAATGACTTCGCTCAGGCCGAAGTGGATTGGCTTTTGAAAATCGGTGGCATTGCAATCGAGACGGGCTCGGTTCTGGGAGATACGATTTCGCTGGACGGATTGGTCGAGAACTATGATGCCGTTTTCCTGTCGATCGGTCTGGCGGGTGTGAACGCGTTGCGTGCGCAAGGCACCGAAAAGGACGGTGTGCGGGCTGCTGTGGATTTCATTTCGGATGTGCGTCAGGCCGAAGATCTGGCCCACTTGCCGGTCGGGCGGAATGTGGTCGTGATCGGCGGCGGCATGACTGCGGTGGACGCTGCCGTGAAGTCAAAACTGCTGGGCGCTGAGCATGTCACGATTGCCTATCGCCGAGGGCGCGATGCGATGGGTGCCAGCCGGTACGAACAGGACCTCGCAGCCTCGCATGGGGTGCGGATCCTGACGAATGTGCAGCCGGTCGCCGTTTACGGCAATGGATCTGCGGTCGATATCGAGCTGGAATACACGACCACTCGGAACGGCAGGCTAGAAGGGACGGGTGAGATGATCCGGCTTCCGGCTGATCAGGTCCTCAAGGCCATCGGTCAGACGCTTGAAGGCGCGCCCGAAGGTCTGGCGCTGGACGGCAACAAGATCGCTGTCACCGGGGCAGGGCGAACCTCTCTGGACGGTGTTTGGGCGGGTGGTGACTGCGCCGCGGGCGGCGAGGATCTGACCGTGACAGCCGTGGCCGAGGGACGGGACGCGGCGATGGACATCCACGCAACGCTCGTTTCGTGATAAGATGGGGTATTCACCCCATTTTTATTGATGCTGAGGTATCGTCATGTCCCAGATCGAACAAGCTGTTGCCCAACACTACACAACCGGTGCCCTGACCGAACGCGTCCGCGCGGCGCTTGAGGCCAGCGGTATTGACCCGGATGCAGCCACCGTCGCCGACCTCAAGGCCGGAGACGAGTTTCATACAGGTGGTGTGAAGGCGACCGATAACTTGTTCGCTCAGCTCTCCCCCACCCATGCAACGCGTGTGCTCGACGTTGGCTGCGGTATCGGCGGGACATCGCGCTACATTGTGGATCGGTATGACTCGACGGTCACAGGCGTCGACCTGACGCCTGAGTTTGTCGAAACGGCCAAGACGCTCAGCGATCTTGTCGGACATTCCGACAAGTCGGAGTTTCTGGTCGGCAGCGCCCTCGATATGCCCGTTCCCGATTCTGGGTTCGATTTGGCCGTGATGTTCCATGTTGGCATGAACATCGAAGACAAGGCGGGATTGTTCGCCGAAGTCTCTCGGGCCTTAGCGACGGATGGTACTTTTGCCTTGTTCGACGTGATGGGCGGTGAGGCGGCTGAGCCGCTTGCGTTTCCTCTGCCATGGTCCACCGTGGCCGAGACGTCCTTCGTCCACGCACCCGATGTCTACCGCGATGCCGCAAGCGCTGCGGGCCTGGAACTGGTGACTGAGACGGATCGTACCGAGTTCGCTCTAGCGTTCTTCGAGGAAGCCTTTGCGCGCATGGCCGAAAGTGGCCCGCCCGCGTTAGGCATCCACCTGATGATGGGCGAGACGGCACCGGAGAAGTTCCAAAACTACGTAAAAAACCTAAAGGCCGGGCGCATTCGCCCGACCGAAATGATATTCAAAAAACCGGCTGAGCCGGGAAGGGAGAAGCCATGGCCGATCTGACGACAAACTTTCTGGGCATTTCCAGCCCCAACCCCTATTGGCTGGCCTCTGCGCCGCCGACGGACAAGGAATACAACGTCCGCCGCGCGTTCGAGGCCGGATGGGGTGGTGTTGTGTGGAAAACGTTGGGGGCCGAGGGCCCTCCGGTCGTGAATGTGAACGGGCCGCGCTATGGCGCGATCTATGGTGCTGATCGGCGGCTGCTGGGTCTGAACAACATCGAGTTGATCACCGACCGCCCGCTAGAGGTGAACCTTGAGGAAATGGCGCGGGTCAAGGCGGACTATCCGGATCGCGCGCTGATCGCCTCGATCATGGTGCCCTGCGAGGAGGAGGCGTGGAAAGCCATCCTGCCGCGCGTCGCCGAGACAGGCGCCGATGGGATCGAACTGAACTTCGGCTGCCCGCATGGCATGAGCGAGCGAGGCATGGGGTCTGCCGTGGGGCAGGTGCCGGAATACATCGAAATGGTGACCCGTTGGTGCAAGAAATACTATGACCGCCCGGTCATCGTGAAGCTGACGCCGAACATCACCGACATCCGCAAACCTGCGGCAGCAGCACGGAATGGTGGCGCGGATGCGGTGTCGCTGATCAACACGATCAACTCGATCACCAGCGTCAATCTGGACACGTTCAGCCCCGAGCCTTCGATCGATGGCAAAGGCAGCCATGGCGGCTATTGCGGCCCGGCGGTCAAACCGATTGCTCTGTCGATGGTGTCCGAAATCGCGCGGGCCGAGGCCACGCATGGTATGCCCATCTCCGGCATTGGGGGCGTGACCACTTGGCGTGACGCGGCCGAGTTTATCTCGCTGGGTTGTGGCAATGTACAGGTGTGTACCGCTGCGATGACCTACGGGTTCAAGATCATTGATGAGCTGACGGCGGGACTGTCCGAATGGATGGATGAGAAAAGCTATACCAGCATCGATCAGGTCATCGGTCGTGCGGTGCCCAATGTCACCGACTGGCAGTATCTGAACCTGAACTATGTTGCCAAGGCCAAGATTGATCAGGACCAGTGTATCAAATGCGGCCGGTGCTATGCGGCTTGTGAGGATACCAGCCATCAGGCGATCTCAATGTCTGATGACCGTGTATTCGAGGTGATGGATGATGAATGTGTTGCCTGCAACCTCTGCGTCGATGTCTGCCCGATCGAAGGTTGCATCACGATGGAGCCGATGGTAGCTGGTGAGGTCGATCCGCGCACCGGGAAGACCGTGCAGCCGGACTATGCCAACTGGACCTCGCATCCGAACAATCCGATGGCGAAAGCGGCGGAGTAAGGGAAACCTTCATCCCTAAAACACCGGTTCGGTGCTACACTGCCGCGGACAGACAGGATCAAAGGAGAATGTCATGCCAGCGGCACCACCGGGCCGGAGCAAGGGCGGCAACAAGGTCACCAAGCTTGACCGTGACACGTCCAAAAAGAACGTTGCCCTCTCCAAGGCCAAGCAACGTGATGCGATGGCCGCCAAGAATTTTCTTCAGCATCAGAAGCAGATCAAACGTGACGTGGACAGTCTTGAGAAGCTGAAACGCTCTCTCGAAGAGATGATGGCGAAGTTGAAGGAAGAGCGTCAGCTGGACCAACGGTTCCTTGGGCAGGTGGTCAAAAAGGTCAAGGCGCTGCAGAATTTTGACGCCTTCGTGAAGGCCTCGGCCAAGGATCACATGGCTGGGGTGCAGCAGCCGAAAATGTACACCGCGATCGTCAAGGATGCCGGAAAGGTGCCCAAGATCAACACCGTCAAAACCATGGGCGACCTGACCATCCTGATCGCCATGGTGATCGTGCTTTTGCGTCGAATTCTGGCGTTAAAGCCCGCGAAATAACGGTTACAGCGTCAGAAGGCGCGTGAACACCTGATCAAGGTAGATTTTCGCGTCGGGGTAAGGATCGGCTTCATCCGAGCCAAGAACGGCGCGGATCTGGACGTCGAAATCTGCGTAATGCTGGGTCAAAGACCAGATCGAGAAGATCAGGTGATAGGGGTTCACTTCGGCGATATGCCCCTCGGCCATCCAGCGGCGGATCAGGGTCGAGGTTTCATCGACCAGCGCTTTCAGATCTGTGGACAGCACGTCATAGATATGTGGAGCGCCGCGAATGATCTCATTGGCAAACAGGCGGCTTTCGCGAGGGTAGTCGCGACTCATTTCCAGCTTGCGGTGGATGTATCCTAACAGCTCGGTCAGAGGGTCGCCATCGGGATCAATGGCGCGCATCGGGTCTAGCCAAGTGTCCAGAAGACGCTCGAGCAGGGCCGCATAAATCGCGTCTTTGCTGCGGTAGTAATAGAGCAGGTTTGGTTTGCTCAGCCCGGCAGCGGACGCGATCTGATCCACGGTGGCCCCGCGAAACCCGTGGGTCGAAAAGACTTCGAGCGCGGCTTCCAGAATCGCAGCGCGATTTTTCTTTTGTATTCTGGTGGGTGCGCGGTCTTTCGGCATGTGTCCAACGTGTCTGTTTTTGCGCCATTTCATAGGGGATTTTGCTGAAAACTCCAGCGATGGCGCGCAATTTCTTGACTGATGTCGAACCCGTGATAGCGTGAGTTTGACCAGTTGGTCAAATCAAGACACCAAAAGCGAGCAAACTCGCAAGCAACAGGGAAGAAGACTATGGCAGCTCCGGCGCAGAATCTCAGGATCAATGGCGATAGGTTGTGGGATAGCCTGATGGAGATGGCCAAGATCGGCCCTGGCGTTGCGGGCGGCAACAACCGCCAGACGCTGACCGATGATGACGCCGAAGGGCGCGCGCTGTTCCAAAGCTGGTGTGAGGGTGCGGGCTGTTCCATGGGCTTGGATCAGATGGGCAACATGTTCGCGCGGCGAGAGGGCACGGACCAGGAGGCGCTGCCGGTCTATGTTGGCTCGCATCTGGATACACAGCCAACCGGTGGGAAATATGACGGGGTTCTGGGCGTTCTGGGCGGGTTGGAGATCATCCGCACGCTGAACGACCTGGGAATCAAAACCAAACATCCGATCGTGGCGACCAATTGGACGAATGAAGAGGGTACACGCTACGCCCCCGCGATGCTGTCTTCGGGCGTTTTTGCCGGAATGCACACGCAGGATTGGGCCTATGACCGCGAGGATGCCGAGGGAAAAAAATTCGGCGATGAATTGCAACGTATCGGCTGGCGCGGCGAGGAAGAGGTCGGCGCACGCAAGATGCATGCCTTCTTTGAATTGCATATCGAACAAGGGCCGATTCTGGAGGCCGAGGACAAGGATATCGGCGTCGTCACCCACGGTCAGGGGCTAAGTTGGACCCAGATCACAGTGACCGGCAAGGATGCCCATACCGGCTCGACCCCGATGCCGATGCGCAAGAATGCGGGCCTCGCGATGGCACGTATTCTTGAAAAAGTGGATGAGATTGCGTGGTCACATGCGCCGCATGCGGTTGGGGCAGCGGGGCATATTGATGTGTATCCGAACTCACGCAATGTGATTCCGGGCAAGGTGGTGTTCACGGTCGATTTCCGCTCGCCCGAATTGGATGTGATCACTGATATGGAAAATCGCCTTCGTGTGGCGGCTGAGGATATCGTGAACGAAATGGGCCT
Organism: Ruegeria sp. CK3; assembly: GCF_056536565.1. Classification (NCBI taxonomy): domain Bacteria; kingdom Pseudomonadati; phylum Pseudomonadota; class Alphaproteobacteria; order Rhodobacterales; family Roseobacteraceae; genus Ruegeria; species Ruegeria sp. CK3. Next base: position 276,311 of record NZ_JBQFPV010000002.1, read on the forward strand.
GCAGATTGAATTCGAAAAGGTCGGCGGTTTCGATCCAGTCAAATTCGATGAGGGATGTGTGGCCGCCGTGCGCGACGCGGCAGAGCGGCTGGGGTATTCCCATACGGATATCATTTCGGGTGCCGGTCACGATGCCTGCTGGATTAATCGGGTCGCGCCGACCGCGATGGTGATGTGCCCCTGCGTAGATGGCCTGAGCCACAACGAGGCTGAAGAGATCAGCAAGGATTGGGCGGCTGCCGGGGCGGATGTTTTGCTGCATGCGGTCGTTGAGACGGCGGAGATCGTGGAATAGGGGGCGCTGCCCCCGTCGCGGCAAGCCGCGACTCCCCCGGGATATTTTTAGCCAGATGAAGCAAGCGGCGCAGACCGCAACAGGGAGTTTGAAATGAGTACTGTCATCAAGAACGGGACCATCGTAACCGCTGATCTGACCTATAAGGCGGATGTGAAAGTTGAGGGCGGCGTGATCACCGAGATTGGGCCGGACTTGCGCGGCGACAAGGAGCTGGACGCCTCGGGGTGCTACGTGATGCCCGGTGGGATCGACCCGCACACGCATCTTGAGATGCCTTTTATGGGGACCTATTCCAGCGACGATTTCGAAAGTGGAACGCGCGCGGCCTTGGCAGGTGGCACCACGATGGTGGTGGATTTCGCGCTGCCCAATCCGGGCGAAAGCTTGCTAGATGCGCTCAAGCGTTGGGACAACAAATCGACGCGGGCGAATTGTGACTACTCGTTCCACATGGCGGTGACCTGGTGGGGTGAGCAGGTGTTTGATGACATCAAGACTGTCATCGAGACGCGTGGCATCAACACGTTCAAGCACTTCATGGCCTATAAGGGCGCGTTGATGGTGAATGACGATGAGTTGTTTGCCTCGTTCAAACGTCTGGCCGAATTGGGTGGCACCGCGATGGTGCATGCCGAGAACGGTGACGTAGTGGCCGAGCTGAGCGCCAAGCTGCTGGCCGAGGGCAATACCGGCCCCGAGGCACACGCCTATTCCCGCCCGCCGCAGGTCGAAGGCGAAGCGACCAACCGCGCGATCATGATTGCCGATATGGCTGGTGTGCCTTTGTACGTGGTGCACACCTCCTGCGAAGAGGCACATGAGGCCATTCGGCGCGCAAAGATGCAGGGCAAGCGCGTTTGGGGAGAACCTCTGATCCAGCACCTGACCTTGGATGAGAGCGAGTATTTCCACCACGATTGGGAACATGCGGCGCGGCGGGTCATGAGCCCTCCGTTCCGGAACAAGCAGCATCAGGATAGCCTATGGAACGGTCTGCAATCGGGCACGTTGAGCGTGGTTGCTACGGACCATTGCGCCTTTACGACCGATCAGAAACGCTATGGCGTGGGAGATTTCACCAAGATCCCAAATGGGACCGGAGGGCTGGAGGATCGGATGCCGATGCTCTGGACCTATGGGGTGAATACCGGGCGTTTGACGCCGAATGAGTTCGTGGCAGTAACTTCAACAAACATCGCCAAGATATTGAATTGCTATCCGAAAAAGGGTGCCGTTCTGGTTGGTGCAGATGCTGATTTGGTGGTGTGGGATCCGGACAAGGCCAAGGTGATTTCAGCTGAGACGCAGCAATCTTCGATCGACTACAACGTGTTCGAGGGTAAAGAAGTGCGCGGGTTGCCGAGGTTCACGCTGACCCGTGGTGCGGTCGCTGTGCATGATGGCGAGATCCAGACACAGGAAGGGCACGGGAAGTTCGTGGCGCGTGAGGCCAACACCCATGTGAACAAAGCGCTGAGCACCTGGAAAGAACTAACCGCCCCGCGCCCGGTGGAGCGGACGGGTATTCCAGCGACAGGTGTCTGACGCATTCGGGCCGCTCTATGGGCGACCCGCAATCAAATTTTTCAAGGCTATGGAATGAACACTGACTCTACGACCCAGCCTGTGATCGAGGCAAGGCAGCTGGATCTCACCTTCCAGACGAATGATGGCCCGGTTCACGCGCTGAAAGATGTGAACCTGACGATCGACAAAGGCGACTTTGTCAGCTTTATCGGCCCTTCGGGCTGCGGCAAGACCACCTTTCTGCGCTGCATCGCGGCTTTGGAGACGCCAACCGGCGGCACTCTGACCGTCAACGGCATGACCCCGGATGAGGCGCGGCGCAAGCGTGCCTATGGATATGTGTTTCAGGCGGCGGGTCTGTATCCGTGGCGGACCATCTCCAAAAACATCAAGCTGCCGCTTGAGATCATGGGCTATTCCGCGTCAGAGCAGGAAGAGCGTGTGAATAAAGTTTTAGAACTTGTTGATCTTGCTGGGTTTGGTGGGAAGTTCCCTTGGCAGCTGTCGGGCGGTATGCAGCAGCGGGCCAGTATCGCGCGGGCGTTGGCTTTTGACGCGGATATCCTGCTGATGGATGAGCCGTTTGGTGCGTTGGACGAGATCGTGCGCGACCACCTTAACGAACAGCTTCTGGCGCTCTGGGCGCGTACGGAGAAGACGATTGGCTTTGTGACGCACTCGATCCCCGAGGCCGTGTATCTCAGTACCAAGATCGTGGTCATGAGCCCTCGGCCCGGGCGGATTACGGATGTGATCGACAGCCCTCTGCCCAAGGAGCGGCCCTTGGATATCCGCGATACGCCGGAGTTTATTGAGGTTGCACACCGGGTGCGGGACGGCCTGCGGGCGGGGCATTCCTATGATGACTGATAAGGCCTCGGATATGATCAGGCGCGCAACGTTGCAGGACGTGCCGGCCTGTGCCCAAGTGATCCATGATTGGGCTTGCCAGACGGATTGGATGCCGGAAGAGCTACCGGTTGAGCAGCTGACAGCCTTGATCGAAGAGGCGTTTGATCATCGTGAGATCTGGGTCACGGGCAACCCGGTCGATTGCTATATGTCCGTGGACCCGAAGGAGCAGAAGATCGGTGCGCTTTATTGCAGACGGACCGGTCAGGGCATCGGCAAGCGCTTTGTCGACAAGGCCAAAGAGGGCCGCGCGTTTCTTTGGCTGACGACACACACGCCGAACACGGCGGCGCAACGGTTCTATCAGCGCGAAGGGTTCGAGGTAACAAGCGAAGAGCCGCCCGTGCCCCCGGACACCGTGCCGGTCTACCGGATGGAGTGGCACGCATGAAGCAGGTCTTATCGGTTCTGACCGTGCTGCTGGCCATTGCGGTTCTTTGGTATCTGGCCGTCGCACCAATGAATGTTCGCGTCTCGCTCGATCAGGCGGAACGGGCAGGAGAAACCGTGACGCCCGAGGCGTCGAGGGATCGTCAGCAGGTCTCGGTTTGGGTTCTGATGGTGCAGAACCCGTCGCATATCGCAGGTGGTTATGAGCTGGACCGGCCGCGCCTGCCAACGCCCGTTCAAGTCGGGCAGGAGCTTTGGAAAACCACCGGCGAAATGGTGATGAGGGGCCGGGCGATGTCGAAGCGCTCGTTGATCTATCACGGGTGGATCACGTTGCAATCCACGCTCTGGGGATTTGTGCTGGGCACAGCGGTTGGCATCCTAGGGGCCGTGGCCATCGTCTATTCCCGTGTTGTGGATATGAGCCTGATGCCATGGGCCATCATCAGCCAAACGGTGCCGATTGTGGCACTGGCTCCGATGATCATCGTCCTGAGTTCTCAGTTGGGGATCGAAGGGCGTGGGGTGCCCAAGGCGATTATCTCGGCTTACCTATGCTATTTCCCTGTGCTGGTCGGGATGGTTAAAGGGCTGCGCTCGCCGGCCGTTTCGCAGCTGGATTTGCTTCAGACCTACAACGCGACCGGTTTGCAGGCGTTCCTGAAACTGCGCCTGCCATCTTCGGTGCCCTACCTGTTCACCTCGCTGAAGGTTGGAATCGCGGCGGCCTTGGTTGGGACAATTGTGGGCGAGCTGCCGACCGGAGCAATTTCGGGCCTCGGCGCGCGCATTTTGATCGGCGATCAATTCGGCACGCCTTTGGCCATTTGGGCGGCCTTGTTCGCGGCGGCCATTCTGGCGGGTATTCTGGTGACTTTGCTGGATATTCTGCAGCGAGTGACCCTGAAACGCATGGGGATGAGCGCATGAGCTGGTTGATCTTTTCCCTCATCTTCTGGGCTGGTGCCTGGTGGCTGAACGCGTGGCTGGCACGGTCGATCTACCGGGACTCCAAGGGCGTGCGCGTCTTTGTGCCCGTGCTCTTTGGTGTCACGCTGCTGATCCTGTGGGAGGGGCTGGTGCAAGGGCTGGGCGTCTCGCCTGTGATCCTGCCGCCGCCTTCGATGGTGACGCAGACCTTTGTTAACTCAACCGATATTCTGTGGCAGGACTTCAAACAGACCGTGTTCAAAGGGGCATTCACCGGGTTTGCAATCGGTGCCTCTGCTGCCTTTCTGACGGCCGTTCTGATCGACCGGTCAGTCTTTCTGACCCGAGGGTTGCTGCCCATCGGTAACTTTGTGGCCGCGCTGCCTATCGTTGGAATCGCGCCTATCCTGGTCAGCTGGTTCGGGTTCGACTGGCACTCCAAGGCGGCGGTGGTTGTGGTGATGGTGTTCTTCCCGATCCTTGTGAATACGGTGCAAGGCCTGCGTGAGGCGGATGCGATGCAACGTGACCTGATGCGGACCTATGCGGCCAGCTACACGCAAACGCTGATCAAGTTACGCCTGCCTGCGGCCATGCCGTTCATATTCAATGGCCTCAAAATTGCCACCACACTTGCGCTGATCGGGGCGATTGTCGCCGAATATTTCGGCTCCCCCACGCGCGGCATGGGCTTTAGAATCTCAACGGGGGTGGGCAGCCTGTCGATCGACCTCGTCTGGGCCGAAATCGCAGTGGCGGCAGTCGCCGGAACAGTGTTCTATGCTTTGGTGGCAGGGCTCGAAAAAATGGTAACCTTTTGGCACCCCTCACAACGCAGATAACAAGACCAACCAGACCCCGAAAACGGGGCACAATTCGTAACAAGGAGAAGATGAAGATGAAAAAGCTACTCAGCGGGGCGGTTGCCGCCTTTAGCCTGGCCGCCAGTGCATCACTGGCCGCCGATGAGGTAACGTTACAGCTCAAATGGGTCACGCAGGCGCAGTTTGCAGGCTACTACGTCGCGAAGGACAAGGGGTTCTACGAGGAAGAAGATCTGGACGTCACTATCCTGCCGGGCGGTCCCGATATCGCGCCCACTCAGGTGATCGCGGGTGGCGGTGCGGATGTGACCGTCGAATGGATGCCGGCCGCACTGGCCGCACGGGAAAAAGGCTTGCCGCTGGTCAATATCGCTCAGCCTTTCAAAAGCTCAGGCATGATGCTGACCTGCTGGAAGGATGCGGGGATTTCCTCGCCCGAAGATCTGAAGAACCGCACTCTCGGCGTTTGGTTCTTTGGAAACGAATTCCCGTTTATGAGCTGGATGAGCCAGCTGGGCATCGACACAGGCGGTAAGGCTGAAAACGGTGTAGAGGTGCTGAAGCAAGGCTTCAACGTGGATCCTCTGCTGCAGCGTCAGGCTGATTGCATCAGCACCATGACCTACAATGAATACTGGCAGGTCATTGATGCAGGCGTGAATCCGGATGAGCTGGTGACCTTCAAGTACGAAGATCAGGGCGTGGCAACGCTGGAAGATGGTCTTTACGTGCTGGAAGAGAACCTGAGCGACGAAGCCTTTGTTGAGAAAATGCAGCGCTTTGTGCGGGCCTCGATGAAAGGTTGGAAATATGCCGAAGAGAACCCGGATGAGGCCGCTCTGATCGTTCTCGACAATGACGCTACTGGTGCGCAGACCGAAGAGCATCAGAAACGCATGATGGGCGAGATTGCTAAACTGACCGCAGGATCGAACGGGGCGCTGGACCCGGCTGATTTTGAGCGTACGGTAAGTACACTGTTGGCAGGTGGATCCGATCCGGTCATCACCGCGAAGCCGGAAGGTGCATGGACACATCAGGTGACCGACGCAGCGCTGAACTAAACCAGTCAGGCATTTCTGACGCAAAGACGCGGTCCCAAAACGGGGCCGCGTTTTCTATTCTGACTGTCGGTTTCGTGTATGTACTTTTGGTGAATCTATAGTAGTATTTTCTTGTAAATTAACGCAAATCATCCATCTGGTCTCGCTTAAAAGGATAAAATGCAAGGATTTGCAGAGGAATTCAGTCACGCCCTCTCTCTCATCCTCAATGGAGATGCAGAGCTGTGGGCGATTGTCTTTCTGTCTCTGAAAGTATCCGTGTTCGCGGTGCTGATCTCGGCCCTGATCGGGATGCCCGTTGGTGCGGCGCTTGCCGTGGCGCGCTTTCCCGGTCGCCGCGCGTTGATCGTACTGATGAATGCTTTGATGGGCTTTCCACCGGTGGTGGTCGGCCTGTTGGTCTATCTTATGCTGTCCCGTTCGGGGCCTTTGGGGGTATTGGAGCTGCTCTATACGCCCACCGCCATGATCATCGCGCAGGTGGTTTTGGTCACGCCCATCATCGCCGCACTGACCCGGCAAGTAGTCGAGATGCTGGCCGAGGAGTATTCAGAACAACTCCGTTCACTTGGAGTGTCGCGTTTGGCCTCGGTTCCGGTGTTGTTGTGGGATGCGCGCTTGGCTTTGATCACCGCGCTTCTGGCCGGGTTCGGACGTGCCATTGCCGAAGTGGGCGCCGTGATCATCGTTGGCGGCAACATCAATCACGTCACGCGGGTGATGACGACGACAATCGCGCTCGAGACCTCGAAAGGCAATCTGGCTTTGGCGCTGGCGCTGGGGGCGATCCTGATCGGGATCGCGGTGGCTGTGAACGCCATGGTCAGTGCCGCCAGCCTCCGCGCCGAACAGGAGGGGTTGCGTCATGCGTGATCTGACCTTTGAGATGACGCGGTCCCTGCAGGTCCGTGATCTGGTCATCCGGCGCAATGGGCAGGCCTTGTTGGATGTGGCCGAGCTGACGCTGGACGGGCCGGGGCCAACACTGTTGCTGGGTCCAAACGGGGCGGGCAAAAGCCTGCTCTTGCGGTGTCTGCATGGGTTGATCTCACCAGATCAGGGACAGGTTGTGCAGGATGGTGCTCCGCTGAATGCCTCTCATACAGCGCGGCAAGCAATGGTGTTTCAACAGCCCGTTCTTCTGCGCCGATCAGTGTCTGCCAATCTGGATTTCGTGCTGAAACGGCAGGGGCTGGCGCGTCGCGCGCGCAAACTTCGGATCGCCGAGCTGTTGGCCGAAGGTGGCCTTGAGAGCAAAGCCCGCCAGCCAGCGCGGTCTTTGTCGGGCGGGGAGGCGCAACGGCTGGCGATCCTGCGGGCTTTGGCGATGACCCCTGAGACCCTTTTTCTGGACGAGCCGACCAGCGCGCTGGACCCAAGTGCTGTGCAGATGATTGAGCGCATGATCCTGCGGGCCTCGGCGCGTGGGGTAAGGATCGTCATGGTGACACATGACATCGGACAGGCGCGGCGGTTGGCTGCGGATATTGTCATGATGCAGGGCGGGCGTGTGGTGGAACACGGACCGGCCAAACAGGTTCTGGATGCCCCAGAAAGCGACGCATCACGTCGCTATCTCTCGGGCGCATTGGTTACTTAACAAAAACATTGGAGCATGTGATGAGACGGGCAATTTTGCGCGCAGCGGCGCTTGGGCTTGGGATTATGGCTGGCGTAGCCACAGCGGAAGAGCCGTTTATCGTGGTACAATCCACCACCTCGACCCAGAATTCGGGTTTGCTGGACTATCTGTTGCCGGGCTTTGAGGCGGAAAGTGGTATTGATGTCCGCGTCGTGGCCGTTGGCACCGGTCAGGCCATTCGCAATGCGGTGAATGGCGATGGGGATGTGCTGCTGGTCCACTCCAAGCCTGCAGAAGAGAAGTTCGTCGCAGATGGTTGGGGCGTTGAGCGTTTGGATCTGATGTATAATGACTTTGTTCTGGTCGGGCCAAAATCGGATCCGGCGGGCGTCAAAGGGGGGGCGGATATCCTCTCCGCTCTGACTGCGATCGAGGCGGTAGAGGCCGTATTCGCCTCGCGCGGGGATGACAGCGGAACGCATAAGGCCGAGATGGGCCATTGGGCGGATGCCGGTTTGGATCCGACCGAAGCGTCGGGTGAATGGTATCGCGAGACGGGATCTGGCATGGGGGCCACGCTGAACATTGCCAGCGGCATGGGGGCCTATACGCTGACCGACCGGGCGACCTGGCTTTCCTTTGGTAACAGAGGGGATCTTGAGATTTTGGTCGAGGGCGATCCGCGATTGTTCAACCAATATGGTGTGATCCTGGTGAATCCCGAGCGGCATCCGAAAACGCGTGCCAATGCCGGGCAGAGGTTCATTGATTGGCTGACGGGTCCGGACGGTCAGGCTGCGATTGCGGATTTCCGACTGGAAGGGCAGCAGGTGTTTTTTCCAAATGCGCAGTAAATTGGCCTGCGGCCAATGCCTTCAGCGAGAGTATTTTAGAAAAGATGAAGCGCTAGCCGCTGGCGCCGTTGTGGTGGACCTGGCCTAAACCGGTCAGGTCATATCCACCAAATTCTGACGCGCGGGTTTGGAATTGATCCGAGCGTATGAAGTGCAGCAGTTTCTGCATAGGCTCCTCGAAATAGGCCCGCCGCCAGATGGCCAGATCCAGCCGTTCCGAGTGGGTCGGCACGAAGCGCAGGTTGTAGAGGCCGGCCAATGCGCCTAGGCCAAACCCGGCCTCGGCTTTGTTGTCGTGTAGGGTTATGGCCAGCTCTTCCTCGGTGCGGGCGCAGGTGGGCAGGGCGGTCAGGTCGTCTCGGGTCAGGCCTTGGGTTGAGAGTTCGGCATCGAACAGACGTTGGCTGGCGGCGCTGTTTTGGCGCAAGACGACGCGGCGACCTCTGAGGTCGTCAAAACCTGCAATGTCTGAGGTTTCCGGAGACAGCAAGAGCCCGCGTTGTCGTTGCGCAATCTCGATCAGGACCACAGAGGCCTCGCCCAAAGCATCGCGCAGGGATTGAGTGTTGAAGCCTTCGTCCTCATGGATATGTAGCGCTGCTGCCTGTGCGCTGCGACTGCCAAGGCGGATAAGACCGTCGAATGAGCCATCGTAATAAGTCGCAAGACCAGATCCGCTCTCCCGCAGCGCCCAGTCCAGCAGTGGATCATGGCTGCCGGCCACGATCGGGGGCAGGGGCGGTTCCGCCACCTGCGGGCCCGAACGCGAGGCGTTAAGCCATGCAATCACCTCGGACCGGGGAAACAGCAGCTTGCCCATGGCGCGGACACAAGGCACCTCGCCCGATGAGGCGAGATCATAGGCTTTCCGCTCGCCGATCCGCAACAGGTCGGCCAGCTCTTTCGTCGTCAGGTATTCGGACATTCAGTCGAGGCGCACAGCAGGGCCAGAGGTCGCCTGTTCCGCGCTGAAGCCGATCTGGTTCAGCGCAAAGGGGGCGGCAACAGTGATGACGACCATTGCAGTTACGGCGGCAAGAAAGGCTTTCATCTTTTCCTCCGGTTCAGTTCGGATCGACCGTTGCGCGGCGCAGAAAGGTGATCAGGTCGTCCCGGTCCTTTTCTTGCGTGATCCGCTGCATCGGCATCTTTGATCCTGGAATGTAGTGATCCGGCCCCTCATCGAAAAGGGCATTTATCGTCTCGTCATTCCAAATGATATCAGAGTCTTGCAACGTTTCCGAGTAGAAATAACCAGGCAGGGTTCCGGCTTGCCGTCCGAACACTTCGTAGAGTGTCGGACCTGCACGGCGCTGCCCGTCCGGTGTCAGGCTGTGGCAGATCGAGCATTTGCGGGCGAATTGCCGTTCGCCGTTGCTCATCTGGTCGGGGTCTTTCAGGAAACTTGGTTCTGACGCGGCCATCTGTTCCTGATCCCTCAGGGCGGCGACCGGCCAGCTATACATGGCTTCATCAATTCCCCCTGCGTGGATGTTCTGGCCGTCAGCCGAGAACGCCAGCGCCCAGACCGGCCCCCTCAGCGTGGCGCGAAAATCCTGGGCGATACGCCAGTCCACCGTGTCGATCACCATGATGTAACCTTCACCATCGCCAACGGCTAATAGGCTGCGATCAGGGCTGAGGGCCAGCGCCAGAATGGGGCGTCGGTCCAGGGTGAAATCCCTCTCTTCATCCGTGCTGAGGTCGCGGATACGGGTCCCGCCATCCACAGCGCCATAGGCGATCCAGCCGTCTTGTTCGTTCAGGGCAAGCTCATTGATGCCAAAGCCATGTTCGACCACGCGCCGGGTTTCCTGGCCGCTGGCCACGTCCCATTCGCGTAGGCTGCCATCCACACCCGCCGAGAACAGCCGGGTTCCATCCTGTGAAAACACCACCGCGTTCACACCGCCACCAGTCGGGCCCAGCATTTGTGGCACAGAGCCGTCCACCGGCCACAAGCCTATCGAGCCGTCCCAGCTGGCTGTGGCGACATGGGTTTTTGAGGCTGCAAGGCCCACGATCTTGCCTTTGTGCTGGCCAACGACCTCTCCACCCGGCCAGCGGCGCAGGGTGAAATCGTCTCCGGCGGAGTAGATGGCAGTGCCGTTGAACACAACAGAGTTGACGGCGGCTTCATGGCCCTCCAACCATTCGGGCATTTGATCGGACCACAGACCAACCGAATTGTCGAAACTGGCCGTAGCGATCCGCCCGTCAGGTGCGGTTGCGATGCCCATGATCGGCCCGCCATGGCCCTTGAGCGTAAAGAACTCGGACCATGCGGGCAGGGGGATCAGGGCCAGCGCGACAGCGAGCCAGCGCATCTATTCAGCGGGAGAGGCCGCTGCTTTTCCTGCCTCTTTTTCCTGCACCTCTTCCAGCCAGAGCGAGTGATGCTCACGCGCCCACTGCTCTTCGACCTCGCCAGTGCCCATGGCGTCAAACGCGCCTTCCATGCCGACCGAGCCGAGGTAGATATGGGCGATGATGATGGCGATGAAGACATAGGCCACCATGACGTGCCAGACTTGGGCGTATTGCATTTCCTCCTGCGGCGACATCTGGACGGGCAGGTTTAAGCCAAGCGCCTGCGGAATGCCTGTGGAGTTGGCGATCGAGAAGGTCTTGGCGAACATGGGCAGTTCGAACGGGAACAGCAGCGACAGGCCGGACAGGCTGATTGAGATACCCAGCAGGATACAGGCCCAGAAGATGATTTTCTGGCCCGCGTTGAATTTCTTGGCGGGCGGATGGCTGCCTTTGGTGAACAATCCCCCTCCGGCAGCCAGCCATTTCAGGTCGGTTTTGTTGGGGATGTTATGGGCGATCCAGTTCACGGTGACGATGATCAAGCCCAGCATGAAGGCCCATGCGAGGTTGTTATGCAGCCATTTACAGCCCTGCGCGATGGTTGCGAAACCTTCCTTGCCGAAGATCGGGATTAGGAAGTCGCGGCCATAAAGCGTCAGCAGGCCAGTGATCCCAAGGATCAGGAACGATCCAGCAAACAGCCAGTGCCCGAACCGTTCAAAACTGTTGAAGCGTAGAACCGTGCGGCCTGTCTTTTCCCCATCAATGCGGATTTTCCCGCGGATCAGGAAGAACAGCAGGATGACGGCTGCCATTCCAGCAATGATGTAGCTGCCGTATTCACGCAGTGGACCCGTTCGGAAGTTCCACCACCACATGCCGCCATCCTGAATCAGGACACCAGCAGCAGGTCCTTGCGAGGACACCGTTGTATCGGCTGAGCCAAAGCGAATTGCCCGATATATATCGCTGTCCGAGGCAACGCCGCTTGTTCCGAATTGGCCCAGCAGCCCCTCGACATTGCCCTGACCGGTGTTTTCCGAGCGATAGGCGTTGTCTACTTTCTCACCCCGCTGCCGCGCCAGAATATCTTCAAGCGTCGTGGCACCGCCGGTCGCGGCGCGCGCGTCCGCGGCAGGGGCCTCGGTCTCGGTGCTTTGGGCAAGGGCGAATTGGGTCAGCCCAATTGTGAACAGAAGGGCGAAGAGTAGACGGAACATCTGAACCTCGGTCAAAATGCCTAATGCAGGAGACCCACCTTGGCGGGTCACCTGTTTCTTATGCAGACGAATTAGCCGTCTTTCTGGTCGTAGGCCGTGCCCCAACCCCATGCGCCCGAGCCAAACCCGCGCGCAACTACACGCTCGCGGTAGATGGCCGAGACCACATCGCCGTCACCGGCGAGCAGGGCCTTGGTGGAGCACATCTCGGCGCAGATGGGCAGTTTGCCCTCGGCGATCCGGTTGCGACCATATTTGGCGAACTCTGCAGTCGAGTGCGTTTCCTCGGGGCCGCCGGCGCAGAAGGTACATTTGTCCATCTTGCCACGCGATCCGAAGTTGCCCGCCTGCGGGTATTGCGGCGCGCCGAAGGGGCACGCGTAGAAGCAATAGCCGCAGCCAATGCACAGGTCCTTGGAGTGCAGGACGACGCCTTCTTCGTTCTGATAGAAGCAGTCGACCGGGCACACCGCCATGCATGGCGCATCCGAACAATGCATACAGGCCACCGAGATCGAGCGTTCGCCCGGGTTGCCGTCATTGATCGTTACCACCCTGCGGCGGTTGATGCCCCATGGCACCTCGTGTTCGTTCTTACACGCGGTGACACAGGCGTTGCACTCGATACAGCGTTCAGCGTCGCAGAGAAATTTTGCTCTTGCTGCCATTTTTCTCTTCTCCTCCTTACGCTGACCAGATCTTGCAGAGAGTCGCTTTGGTCTCCTGCATCTGGGTCACTGAATCATAGCCATAGGTCTGGGCGGTGTTGGTACTTTCACCCAGCACATAGGGATCGGCACCTTTGGGATATTTCTCCCTCAGGTCCTCGCCCTGGAAATGGCCGCCAAAGTGGAATGGCATGAAGGCCACGCCGGCACCGACCCTGTTGGTCAGCATCGCCATCACCTTGACCTTGCCGCCCTCAGGACCTTCGACCCAGACCTGCGATCCGTCACGGATACCAAGGTTGTTGGCATCGCGCGGATTGATCTCGACGAACATGTCCTGCTGAAGCTCGGCCAGCCACGGGTTAGACCGTGTCTCATCGCCACCGCCTTCATATTCGACCAAGCGACCTGACGTGAGGATTATCGGGTAATCCTTTGAAAAGTCGTTCTTTTGGATCGAAGCATAAAGGGTCGGTAGGCGATAGGCCTGACGGTCCTCGTAGGTTGGATAGTCCTCCACCAGATCGCGCCGGTTCGTGTAGAGCGGCTCGCGGTGCAGTGGGATCGGATCCGGGAAGGTCCAGACAACCGCGCGTGCCTTTGCGTTCCCGAAGGGCGCACAGCCATGAGCGATCGCGACGCGCTGGATACCGCCGCTGAGGTCGGTCTTCCAGTTGGTCTCTGGTCCCGCAACAGCGTCGATCGCTGCGCGTTCCTCCGCCGTGAGGTCTCCATCCCAGCCAAGGTCCATGAGCATTTGCATCGTGAATTCAGGGTATCCATCCTGAATTTCCGATCCGACGCTATAGACCCCTTCGGCCAACAGGTTGTCACCATCGCGTTCCACCCCGAAACGGGCGCGGAAGGTCAGGCCACCTTCGGCCACCGGTTTGGACATGTCATAGAGGTTCGGTGTACCCGTATGACCCATCTCAGGCGTTCCCCAGCAAGGCCAGGGCAGACCATAATACTCGCCGTCGTTGGGTCCACCAATGGCTTGCAGCGTGGTTCTGTCGAACGTGTGCTGGTTGGCCATGTGGCTTTTCAGACGTTCTGGCGACTGACCGGTATAGCCGATGGTCCAGAGGCCCGAGTTGAACTCACGCGTGATGCTTTCAACATTCGGGGTTTCCGGGTCGTCCATCTCGATGTTGCGGAACAGACGATCCGCCCAGCCGAACTTATTGGCGAATTTGGCCATGATGACCTCGTCCGGCAAGCTTTCGAACAGGGGATCCACCACCTTGTCGCGCCATTGCAGCGAGCGGTTCGAGGCCGTGACCGAGCCACGTGTTTCGAACTGGGTACAGGCTGGCAACAGGTAGACGCCATCAGTGCGGTCCTGCAGAACGGCCGAGACGGTGGGATACGGGTCGATCACGACCAGCATGTCCAGCTTCTCCATCGCCGTCTTCATTTCCGTCATCCGGGTCTGCGAGTTGGGCGCGTGGCCCCACAGAACCATGGCGCGGACGTTGTTGTCCTGATCCATGTTGGCAGGGTCTTCCAGAACACCGTCGATCCAGCGGGAGACCGGGATGCCGCGCTCGTTCTGGAGCGGTTTATCCTTGCCTTCCTTGTCTTTGATCGTGGCGAACTGACCGGCCAGCCATTCGGGATCTTCACCCCATACACGGGCCCAGTGACCCCATGCACCTTTCGACAGGCCATAGTAGCCGGGCAGGGTGTGGGACAGAACACCAAGGTCCGTCGCGCCTTGCACGTTGTCATGGCCGCGGAAGATGTTGGTGCCACCACCCGTGGTGCCCATGTTGCCAAGTGCCAGTTGGAGCACGCAGTAGGCGCGGGTGTTGTTGTTGCCATTGGTGTGCTGAGTGCCACCCATGCACCACACAACGGTGCCGGGACGGTTGTTCACCATGGTCCGGGCGACGCGGCGCAGCTGCGAGCCGGGTGTGCCGGTGACGCGCTCAACCTCATCAGGGGTCCACTTGGCAACCTCTTCTTTGATCTGGTCCATCCCCCAGACACGGGTGCGGATGAACTCCTTGTCCTCCCAACCGTTGTCGAAGATGTGCCACAGGATACCCCAGACCAATGCGACGTCTGTGCCGGGGCGGAAGCGGACATATTCATCCGCATGCGCCGCAGTGCGCGTAAAGCGCGGGTCGCAGACGATCAGTGGAGCATTGTTCTGCTCTTTCGCACGCAGGATATGCAGCAGCGAGACGGGGTGCGCCTCGGCCGGGTTGCCACCGATGATAAAGATGGCCCGGCTGTTGTGCATGTCGTTATACGAGTTGGTCATGGCGCCGTAACCCCATGTGTTCGCAACGCCCGCAACAGTGGTCGAGTGGCAGATACGGGCCTGATGGTCCACGTTGTTCGTGCCCCAGTAGGCGGCGAACTTGCGGAACAGGTAGGCCTGTTCGTTATTGTGCTTCGCAGAACCCAGCCAGTACACACTGTCCGGCCCGGATTCCTGACGGATGTTCATCATGCCGTCGCCGATCTCGTTGATCGCCTCGTCCCAGCTGATGCGCTTCCACTCTCCGCCTTCCTTTTTCATCGGATACTTCAGGCGGCGTTCGCCATGGGCGTGTTCGCGGACCGCGGCCCCTTTGGCGCAGTGTGCACCCAGGTTGAACGGGCTGTCCCAACCGGGTTCCTGACCGACCCAGACACCATTTTGCACTTCGGCAACAACTGTACAGCCGACCGAGCAGTGAGTGCAGACGGATTTGATATTCTCAACGGCTTGGTTTGCCGCTGTCTGGGCGCTGGCTTGCGTCACGGTTCCACCCGTGGCGCTGATCGCGGCAAGGCCGCCGATCGTCAGGCCCGAGCCACGCAGGAATGCGCGGCGATCGACGGTTTTCTCGCCGACCTGGGACAGGATACTTGTCCGCTGGGGGCGTCTCGCAACCCCGTTGGTCTTTTTCCTAAGCATTGTTTTCCTCCCTTGCGCGCCGTGTCAGCCACGGCTGGCTTGGTACTTCGCGAACCGACATCAGGGCCAATCGCAACCGTCCGTCGGGTAGATGACATCGTCCGGCGGCGAGGCCGGGCGCAGTCGAGGCGGCTTAGAAGCGCGCGCTTTCCAGATACGCGCGGGTATGCGCGGTGTCCTGCATGCGGGTCTCGTCCGTCGTCAGCTCGGCTGCTTCGGCTTGACCGCTCAGGCTGGCGGCGGCGACAGCAGCGGGCGCTGCGGTTCCGGCCAGTTTGAGGAAGTCGCGGCGGGTTGCGCCTTCTTCCTTGGTCTTGCTCATGGGTGTCTCCTCTCCCATTTGCGATCTAGCGCCTCCTTGGGCGCTGGTGAGTGGCGGGTTATGCCGCCGTCATTCGGAAGGCCTCACGCTCGATCTCCATGAACACCCGACCGGCCGTCCCGACCGAGGCGTAGAGAACCGAAGCTTCGGCTGCTTCCAAATCCGAATAGAAATGTGCGGCCCAGGGGCCGATATGTTTGTTCCAGAACGCTTTTTGGTCGTCGAGCGGGGCAGCGGTTCCGAACCGGCCGACGATCATGCCAGCCATAATCTCCATCAGCGAGGCGATGTTATCTTCGGGCTCGAACACGTTCTTGGCACGGGTTATGCCGCGCACGGCCATATCATTACGCAACTGAGCCAGAGGTTTTTCGTTCAGGAACCCGGTCAGGTAAAAGCTGGCATAGGGCAGCAGCTCACCACGGCCCAACCCGATGAACAGCGCGTTGAACTCGCGTTCTGCTGCGGCGGGTTTGGTCACCTTGGCCACCCGTGCCATGGCTTGAATGGCCTGGCCCAGATCGGTGTCATCGCCACTTAGTCCCGCCATCTGATCCATTAGCAACTGATCCGGCGGGCCAGCGAGCAGCAGGCCCAGAAAATTGTAGAAATCCGCGCGCAGCCGATCCTCGGCCGAGATATCCATGTGTTGCGCGTCGCTTGCGGTCATCCGTTATCCTTCGAATTCAAATCTCATGCGGCGCGGGGCCGGGGTATAAGGCTCATCCTCGGGTTCTTCCGCATCAGCCAGAGCCATCGGTTCCGGCGCTGGTTCAGGTTCGGCGAGGATGGGTTCTTCTTCCTCGACAGGCTCGGGGGCGCCGACCTCTGGCTCATCCTCTTCGGTTGCCAAAGCCTCGATATGCGCCAACATCCCTTTGCCGACCTGATAAGCGGTTTGGAGGTTTTCGATCACGCAGGCGGCATCGGTGTAGTCTTCGCCGTAGTCGACCAGCCCGTCCACATTGGCCAGAACCGGGTTCAGCCGCCAAAGCCGACGCAGGGCGCGGCGGCGCAAGCGGTCGGGGACTGCCTTGGCCATGAAGCCCGACACATCATCGCCAACTTGCAACTGATCGGGGTCGGGCAGGTTGAACTCGACCAGAATTTCGGCGTCGCTCTTTTCTTCCAACTCGGCATGTTGCGCCGCAATGGTTTGTTGTTCCACCGCGATCGCTTCGGCCTCGGTTTCTGCCTGAACGGCTGCCTTGCGGCGGGACCAGAAATCGCGGGGTTGGGTCATTGCAGCACCTTCCTCGGTGCGCGGTAGACGTCCGAGGTCTGCCGAATACGCGCATCCCCCTTGCCGTCCTCCACAAGGTCCGTGCGTTTCTTGTCACGGCGGCGTTTGATGAAAACCTCATCGCGGTGGTGTTCCAAGGTGAAATCCCGAACCCAGGCGATCAGGCCTTCGGTCATCGGGATCTTCTCAACGATCTCCTCGCCAGTATCCGCGTAATCCTGCCCCTCGAACGGAGAGGCGGTGATCAGCGCCGCATCCATCGGGCGGTTGCCGTCCAGATCATTGCGTAGAACCAGATAGACGGAAGGCTGCCCATCGGAGAGGTTGACCATATAAGCTTCGGTCTCATCGGCCCAGAGGGTCAGGGGCAGGGTGGCGGCGTGGTATTCCACCGCATCGCCTTCGCGCCGAAGCTCCACCCAATCAGCAGGGCCTGCACCGGGCAGCACGGCAACTGCACGCCAGTTCCACTTCGCCCAGCGAGTTACCCCGGGTGTCTTGCGCACGATGACGCCAACAGGCATTTCAATACGGCTTGCGGCCTTGGCCACTGGCTCCTCCCCGTAAGGCTCTCCCCTGCCTTACCCTAAGTCTACTATGGTACACATAGGGCGGCTCTGCCAAGTCTCAATCGCGTGAAAAACCTCTTGTACGACTAAAGTTTAACAAGTGAAATTCCGACGTTTTGAATCAGGAAAATAAGCGCTCCAATAGAATTTAACGTGCGAAGCGTGGTGTTTGACAAAGACTGGATTGCCAGCCGGGCGATACCATCTAAGGTAACAAGTCAGGAAGCTGTCCGGGGGAGGGACATGGCCACCAAACTTATTCTATGTAACTGCGAAGGCTCGCAGCAGGTGGATGCCGACCGTATCGGCGCGGCCACTGAACTCGAGTGCAGCAAGACGCACACCGCCCTTTGCACGAGAGAACTGGGTGTCGTTGCAGAGTTCATGAAAGGGGATGACCAACTGCTGATTGCCTGCGGGCAAGAGCAGGAGGTGTTCCGCGATCTGGCCGAGGATCTTGAGGTTGAGCCACCCGCCTTTGTCGATCTGAGGGACCGCGCGGGCTGGTCGGACCAATCCGGTGACGCGGCCCCCAAGATGGCGGCCCTGGCGGCCGAGGCGTTGGTGCCCATGCCCATCTCGCCCAGTGTTGATGTAGTTAGCGAGGGGACCTGTTGCATCGTTGGCCCGGCCGAGGTCGCCTTTGATCTGGCCGAGCGTTTGTCGACCACGCTGGCGGTGACTGTTGTGACGGGTGATGAAACCTCGCCCATCAGCCGCAGCTTTGACGTGGTGCGGGGGCGGGTCCGCTCGGTTTCGGGCGCTTTGGGCGGGTTTGCCCTGCGGATCGACGAGTTGCAGCAGATCGCGCCCGGTGGTCGTGGCGCATTTGGTTGGACCGATCCGCGCGACGGAGCGCAGTCGGCCTGCGACATCCTGATTGATGTGACCGGAGACGCGCCGCTGGTTCAAGCCCCGGCCAAGCGCGAAGGCTATTTGAGGGCGGACCCGCGGGACCCACTGGCTGTCTCCAAACTGGCGTTTGATGCAGCGCAGTTGGTGGGGACGTTTGAAAAACCCCTCTATGTGCGTCTTGAGGAAACTCTGTGTGCCCATTCGCGGGCGGAACAGGTGGCCTGTACCAATTGCCTCGATATCTGCCCGACCGGGGCCATCACGCCCGCCGGAGAGCATGTTGCCATTGATCCCATGATCTGTGCGGGCTGTGGGGCGTGCGCTGCCCTGTGCCCCTCGACCGCGATCACCTACGAAGACCCGCCTGTGTCGGCGGTGCTGTCGCGAATGCATGTCCTGGCCCGGACCTATCGCCGGGCCGGAGGCTCTGCGCCGCGCCTTCTGGTGCATGACGCCCACGGCGCCGAGATGATCCGGATTGCCGCGCGGTTCGGACGTGGTCTTCCCGCCGATGTCATTCCGATGGAGTTGAGTGTGATTTCCGGTTTTGGCCACGCCGAGATGCTGGCCGCTTTGGCCCACGGCTTTGCGATGGTCGACATCCTGCTGGCCCCCACGACCGAGCGGGACGCGCTGGACCGCGAGCTGGAGCTTGCACAGGCGATCGCGCCGGACACGGGTCTTGGTTTGATTGATGAGGCCGACCCGGATGCGATGAGCGATCTGCTCTATGCGCAACAGGTACCGGCGGCACTGACCGATCCGGTTCTGCCCTTGGGCAACCGCAGGCAAATCGCCCGGTTGGCAGCGCAGGCTCTGAACCCTGAGGCCGAGGAGCCACTGGCTTTGCCTCAAGGCGCACCCTATGGGGCCGTCGCGGTGGATACGGATGCGTGTACGCTGTGCCTAAGCTGTGTGTCGCTCTGCCCATCGGGGGCCCTGATCGACAACCCGGATAAACCTCAGCTGAACTTCCAGCAGGACGCCTGTTTGCAATGCGGTCTGTGCCGCAACATCTGCCCCGAGGATGCCATTGCGCTGGTCCCACAACTGGACCTGAGTGATGCCGCGCTGTCTCAGCAGGTGTTGAACGAGGAAGAGCCCTTTGAATGTGTCGAATGCGGTGCCCCGTTCGGTGTGAAGTCAACGGTGGAGCGGGTCATGGAGAAGCTGTCGGGGATACACCCGATGTTTGCCTCGTCCGAGCAGGCGCGGATGATCCAGATGTGCGACAATTGCAGGGTGGGTGCGCAGTTCAACATGCAGGACAATCCGTTCCAGTCCAAGCCGCGGCCCAAGGTTGTGACGACGGATGACTATTTCTCAAAACGGAAGGATCATTGATGCTGCAGCGGCGCGCCGAGATCCGCTGCGCTGATGACCGAGACAAAGGCCAGAATGGCGTCCAGATCGTCCAGCGTCATCTCAACAGGGTGTATCGGCGACGGACGCGAGGGATCGAAGGGGGGCGTCAGCCCTTCGATCTGCGTAAAGGCCGGGTGAGGGTTCAACGCGAAGAAGGCCTGAAACCTCTCATCCCAATCAGGCAGCGTGCGCAACACAGCGAAAGAGGGGGTCGAGCCCAGCCCATTCAGGCGGTTCTGCGGGCCGATCACGTGGCAGCGTCCGCAATGGGTCATCGAAAGCTCCTCACCCAATGCGGTATTGCCGTCGATGACTTCGGAGGCCTCGGTACTGGCAACCTCAAAACTGGCACTAAAGGGCGGGCCTTGATCCGGAGCAAAACTTTCGATCGTGCGTTTGCCGATGTCCGAAAGGAGCCAGTCACGAAACCGCTCCTGTTTCGGGTCGTCCTGAATGCGCAGGTGATAGACGATCTCGCCACGGGCAAAGACCGGATCGCCCTCATTACCGGTATTCAACGCCATAACGCCCTCAGCATCGCTTATGACCCGTATCCCGGTCTTGAGTGAAAAGCGCGGAAGAATATGTTGCAAAAGGCCCGAGTTCGAAACTTCGGTCGGGCTGGCCAAGCCAATCGCGTCTTGCGCCCCGGAAGGGGTGGCGGAGAGCGTCAGGCTGAGGCACAAAAGGAAAAAGCGCATGCCCAAGCCTAATCGCCAAAAGGCAAATGCGTCAAATGAACGAAAAGAGACGGAGACACATGCAATGAAAAGCAACCATGCGATGGGGCAGGTTATGGGGATGATGGCATGAGTGTCCGTGACGCGGTTCTTGCAAACTTGAAAAAGATCACTGACCCGGTTTCCGGTCAGGATATCGTCAGCGCGGGCGTCGTGCGCGCCCTGAATGTCGAAGGCGATACCGTGCGCTTCGTACTTGAGATCGACCCCAAACAGGCTGAGCGGATGGAGCCGGTTCGCGCCGCCGCTGAGCAGGCTGCACAGATGGTCGAGGGTGTTTCGAAAGTGTCGGCGATGATGACCGCGCATTCCGACAAGGCTCCGCCGGATCTGAAGCCGAAACCAAAGCCCTCTCAGACCGGCCCGCAGGCTGTGCCCGGCGTGGATCGGATCATCGCCGTTGCTTCGGGCAAGGGTGGGGTCGGCAAATCGACCGTATCCGCGAACCTCGCCTGCGCCTTGGCGGCGGAGGGGCGGCGTGTCGGGCTGCTGGACGCGGATGTCTACGGGCCGTCACAGCCTCGGATGTTGGGTGTCTCGGGACGCCCGGCCAGCCCGGACGGTAAAACGATCCTGCCGCTGCGCAATCACGGCGTGACCATGATGTCGATGGGTCTGATGACCAACGAAGGGCAGGCGGTCGTTTGGCGTGGCCCCATGCTGATGGGTGCGTTGCAGCAGATGATGAACCAGGTTCAATGGGGCGCTCTGGACGTGCTGATTGTTGACCTGCCGCCTGGCACCGGTGACGTGCAACTGACGCTCAGCCAGAAGTTCCAGGTGGATGGGGCCATCGTTGTCTCAACCCCGCAGGACGTTGCGCTGATCGACGCCCGTAAGGGGATCGACATGTTCAACCAGCTCAAGACGCCGATCTTCGGCATGATCGAAAACATGTCGACCCATATCTGTTCCAACTGCGGGCATGAGGAGCATATCTTTGGTCATGGCGGTGTGGCCTCCGAGGCCGAGGCGCTGGGCGTGCCCCTTTTGGGAGAAATCCCGCTGCATCTGGATATCCGGATGGCCGCGGACGGGGGTGCGCCCATCGTGGTCAGCAAGCCCGACAGCCCACAGGCCGACGCGTTCCGCAAGATCGCGCGCGACCTGATCGCCAAAGGCAACGCATGAGCGAACCGGTCTTTCCCCCTCTGCTCACAGGTCATCCCGCCAAGGGTGGGGAAGACCCGTTCGAAAAGGCCCAGGCCATGGCGGCGCTGGGCTGCGATTCCGGCTCGGTCGTGTACAATATTCAGGCTGATCGCCTGCGCGCGGCCATCGTGTTCGCGCCCGAGGTCGCCTTGCAGGACGCCATGGCGATGCTGCCGCTCTGCGCTGTCGGGTTTCAGAACGCGCTGGGCGCTCTGGCCCCGCCAGAAGTGGCGGTGCATCTGGGCTGGGATGGCCTGATCTGCGTGAACGGCGCGAAATGCGGGCAGTTTCATGTTGCCGCGTCGACCAGCGATCCCGATGAGATACCCGACTGGTTGGTCGTCGGGTGGGAGTTGGTACTGCTGCAAACCAGCGATGCGCCCGGCCATACGCCCGACGTCACCGCGCTGTATGATGAGGGCTGCGCCGAGGTTTCGGCAACCCAACTGGTGGAAAGCTGGTCGCGTCATATGCTGACATGGCTCAACCGCTGGTCAGAAGACGGCAACGCGCCGCTACATGGCGAATGGCTTGGCCTTCTGCGCGGCGTCGGAGAACCAATCGAGGGGCAGGGCGTGTTCCTTGGCACGGATGAACGGTTCGGCATGTTGATCCGCGACAAGGATGAGACCCACCTGCGCCCGCTCACAAACCTATTGGAGGCGACCCGATGAAACTGGCCCGCGCGATACATTTCGATGAAAGCGACATGAATGTGTTCCACTCGCCCGCGCGTACAGGGGAATGGTGCATCTCGGGCGGGTTTGAGTTCTCGAATTGGGGGCAGGGCGATCTGGAAGGGAAAGCCCGTCAGGCCTTTGCCAATGGCTGGCTGGGGCTAGAGACTTTCGGGCGTGTGACCTTTGTGGCCGTTACCCAGATCGAACAGGCTGAGAAAGATCAGATCGTCGAAAATCTGGCCGAGCATTTCGTGAAACTCTACGGCGCACCATCGGTCGAGGCCGCGATGGGCGTGGCACAATCGGAGATAGATCATATGTCCGAGCTATGCGACGAACACCCTGCCAACACTTTGCTAACCGTTGCGCGTGAATTAACCGAAAGTGGCGTGCATGAAGCGTTCCGCGTGATCACCCCGCAAGAAACGCAGCTTGAGGCTCTGGCGGTTCACGGCTCTCTTGACGATTGAGGGTCGTCAGATCAGGTCGACAAACCCGCCGAACTGACCCCGCTTGAAGATCAGGCCCTGGCCCGTGCGGTACATGACCTGATCCACATGGCCGACCATGATCAGGTGGTCGCCTGCTTCGTGGCAGGCATGCAGATGGCAGTCAAACCGCGCCAGGCAATCGGCCAGTTGCGGTCGGCCCATTTCATCTACGCTCCAGTCTGCGTGAGAGAAATCTTCTCCGTCCCGAGCAAACCGCAGGCTTTGGTCCTGCTGCTCTTGTGCCATGACATGGATGGAATAGTGCTGGCAGTCCGAAAATGCGCCGAACCGGTTGGATTCCTTGGCCAGACACCACAGGACCAGCGGAGGGTCCAGTGAAACCGAGGTGAAGGAGTTCACGGTGATCGCGCGCGGCCCAAGTGCCGTCTGCGTTGTGACGACCGTTACACCTGTCCCGAAACACCCCAGCGCTTCACGAAACGCGGTGCTTTGATCAGGGGTCGGGATAAAAGTCTTCTCGGTCATTGCGCATCTGTTCTCTGCCCGATCGTCAGGTGCCATGACCGTTCCGTATTGTCCATGGTAACTTTGGTTCATCACGTTGAAAAACTAGGTCAGTTCAGGTCCTCCAACAAGCGACCATGTTTGCGGGTCTCGGTGATGATTGCGCCGAAGGTGGTGATTTCCCGCGCTTTCAGCATGGGCAGCATCCGCACAAGCGCCTCGGCCGTGGCCACCGCATCCCCCAGCGCCGTGTGACGGAGCGCTTCGGGAATTTCTACGTCCAAACGGTCACATAGCGCGTCCAGTGTATGTGTTTCGCTGGCGCCGAACAGGACAGCAGACAAAAGCACAGTGTCCAGAATTGGGTGGTCCCATTCAACACCCATCCGCTTGGCGTGACGGCGCAAGAATGCCATGTCGAATGGCGCGTTATGAGCAACAATCACGGCGTCCCGTGCGAATTGGTGAAAGATGCGGCCAGCCTCGCCAATGTCGGGCGCGCCTTGTACCATCTGGTCGCTGACCTTGTGAACCTTGGTCGAGGCCGCTGGAATGGGGATGCCTGGATCGACCAGCATATCGATCCGCTCGCCTTCGACAATGCGACCTTTCACGACCCGGACAGCGCCGATCTGGACGATCTCGTCCTTATGCGGCAAAAGACCGGTGGTTTCGGTGTCAAAGACTACAAAGCAAAGATCTTCAATCGTTTGGGCTTCGAAGCTAACCGAGGCGGACATGTTCAACAGATCGAAATCATAGACCAGCGGGCGCGCCGCGTCCGGGGCGATCTGCGCCGCGCTGTCGTCGAAAATCAGCATGTATCCAGGCGCATCCCCCAAAGGTTTCACGCGCGCGGCGTAAGTCTGCGCTCCGTCGATGCTGGTCAATGTGCAGGTGACGTCCTGACCGGTTTTGACCAGTTTCGAATAGGCGGCATACAGCGCTTCAGACTGTAGATAATCTTCAAGCGCGGCATTCAGACGGGGATGTGCGATCTGGGCCAGAACCTCGGCCGCTTGCGCATCATAGAGGACGATCTTGTGGTTCGGGCTGGCGAGCAGCATCGCAACCGGGATTTCGGTCAATAAGGCAGTGAGCCGGTTCTTTTCGGCCGCCAATTGGGCAGTCTCGGAAGCGACAGCCTCTGCGACGCTGAGCGTCTTGTGCGACAGCTGATCCGCCAGCCCAGCGGCGGCCGGGGCAAGGTCGCCCAGGTATTTTGCCGTCTGCACATCCATATTGCTGCTAACCCCGGCATGGGCCCGAGCGCGTAACTCGGCAGACAGACGCTCAATCGGTTTTGCCACGTTGTCGTCAAACAGCAACCAGACCCCGGCGATCAGAGCCAACAGCCCAAAGGCAATTACGATCCCGGCAAAAAGGAACGGGTCGAAAAGGGCAGGGTCGCCCTCACGAGCATAGCTGAACCAAAGCGCCAGAGCGCTGACCGCCAGCCCACCCGCCGCTAACAGGCAGAAGAACAGAAAGATTCTCAGACGCAGGCTCAACTTGGTCAGCATGATCAGACTCCGCAAGTGGCCTCGATGATCGGATCGCCGGTCCCCGCCTTGATCCAGTCGGCATTCAGAACGCGGCCATCGTCGCCAAACTCGGCCCCGTCGGCCAGATTGGCCCGCAGGTTTTCGGCGCAGTTTACGACAACTGGAACCTTCGAGACCGGTGCCCAGCGACCAAAGAAATAAAGCTCGACCAGCCTTTCACCCGGCACTTGTTCGTTCTTGCGTACCGAGTCTGTGTCGATGGCCGCGAACCTGTCCACGAAAGGCACGGCATAGGTCCAGGGGCGGTAAATCGCGCGGCTTTCGACCTCTTGGATGATGCTGACACTGTCCGGCAGCGTTTCGCGGGTGCGGTCGTACCACGAGTATTCGCTGGCAATCGTCATTCCGATCATGCCCAACCCTGCTGCAACCGGCGTGGCCCACCGGGGCAACCGTCCGCCGGTCAGCTTGTTTAGCACCAGCACGATCCCGGCAAAGGCAAAGCCCGCAAATATCGTACCGATCAATTCCAGAAACATTGGTCTTCTCCAGCCTTCGGGCGTTCCTCGCCCAGTCGTTTTAAATCAAATACGGTCGCCGAGGGCGACCCTGATCTCTCGATTTTAACCCAGCATTCCTTTGCCGTGACCAACGGCGGATTGCATGGTTTTCACCACAACAAACGCGTCCCTCAGGTGGCTGCGCTCAAAATCCGACAGGTTTGTAGGTGGCAGGTAATTGTCGGGTTTTTCCCCGGATTTGACCAGTGCGACCTGATGTTCCAGCCGAGTTTCCGCAATCAGATCATAGGCATCCAGCAAATCACGCGCACCCGAGGGGCTGAGGACACCGGTTGCCTCAGCCGCTTTCAGGCGGGCACGGGTGTTAGCCTCGGGCAGTTTGCCCTGCAGGCTGTAAATCCGCGCCAGATCAACCACCGGCACCACGCCGTTGTGTTTCAGATCCAGCGTATTGCGATGCTCGCCCGAGCGGATGGTGGCAAACCCTCTCAACAGACCCAACGGCGGCGTGTGTTTCAGCGAGTTCGAAATCATATGCGCGACAAAAATCGAATTCGCATTGGCGGCATTCAGCGTGTCGGCCTGAAGATCGGCGAACAGCTCGAACGAACCGCCGATAGGACGCAGGTCAAACATGACCGAGGCCAACATCTGCGCTTCGGGATTCGGTTTGGCAATCCACCCCTTGAAATAGTCGCGCCAGACATGCAGCGGCTGACACCAGCGCGGATTGGTCGCCATCATATCACCGGGGCAGTAGAAATAGCCGCAGGTATCCAGCCCGTCCGAGACATGTTTGGCCAGTTGCGTGAAATAGGCCATGTCATCTTCGGTCACCGCATCGTCCAGTATCAGGCAATTGTCCTGATCTGATACACCTGTCTGCTCCTGTCGTCCTTGCGATCCGCACGCCAGCCACAGGTATGGCACCGGCGGCGGCCCCAGTTTGGCTTCAGCAAGACTCAGCAGCCGACGCGTGGCAGTGTCGGCGATATCCGTGATCAGCCGTGTTACGATTTCATGCCGGTTGCCACCCGCAACCAACTGCACCAGCAGCTGAGGGATTTCTGCCGTGACCTTGGCCATTTCCTGGGCAGTGTCGGCATGGGCAATTCGGCGAACAAGCTCTGCCGAGTTCACGGCCTGATAATGGGTCAGGTCTGTCTGCGTAACGACGCCGACTAGACGTCCGCCCTCGCAAATCGGGATGTGGCCGATCCCTCGCTCCATCATCACGTGCAGCACATCCGAGCCGATATCCGATGGCGATAGGGTGGTTGGGTTCGGCGTCATGATCTGAGAGATCGGAGTATCCGCCGGCATTGCATCGGCCACAAACTTGCCCGAGATATCACGCAAGGTGGTGATGCCTACCAGATCGTCGGCCTCTGTCACGCATAGCGACGAAATCCCCTTGTCGCGCATCAGGCGCGCGGCGTCGCGCACGGTCGTGGCCGGAGGGCAGGTGGCCGGATTGTGCGCCATCAGGACATCAATGGCGCTGGTCGCCAAACTCTGCGGACCGCTGCGGCCCCCGCGTGAGCGATCGAAGAACTTCGAGACCACATCATGATTGTCGATCAACTCTCGCACCAGTTCAGGTGGCAGTACGATCAGCACAGATGGGGTATGGGCGCGCGCCTTGGTCGCGGCTTTGCCGTCTTTGAGCAGTCCGCGTTCTCCAAAGGAATTGCGCAAGCCCAGATGCGAAACGACCTCGTCGTTCTCATCCGTGATTTCAACCTGTCCTTCATAGATCACGAATACGCCGGGCAGTTTGTGGCCCAGATCGTAAACAGGGTAATCCTCATCTACCTCCCAGACCTCGATCTGTTTAGCGACTTCATCCAGTACGTCGGCGGGCAGGGCGTCATAAGGATGTACGGATTCCAGAAACCGGGTGATCTGGTCATGGGACAGGGGCATCTAAATACTCCGTGGAACAAAAATCCCGCCCGGTGGTGTGCCGGACGGGAGTAGTGGATCGAAAGACGCGGCCATTGGCAAGAACCTCAGGCCGCATCAGGCTCATTTGTTCTGAGCTGCGCCCGCACCACGGGGAATGCGTACGCTTTCGACCAGATCTTTGATCTCCTGCGGAGTCTCTTTGGTCATGCCGGCAACAACATACGCGACTGCGAAGTTGATCATTGCACCGATGGCGCCGAACGAGGTCGACTTGATCGGACCCAGAAGAGGATCAGCATCGGTGAACGAGTTGGTGCCAGGAATGAACAACCAGCCCTTGTGCAGGAAGATATAGACCAGAGTGACAACCAGACCAGCCAGCATACCAGCAACTGCGCCGGTGTTGTTGATGCGGGTCGAGAAGATCCCCATCATCAGCGCCGGGAAGATCGAGGCAGCCGCCAGACCAAAGGCCAAGGCCACGGTCTGTGCCGCAAAGCCCGGTGGGTTCAGACCCAGATAGGTTGCAACCAGGATGGCTACGGCCATTGCGATACGCGCGGCCAGCAGTTCACCTTTTTCCGAGATCTGCGGATTGATCGCACCTTTGACAAGGTCGTGGGACACCGCCGACGAGATCGCCAGCAACAGGCCCGCAGCGGTCGACAGAGCAGCCGCAAGACCACCGGCAGCGACCAGACCGATCACCCAACCCGGCAGGTTGGCGATTTCGGGGTTGGCCAGAACCAGGATGTCACGGTTGAACTTTGTCAGCTCGTTTCCGACCCAGCCTTTTTCTTCCGCGATAGCAGTCATCGCTTCGGACTTGTCGTTGTAGTACTGGATTTTGCCGTCGCCGTTCTTGTCTTCCCAATCCAGAAGACCGGTTTTCTGCCACGTCTGCATCCAGTCATAGCGCGGATCGTTGTCAATTTCCTCGACCGAGACTGCGCCACCTTCGATGCCACCATTGGGCCACATCATGTCGGTGATGTTCAGACGGGCCATTGCGCCAACCGCAGGGGCGGTCAGGTACAGCAGCGCGATGAAGACCAGCGTCCAACCCGCCGACCAACGTGCGTCAGACACTTTCGGAACGGTAAAGAAGCGCATGATGACGTGCGGCAGACCCGCAGTACCGATCATCAGCGACAGCGTGAACAGAACCATATTCAGCGTGTTCGAGTGGTGGGCCGTGTATTCGTTGAAGCCCAGCTCGGTCACGATGGCGTCCAGCTTGGTCAGCAGAGGCTCACCGCTTGCGGTGTCACCGAACAGACCCAGCGCCGGGATCGGAGTGCCGGTCAGCTGCAGCGAGATGAAGATCGCCGGGATGGTGTAGGCTGTGATCAGCACGCAGTACTGAGCAACCTGGGTGTAGGTCACACCCTTCATCCCGCCAAACACCGCGTATGCAAACACGACACAAGCACCGATCAGCAGACCGGAAGTGTTCGAAACCTCAAGGAAGCGGCCAAAGGCTACGCCAACGCCGGTCATCTGACCGATCACGTAGGTCACCGACGCAACGATCAGGCAGATCACGGCAACGACGCGTGCAGTCTGGCTGTAGAAACGGTCGCCGATGAATTCCGAGACGGTGTATTTACCGAACTTACGCAGGTAGGGCGCAAGCAGCAGAGCCAGCAGCACGTAGCCACCGGTCCAACCCATCAGGAAGGTCGAGTTGTCATAGCCGGTAAAGGCGATGAGGCCCGCCATCGAGATGAACGAGGCCGCAGACATCCAGTCCGCCGCTGTCGCCATACCGTTGGTGACCGGGTGAACGCCGCGACCAGCAGCGTAGAATTCAGATGTGGAACCCGCACGGGCCCAGATCGCGATGCCGATGTATAGCGCAAAACTCGCGCCAACAAACAGCAGGTTGATGGTAAACTGATCCATTGTCCCCGCTCTCCCTTACTCTTCGTCTACGCCGTGTTCGGCGTCTAGCTTGTTCATGCGCCAGGCGTAGTTGAAGATCAGCACCAGAAAGACCAAGATTGATCCCTGCTGAGCGAACCAAAAGCCCAGATCAGTACCGCCAACAGATATGCCGGACAGCAGCGGACGCAGCAGGATGCCGAATCCAAACGACACCAGCGCCCAGATCGCGAGGCTGATGTAGATGAGGCGCAGGTTGGCCTGCCAATAGCCCTTATCGGCTTCGGCAGTCTGCGCGGAGTTGGTAGATTGATCCGCCATTGCGGGTTCCTCCTTCGCTTCCTCGTTGGGCGGTCCTTTGCTTCGTTCCTCCAGCGCGCCGGACCGCTTCTCGAATGTGACAGATACCCCGTGGCATCTGACAAAACTCCTCTGTTCCGCCAAGGCGGTGCATCGAAGTATTCTGTTTAAGGATCAAGGCCTTACGGCCTGTCTCCCTCCCTTAGTTCACCGCGCTGGCGACGATGTCCTCCAGGTCGCGCGCGATGTCTTCAATCTTGCCCATGGCGTTCGTCCGCTTCAGAACGCTCTGACCGTCGTAATAGGTGATCAGTGGGGCTGTCTGTGCGTGATAGGCACTCAGGCGTGAGGCAACGGTTTCCGCGTTGTCATCTGCCCGGCGCTTGAACTCGGTCCCACCGCAATTGTCGCAAGTGCCGTCGACCGACGGTTTCTTGAACGTGTCATGGTAGCCTTCACCGCAGCCGGCGCAGGTGTAGCGGCCCGAGATCCGGATCACCATTTCCGCATCCTCAACCTCAAGGCTGATCGCGGCGCTGATCTTCTGGTCCTTTTCCGCCAGAAGACCATCCAGCGCCTCGGCCTGAACGGTGGTGCGGGGGAAGCCATCGAGAATGACCCCTTTGGCACAGTCGGGTTCCGCCATGCGATCGCGCAGGATGTCGATGACGATCTGGTCGCTGACCAGCTCGCCGGCCTCCATCACGGCTTTCGCCGCCTTTCCGGCATCGGTGCCTGCAGCAACAGCCGCACGCAGAAGGTCACCGGTGCTGAGTTGCACTAGCCCGAACTTGTCTTCCAGCATGCGCGCCTGAGTGCCCTTCCCGGCGCCCGGAGGGCCGAGAAGGATGAGAACAGCAGGAGTTGTCATGGTCGCAGCGTCCATCATGCCCTCACTTATTCGCTCGGTTTGCAATCAGGTCGTCGACGACCGACGGATCGGCCAGAGTGGACGTATCGCCCAGCGAGCCAAAGTCGTTTTCGGCGATCTTGCGCAGGATACGGCGCATGATCTTGCCCGAGCGTGTTTTGGGCAGACCTGGGGACCACTGAATGACGTCGGGCGAGGCGATCGGGCCAATCTCGGTGCGAACCCATGTGCGCAGCTCTTTGAGCAGCTCATCCGAAGGCTCACGGTCATTCATCAAAGTGACATAACAATAGATGCCTTGTCCTTTGATTTCATGGGGATAGCCCACAACGGCGGCCTCGGCCACTGCTGCATGCGCTACCAGCGCGCTTTCGACTTCGGCAGTGCCCATACGGTGGCCCGAGACGTTGATCACGTCATCGACTCGGCCAGTGATCCAGTAGTCACCACCTTCGTCGCGACGGCAGCCGTCACCGGTGAAGTAGTAGCCTTTGTAGTCCGAGAAATAGGTCTTTTCGAACCGTTCATGATCGCCCCATACGGTGCGCATCTGGCCGGGCCAGCTGTCCTTGATGCACAGTACACCTTCGACACCGTTGCCTTCGATCTCGACGCCAGATTGCGGGTCCAAAACCACTGGCTCGATGCCAAAGAACGGTTTCATCGCCGAGCCGGGCTTCATCGCATGTGCGCCGGGCAGGGGGGTCATCAGGTGACCGCCGGTTTCAGTCTGCCACCACGTATCGACGATCGGGCATTTTCCCTTGCCGACAACCTCATTGTACCAGTTCCAAGCTTCCGGGTTAATTGGCTCACCCACGGTGCCCAGAACTTTGAGGTCGCTGAGGTCGTGTTTTTCGACCCACCCACTTCCCTGTCCCATCAGGGCTCGGATCGCGGTTGGGGCCGTGTAGAACTGGTTGACCTTGTGCTTGGCGCAAACTTCCCAGAAGCGGCCTGCATCCGGGTAGGTCGGCACGCCTTCGAACATCAGGGTTGTGGCACCATTGGCCAGCGGACCATAAACGATATAGCTGTGGCCAGTGACCCAACCCACGTCTGCCGTACACCAGTACACATCGCCTTCATGATAGTCGAAGGTGATCTCATGGGTCATTGCGGCATAGACCAGATAGCCGCCGGTAGTGTGAACCACACCCTTGGGCTGGCCGGTCGAACCCGACGTGTAAAGAATGAACAGCGGGTCTTCCGCGCTCATCTCGGCTGGGGCGCAATAGTCATCGGCCTCAAGCGCCATTTCGTTGTAGTCGTAGTCACGTCCATCAATCCAAGTGGTCTGACCACCCGTGCGTTTGACGACCAGGCATTTCACGCTGTCCTTGCAGTGCAGCAGCGCCGCGTCTGCGTTCGATTTCAGCGGTGTTTTACGGCCACCGCGCGGGGCTTCATCTGCGGTGATGACGACTTTGGCGTCGCAACCGTTAACACGGGCCGCCAGAGCGTCAGGCGAGAAGCCTGCAAAAACGATCGAGTGAATCGCTCCGATGCGCGCGCAGGCCAGCATTGCATAGGCGGCCTCGGGGATCATCGGCAGATAAATAATGACGCGATCACCTTTGCGCACGCCCATGGATTCCAGAATATTGGCCATGCGACAGGTGCGGCGGTGCAACTCGGCATAGGTGATGTGCTGGGCAGCATCATTTGGATCATCCGGCTCCCAGATGATTGCAGTCTGATCGCCGCGCGTTTCCAGATGGCGATCCAGGCAGTTGGCCGAGACGTTCAGAGTACCATCGGCATACCAGTTGATCTTAACCGAGCCGAAGTCGTAATTGACATCCTTGACCTGCGTAAAGGGCTTGATCCAGTCGATCCGCTTGCCGTGTTCGCCCCAGAACGCGTCCGGGTCGCTAACCGATGCGGCATACATCTCTTCATATTTCGCGGCATCGACATGCGCCCGCTCAACGGTCTCTGCGGTTGGCGGATAGGTCTTGGCATCTGCCTGGGCAGCGGTGGTCATGTTGAGGCTCCTCCCTCTAGGCTGGATAACTATGGGACGTCTCTTGCCCGTTATTTGAGCATTGTCGATCCCGTTCCTCCCCAATCGAAGTATGGCCGGGTTCAGAAAATAATGAAATAAATTGCCGTATTCCTTGGATTTGTTTGTAAAGAAATTTTTCTGAGCGAAGTAAATAAGTAAAAAAATTTTGCTGAGCTGAAAATTAACGTTAAAAAACAACATTAAAATTGTAAATTTTTTGGTCGGCCCATGAGGGGTGTTTCCGTGGTGATCCGCAGCTATGTCGTCGAACAACAAGAGTGAAAAGATGTGCTTGAAAATCACCTACTAGGAAGCAGGGGTTGGCACATATACATGTTGGCGCTAGCATCTTTCCAAGCGCCTCGGGAGGGGGCGCATCAAAGGGAGAAGATATTATGAAAAAGATGCTGAGCGGTGCCGCCGTCGCCGCCCTTGGCGTTGCGTTCGTGTCCGAGGCCGCAGCCACCGAATGGAACGCTTCGGTCTGGGGCAAGCGCCGCGCCTTTACCGAACATGTCGAAAAACTGGCCGAACTGGTCTCGGAAAAAACCGGCGGAGAGTTCACGATCAATGTCAGCTATGGCGGCCTGTCGAAACCGCGCGAGAATCTGGACGGGATCGAGATCGGCGCATTCGAGATTGCGCAGTTCTGTGCGGGCTATCACCGCGACAAGAACCGCGCGATTACGGTGCTGGAGCTGCCGTTTCTGGGCGTGAACAATCTGGAAGAAGAGGTTGCCGTCAGCCATGCGGTCTATGATCACCCGGCGGTGGCTGATGAGATGGCGCAATGGAATGCGCGCATTCTGATGACCTCGCCCATGCCTCAGTACAATCTGGTCGGCACCGGCGATCCACGCGATAATCTGGCCGCGTTCGAAGGAATGCGCGTCCGCGCAACAGGTGGTCTGGGCAAAGCGTTCGAGGCCGTGGGCGGTGTCCCAACCTCGGTCCCTGCGACTGAAGCGTTCAACGCCATGGAATCGGGTGTGGTCGATACCGTCGCCTTCGCGCAGCACGCGCACCTGTCCTTTGGCACGATCAATGAAGCGGATTGGTGGACGGCAAACCTCAACCCCGGCACCGTGAATTGCCCGGTGGTTGCGAATATCGACGCGTATGAAGCGCTGTCGCCTGAGCACCGCGAAGCGCTTGATAGCTCGATTGACGAGGCCATTGCGCACTATCTGGCCAACTATGCTGGACTTCTGGAGCAATGGGATAGCGTCCTGGAAGAAAAGGGTGTGCAGAAGGTAATGATCGACGACGCGGTCATTGAAGAGTTCCGCGCCAAGGCCGCCGATCCGATCCGCGAACAGTGGATTGCGGATATGAGCGCGCAGGGCCTACCAGCGCAGGACCTCTACGATTTGGTTCAGACTACGCTGACGCAACAGCGCGGCGGCAACTGATCGCATACGCCGGGCGCGTCCTAGCGCCCGGCCTTTCTTGACAAAGGGGATCACCGGAATGGCGGGACAGGCCACGGTGCTGGAGGATGGCAGTCGCCTCAGCCAGATCGATCAGCACTTGCTGAAGTTAGAGCGGGCTCTCGCCTTGATCAGCGGAATAGCCGTCTTTGGACTGATGGTCCTGGCCGTCGTCTCGGTCAGCGGCCGCAACGCGATAAACGCGCCGTTGCCGGGCTATGTGGACTGGATTGAACAGGCGATGCCACTGATCGCCTTTCTCGGCATCTCTTACGTGCAGCGCGATGGCGGCCATATCCGGATGGACATTGTGATCTCGCGTCTGCACGGACGGGCGCTGTGGTTGTTCGAGCTGATCTCGGTAATCCTGATCCTTGTCCTGATGCTGGCATTGGTCTGGGGCAGCTGGTCCCATTTCGACCGATCCTTTGATTTCGGCGCACCAATGTGGAGCCGCGACAGCTCAATCGACATCGGCATCCCGCTTTGGCCCGCGAAACTGCTGGCCCCGGTGGCGTTCTCGGTCTTGTCACTCCGTCTGGTGTTGCAGATCTGGGGCTATGGCCGCGCGTTCGTTCTGGGGCTTGAGGCACCCGTGGCGGTGCCCTTGATCCAAGACGCCGCCGCACAGGCTGCCGCAGAGGCAGAGCAGTTCGAAGGGCAGGATTAACAGATGGACACGATTGACATCGGCCTTTGGGTGACGGCTGGGCTGCTGGTCCTTGTTGTCACAGGCATGCGCGTGGCCTTTGCTGCAGGTCTGGCTGGGTTGTTCGGCTTGGTTTGGATATTCTGGGCCAAGTTCGGGTACGATCCCGACCGATTTGGCAAGGCTCTCACTGTTGCCGTCAAGACGGCGGGGCAGGTGCCGCATTCCAAAGTCGCCGCCCATACGCTCAGCCTGATTCCGACCTTCATCCTGATCGGATACCTCGCCTACTACGCGGGCTTGACACGTGCCCTCTTCGAAGCGGCCAAACGCTGGATCGCCTGGGTTCCTGGAGGCCTAGCGGTCTCCACCATATTCGCCACGGCAGGGTTTGCTGCCGTCTCTGGCGCCTCGGTCGCCACCTCGGCCGTGTTTGCCCGTATCGCGATTCCCGAAATGCTGAGCGTCGGCTACAACAAGCGCTTCGCCGCGGGCGTCGTTGCAGCTGGCGGGACGCTGGCCTCGCTGATCCCGCCATCAGCCATCCTCGTGATCTATGCCATCATCGTCGAACAGGACGTCGGCAAGCTGCTACTGGCCGGTTTCATTCCCGGAGCGTTTTCTGCCGTGATCTACGGTTTGCTCATTGTCGGCATCGCGGTTGTGTTCAAATCCGTTGGCCCTCCGGTCACCGGTTTTACTTGGAAACAGCGGTTCCAAGCGCTGCCCGGGGCGATCCCGATCGTTGCCGTCATCCTGATCATCATCTGTTTCGTCTACAACCCGTTCGGCGACAAGGCGTGGGGTACCCCAACCGAAGGCGGAGCCATAGGCGCGTTCATCGTCTTCTGTTTCGCCCTGGTTCATGGCATGCGCTGGCCCGAGTTCAAATCGGCTCTGTTAGAGACAGCCAAGCTGACGGCCATGATTTTCTCGATCATCTGGGGCGTGCTGATCTACGTGCGGTTCCTGGGCTTTGCAGACCTTCCAGGCGCATTCTCGGATTGGATCACCTCGCTTGAGATGTCGCCGATGCTGATCCTGATCTGCATCCTTCTGGCTTACGCGGTGTTGGGTATGTTCATGGATGCCATCGGGATGCTGCTGTTGACACTGCCCGTCGTGTACCCCGCTGTCATGGCCCTGAACGGAGGGGAAACCGTCAGCGCCGCGGACAGCGCCTTTGGCATGTCCGGCCCGATGTGTGCGATCTGGTTTGGGATTTTGGTGGTAAAAATGGCCGAATTCTGCCTGATCACGCCGCCCATCGGTCTGAACTGCTTTGTGGTTGCCGGGGTCCGGCCAGACCTGAGTGTTCAGGATGTCTTCAAGGGGGTCACCCCGTTCTTCCTGGCAGACGCGGCCACCATTGCGCTGCTTGTGGCATTTCCGGGCATCGTTCTCTACTTGCCGTCTTTGGCTGGCTAGGAGTTTGCGAGGCTCTGCCTCGCGCTCCGGGATATTTTTAGCCAGATGAAGCAGGGATCCGCTCTCCAACATCAACGTCGGAGAGCTTCACCTGGCGCGGTCATCGGCGTCCCCGCCTGTACCGCACAAGACGAATACCGAATCTAGGTTAACGATCCGTTTCTTCATCTGGCTAAAAATATCCCGGGGGAGTCGCCCGGAACGGGCGGCGGGGGCAGAGCCCCCAATTCGACACAGACCCGGTGCGGGATCGGAAGCGGGTTAGCCGGCGCGCATGAGCATCCCGAACAGATCGCGGGGATCGTCAGGGTCGGCCAGCATGTCCAACGGCTCGAAGAAGTCAGTCTCTGCGACTGCGCTCTTGATGACGCGCAGAGCCGAGAAGTCCTCAATTGCGAAACCGACACTGTCGAACAGCGTGATCTGCTTGTCGTCTGTTCGGCCTCGCGCCTGACCGGTCATGACCTGCCACAGTTCGGTGACGGGATGATCATCTTCCAAAGCCTGAATTTCGCCCTCGATCCGCGTCTGCTCGGGGTATTCCACGAATATCTCCGAGCGCAGAAGGATGTCGCGATGCAACTCGGTTTTGCCGGGGCAATCGCCGCCAATCGCGTTGATGTGGACGCCGGGACCGACCATGTTGTCGGTCAGGATCGTGGCATATTTCTTGTCCGCGGTGCAGGTGGTGATGATCTGCGCGCCCTCGATCGCCTCTTCGGCGGTTTTGCAGGGCACTACGTTCAGGCCTTTGCCTTGCAAATTGGCTGCGCATTTGGCGGTGGCGTTCGGGTCGGTATCATACAGCCGCACGGTGTCGATACCGCACATGGCTTTGAAGGCCAAGCATTGGAATTCGGACTGCGCGCCGTTGCCGATCATGGCCATGGTGGTGGCACCCTTGGGGGCCAGATACCGACCGACCAGAGCTGATGTCGCCGCCGTCCGTAGGGCGGTTAGGATGGTCATCTCGGTCAGAAGGGTCGGGTAGCCCGTGTAGACATCCGCGAGCAGTCCAAAGGCCGTTACTGTTTGCAGACCTTCAGAGGTGTTCTTCGGATGGCCATTGACGTATTTGAACCCGTAGGCCTCACCATCTGAAGTAGGCATGAGTTCGATTACACCATGCGGGGAGTGGGCCGGAATCCGAGGGGTCTTGTCGAAGCTTTCCCAGCGTTTGAAATCGGCCTCGATCTGCTCAGCGATCCTTATGATCATCTTTTCGACGCCGACATGGTGAACCAGCCGCATCATGTTGTCGACGGAAACAAAGGGCACCAGGGCCTTATCTGAGGGTACAGTCATCAGAAACTCCGAGTGGGGCGGTCAAAGATCCGGCGTCCCATCAGGGATGCGGCCAAGTCGACCATGAGTTTTGCGGTGCGTCCGCGTTCATCCAGAAAGGGGTTCAACTCGACCAGATCGAGGGAGCAGACCAGCCCGCTTTCATGCAAAAGCTCCATGACCAAATGGGCCTCGCGTTCGGTGGCACCTCCGGGCACGGTTGTCCCAACAGCCGGCGCGATCGCGGGGTCGAGGAAGTCGACATCCAGTGACACGTGAAGGATGCCGTTCTCAGCCCTCACGCGGTCCAGAAAGGCCATGAGCGGGGCTTTGATCCCATGTTCGTCAATGCTGCGCATATCGGCCAGCATGGCGTGGTTCTTCTCAAGCGAGGCGCGTTCAGCGGGATCGACCGAACGCAACCCGATCATTCCAACGCGATTGGTTGGAACCACGGCAGGCAGCGGCGGAAAATCCTCGAAGCCGGGCTGGCCAGTGAAGTAGGCGACAGGTGTTCCATGCAGGTTGCCGCTGTCGGTACTTCCGGGGGTGTGAAAATCGCTATGGGCGTCCAGCCAAAGAACGAACAAAGGCCGGTCGATGCGCTGTGCATGATCCGCCATTCCCGCCACGGTTCCCATCGACAAGGCATGATCGCCGCCCATGAAGATTGGCACACCTTGGGGCGAGACTTCGGCAGCGACTCGGGCCAAAGCCTGCGTCCACCCGATGCACTCGGGCAGGGCGAAAAGGTGGGCGTGGTCCGGGGTCTCGACCGCATCCGGGGCGACATCTCCGTAGTCGATCACCGTATGACCAAGATCCGCAAGGGCGCGATCCAGCCCGGCCACGCGGTAGGCATCCGGCCCCATTCGGCAACCCTGCCGACGCTTGCCCGCGTCCATGGGGGCGCCAACTAAAATTATGTTCTTCGTATCCATATGCTTCATGTAACGTGACAGTCTGTCTTGCGTGAAGAGAGCAAATTGCTCAATAAGAAAGATGAGTATCCGAAAAGGAAGCTAGTCATGGACGATTTGGATAACAGGTTGCTCAGCGCGCTGCATCGGGATGCGAGGGCGTCACTGTCTGAGCTGGCCGAGACGCTTGGCGTCACGCGTACCACTGTGCGCAGTCGGCTGCAGCGCCTCAAACAATCGGGCGAGATCGTGGGTTTTACCGTTCAGACAAAGCGCGACGTGGCGCAAAGCCCGGTCAGGGGTCTGATGATGCTTGAGATCGAGGGGCGCGGGACCGAACGTACAATGGCCCGGATCGGAGCGCTACGGCAGGTGCGCGCTGTGCATTCCACAAATGGAAGCTGGGACCTGATCGCTGAAATCGGCACGGACACGCTGGCCGAACTCGACGAGGTCTTGTTCCAGATCCGCCGTATGGAAGGGATCACCCGGTCTGAGACGAACCTTCTTCTGTCCACGCGCAAGGGAAGGTTCTGAAAACGCTGCGTGAAACGGGCCGTTACGCTTTGTCGGCCACGGAAATTGTGCGACAGTCGGCGGGGATACAGGCGGGATTTATCGAATATGACCACTCAGCAGCACGAACCACGGGCCGTGCAATTGGCCGAAAAGATCACCGCATTCCTTGAGAAGCCATGGGTCCGCATCGCCATCCCGATCTTTGTCACCCTGATTGCATTGACGGTTCTGCATGAGCTGTCTTCTCATGTGAAATGGGCAGACGTTCAGGCGGATATCTCGGAAACGTCTTGGCGCGTGATGTTTTATGCTCTGTGTTGGACGGCGGTCAGTTTCTTTTCTCTGTCTCTATACGATGTCTTCGCCGTGCAAAGCGTGGCAGACGGGGAGGTCCCTCTGCCGGTCGCCGGGATGGCCGGAGCCAGTGGCTACGCGGTTTCCAATTGTCTGGGCTTTTCATACATCACCGGAACGGCCATCCGATATCGGATATACGCGTCTCTGGGCCTTGATCTAAGCCGCGTTGCAGGGGTCATCGCCACGTCCTGGGTGGCGTTCTGGACGGGGCTGGTTTTGGTCCTCGGCTTGCTTTTGACCTTTCACCCTGACGGCATTTCAAACGCGCTGCCAATCAGCGCGACGGTTGAGACCGTCATCGGGTTGGGTCTGCTTGGCGCATTGATCACCGTTTTTGTCTGGCTCTCCACCGGTGGGCGTCGGTTAGAGGTTCTGGGGATCGGCTTCCAACTGCCTGGCGGCAAGCTGGCCTCTTGTTTGACACTGGCGGCGATTGGCGATCTGGCCGGGGCCTCCATGGTTCTTTACGTGCTGATGCCGGACGACCTTGGGGTTGGGTATCCGTATTTCTTCACCATCTTCATCGCCGCGATTGCCGTTGGGATCGTCAGCCATGCGCCTGGTGGTATCGGGGTGTTTGAAGCGACGCTGATCGCAGGGCTGGGGGCCTCGGGTCGATCGGATGTCATTGCGGCGCTGCTGCTTTACCGCGTCGTTTACACGTTCCTGCCGTTCGCCATCGCCAGTCTGTCTATCGCTGTTGCCTCGGCGCTGACGCAACGCCACAGGATTATCGGGGCGGGGACATGGGTGTACCGCGCCATTCGCCCCATTGTGCCGATGGTTGCCGCCGGGGTGACTGCGGTTGCTGGGATCATCCTGCTGGTCTCGGGCGCGTTGCCGACGGACAGCAAAAGCCTCGGCGCGTTGCGCGAGGTTTTGCCCTTGTCCTTTGTCGAGGCCTCGCATCTGGCCGGCAGCGCCGTGGGTGTTCTGCTGCTGCTTGTGTCGCGCGGGCTGTTCCGCAAGCTCTACCGCGCGTGGGTGGTCGCAATGCTGTTGATGGTCGCGGGCTTCGCCGCGTCTCTGGCCAAGGGTTTGGATACGCATGAGGCGTTGGGCATGTTGGCCACGATCGCCGTTTTGGCGCTGTTCCGTGGTGCGTTCTACCGTGTTAGCGGCGCGTCGATCTTCCGGTTGAACATCCCCTGGCTGGTCAGTGTTGTGGCGCTGCTGGCCGTTATTTTCTGGATCGGCCTCTTTGCCTATTCCCACGTACAATACCAGAACGCGCTGTGGTGGGAGTTCGCTTGGAATGGCGATGCCTCCCGATTCCTGCGCTCTAGCCTTGTAGTGGCGTTGATCCTTGGAATTGCGGCCGTCACTTCCTTGTTCGGTCGCGAGATTCCGGTGCCTGTGCGGACGGAAATACCCGAATGCGTCGAACGTTTGGTCATGGAGAGCGAAGATACAGAGGCTCAGATTTCCCTGACCGGTGACAAGCAATTCCTGATTGCACCTGATGAGTCTGCGTTCATCGCCTATGCCGACACGGGCAATGCCATCATCTCAAAGGGTGAGCCTGTGGGCGATGAAGCGGCTGGCAAGCAACTGATCTGGCAACTGCGTGAAATGGCGGATCGAGAAGGCAAGCTTTGCGCTTTCTACAGCGTCTCGACCAAATACCTGCCGACGTTTCTGGACCTCGGCCTGTCGATCCTCAAGATCGGAGAAGTCGCGCGCGTACCGTTGAAAGACTTCTCACTGGACGGCAAATCCCGCAAACGCTTCCGTCAGGCCAAGAACCGAGCCGAGCGGGAAGGCTATGTGTTCGAGATCATTCCAAAGGAAGACCTTGCGCCCATTCTGCCGGAACTGAGGGCGATCTCCGATCACTGGCTGGAGCAAAAAGCAGGGGCGGAGAAAGGGTTCGCCTTGGGTGGTTTTGACGATGAATACCTGTCCTACTTCGACCACGCCGTGTTGCGGAACGGAGAAACCGGTCAGATCATGGCTTTCGCCAACCTGTTTCAAGGTGGGCGAAAGTCCGAGCTTTCGCTGGATCTGATGCGGTACGAGCCGGACAGCCCCAGCTTTGTCATGGATGCCTTGTTTGCCGAGATGATGTCCTGGGGGGCCGAGCAGGGGTTCCACTGGTTCTCACTTGGCGCGGCGCCGTTTTCGGGGATCGAGAACCGTCAGCTTGCCTCCCTTTGGAACCGGATTGGCGGGTTCGTCTATGAACATGGTGAGCAATTCTATCACTTCGAAGGGCTGCGCGCGTTCAAACAGAAGTTCGATCCGGAGTGGAGCCCGAACTATCTCGCCAGCCCCGGAGGGCTTGCCGCGCCGCGTATCCTCTATGAGGTGAACATCCTGATTTCGGGCGGCCTAAGGGGCCTAACCAAATAGCGCGAGCGTTTCGGGCTTAGTTTGAGACGCCAATACCCTACCATGCCTCCGGCATTCTCGGGACATTGGCGTCGCCCATTGATTTAAGTGAAACCCGAAACGCTCTAGTTCAGGCTGGCGCGGGTTGGTGTTTCCTGCAGCAGATCGCCCCAATCGGTGCGGTAAGCCATCTCGGCCAGAACGGTATCTGGCAGGAACTCTCTGTTCTCGCGAATTTGCCAACCGCCGCCAAGGCCTTTGTAAACGGCGACGAGATTGCTGGAGACCTGTTGACGCGCCTCGATCAGATTTGCCTGAGAGCGCAACAGGGCGGTCTGCGTGTTCAATATTCGGGAGTAATCGGCGATCCCGTCGGTGTACTGATTGACGGCGATTTCTGCTGCCTTGCGCGAGGCATCGACGCTTTGCTGATAGAACCCGACCTGCTTGCGCGCCTGCGCATAGGCAACCATGGCGCTTTCGACCTCGGAATAAGCGGTCAGAACGGTGTTCTGATAGTTGGCGATCAGCGCCTGATAGGCGGCATCCTGCGCCCGGACGTTGTTCTTGATGCGACCATAATTCAGCACGTTCCAAACGACGCCCGCACTTGCAAGGCCCGTTGTGCTGTTCGAACTAAACAAGTTCCGCCCGCCCGAGGCTTGCAACCCAACCGAGCCGGACAGAATGAACTGCGGATAGAGATCCGCCATGGCAATGCCAACCTCGGCCGATTGTGTGGCTGCGGCCAATTCGGCGGCTCTCACGTCCGGACGACGACGCAGCAGCTCAGCCGGGACACCAACCGCGACGTTGGACCGGGCCGAGGGGATGCGACCGGAATTCCCCAGAAGGCTGGACATGCGTGACGGGGTGGTCCCCAGCAAAACGGCCAGAGCATTCTTGGTTTGCTGCAGATCGCTCTCAAGCTCGGGCACCAGGGCCTTGGTGTTGTTCAGCAGAGCAGTGGATTCCTGAACGTCCAACTCGGTCGTGATACCGTTGTTGAACCGTAACTGGGTCAGGTCTGCCGATTCCTGCTGTAGCTTGATGTTCTCCCGCGCAACGCCCAGCGACTCCTGCAAGGCGCGGATATTGACATAGAGCGCTGCGACATCGCCCGTTAGCGTCACCAGCGCGTCATCATAATTCGCCACCTGCAACGCCAAATTCGATCGCGCCGCCTGAACACCACGCCGTTGCGCGCCCCAGACGTCCAATTCCCACTGCGCATCAAACCCGGCCTGAGAGGTCGAGAATTCGGTATCTAGCGGAATGATCCGGTTGATATCGGCGATGGGTCCGAGATTGTCGCTGATCTGTCGCCGCTCGGTTGAGGCCCCTAGGACCTGCGATTGCGGATACAACTCGCCAAAGGCGATACCCAACTGCGCCCGTGCCTGCAGGACCCGCGCGCCAGCGACCTGCAAAGACAGGTTCTGGGCATAGGCCTCGGCGATCAGTTTGTTGAGGGTGGGGTCATTGAATGTCTCCCACCATTTCACCACCGGCGCGCTGCGTGAGGTCAGGCCGCTTTGCCCGGTGCTGGGGCTGTTCACCTCAATCCACTGTTTCACGACCGGAGAGTTCGGGCGCACGAAATCCGGACCAACTGGCGCGCAGGCTACCAGAAACGCGGCGCAGAGGGCTGTTCCCATCAAGTGTCGAAAGGGGGTGGCCCGTGTCATGATACGCGTCCTCAAATGTCCAGCGGTCGAATGAAATTGGCGAAGGAATACAGGCGGATGTTGATGCGCCGCAGAAACTCAAAGCTTTTGCCCTGACCGGTGTAGATCGCCACGGCGGCATGACCGCCAGCGGGCAGGATGTGCTCTTCAGGCAGATCGACGGTGATCTGTACAGCAATTCGACCGGGTAGCTTGGGCAGCTCAAAACCGGGCAGGCGGCCTGAGGGCAGGTACTGACCCTGACGGGTGGCCCACCAGATCGCTTCGACCTTGCCGGTTAGGATTTCACCGGGATAGAGGTCCAAGGCGACTTCAACCTCTTGGCCTACTTCAACAAATTTCAGGTTCTGCTGGCGGAAGGTTGCCAAAAGATAGGGGCTGTCTTCGGTGACGAAACTGGCTATCGCTCCCAAACGAATGTCACCCACCACTAAACCCGGACGGGCCTGTTGTGAGACGATCATGCCGTTTTCCGGGGCATAGATCGTGGTGTTATCCAGAAAATACTGGGCCTCGGACAGCTGCGCCTGTGCTTGGAGGATGCCCGTGTTTACGCCGTCAATCTGTGACGCCTGCGCCAGCTTTGCTTTCTCAAGATTGGCTTCCGCCTGTTTGACCGAGGCTGTATCCTCGGCCACCTGTTCGTTCCAGCGATCCAGCTCATCCTGACGCGCCCCGCCTGCGGGGACGAGGTTCTCATACCGGGCCTGCTGGGTGAGC
This sequence comes from Ruegeria sp. CK3, assembly GCF_056536565.1. Taxonomy (NCBI): domain Bacteria; kingdom Pseudomonadati; phylum Pseudomonadota; class Alphaproteobacteria; order Rhodobacterales; family Roseobacteraceae; genus Ruegeria; species Ruegeria sp. CK3. The sequence goes on from NZ_JBQFPV010000002.1 coordinate 320,009, forward strand.
GCATAGGCAAGCTGCGCGTTGGCACGCTCCACAGCTTCGGTCGAGGCCACAACATCCTGTTCCAGAATTTTGGCATTCTGCTCTGCGGCGACCAGTTGCGCCTTGGCATTGTCGACGGCCAGCGAAAACACGGTATCGTCAAAACGATAGAGCGGGTCGCCCTTTGTGATTTGCGTGTTCGGCTCGACTAAGACTTCGGTCAGAATCGTCGGCTGCGTCAATTTTGGCACGATTTGAATCGTGGACCGCACCACATGGCTGTCGACCGAGAAGGGCTGAAAGAAACGCAGCGCGACGAGGAAGATCAGCAGCAAATGCGCCCCTACCCAGAAGGACACAATCCCCCAGGCAATGTTGAACTTGAGCCACTCCATCTTGAAGAAGATGAACCAGACGAAAATGATGTAGAACAGCGTAATGCCGAGGGCGACGAACATGTCTGAGTGTTTCCTTTGGCCTTAGCTTTTCTGTGTCTCGTCGGGCGCAGCCTGGTATTCTTCTTTAACCGTACCACCGAGGCGTTCGATATCCTTGCGGATGGCGTCTTTCTCCTCGTCCGGACCGCGGCGCATGTCGACCGTAACACCATCGTGGAACGCCCACATAAAAGCATGAACCCACGGGACAACGGCCAAAAAACCCATCCATCCCATGATCTTGACGGCTTCGGCATGTGGATGATTACGCTTGATCGCGATCCGTCCGGGCAGCCCCATAAGGAAAAGAAACAGCGCCATCACCGCTGCCAGAAGCAGGATCAATGCCGCGAATGTCAGATAGTCGTAGTAGCCTAGCGGCTGCCCCAAAAGTCCCATGCTCGATGCCTCCTGTTGGGAAGGTTGTCTCATCCTCAGACGTAGGCCCCTGTCTCGTCAATGACTTTGTGTTAGGACCTGACGTTTCCGAACCCGAGGAGGGGTGGATCAGGCAGGACAGACGATCAGCCCTGTGCCCCATCCTGCACATTTCGCCGCGAGGTCGGAGGTAAGCGGCTGATCGGTGTAGAAGCCATCAATCTCGGCCAGCGAGGTGATGCGGGCAGGGGCAAGTCGCTGGAATTTTGAGTGATCGGCCACCAGTAGAGTGCGCCGGGCCTGCGCGATGATCGTCTGGCTGACATGGACTTCCTGAAAGTCGAAATCCAGCAGATCACCATCGGGGTCCAGCGCGGAACAGCCGATCACCGCATAGTCGAACTTGAACTGACGGATGGTCGAGACGGTAAGATTGCCCACCAGCCCTCCGTCCGAGCGGCGCAGGACACCACCAGCCACAACAATCTCACAATCGGGGTTTTCGGCGAGAATATTGGCGACATTCGTATTGTTCGTAACCACCATAAGGTCTTTGTGGTTCAGCATATGCCGCGCCACAGCCTCGGTTGAGGTGCCGATATTCATGAAGACCGACGCGCCGTCCGGAATGTCATTGGCGCAGGCCTTCGCCATTCGGGTCTTTGCGTCTGCATTCAGGGTACGGCGGTCCTCATACCCGATGTTGGAGACGCCGGAGCGCAGGACAGCCCCGCCATGGACGCGGTCCAGCTTGCCGGCATCGGCCAGCTCGGACAAGTCCCGGCGGATAGTCTGGACCGTCACGCCAAACCGCTCGGCCAGAACATCAACCGTAACGCGGCCCTCGGTGCTGGCGATCTCAAGAATGTCGGATTGGCGGAAAGAGAGCGACATGTGGGATCCCATTCAGATGATGTGCTTTCGTTTTTCTTCTTTTGGCCAAAATAAGCAAGCGGCCATGCAGAATTTTCATAGTTGTGTTGCAAAACGAAAATAAACGAACATAAACATTGATTACACGAATGTAGTTCTGATTAATGCGCGCAACCAGATTGGATAGGGAATCACAAGCCATGCAAGCGAAGGACGATCAGATCAGCGACCTGTTCATCATCGGCGGTGGGATCAACGGATGCGGCATCGCGCGGGATGCGGCAGGCCGGGGTCTGTCTGTCACCTTGGCCGAGATGAATGATCTCGCATCGGCAACGTCATCAGCCTCGACCAAACTGTTTCATGGTGGTCTGCGCTATCTGGAGTATTTTGAGATCCGCTTGGTGCGCGAGGCGCTGATCGAGCGCGAGACGCTGTTGCGCGCCATGCCTCATATCAGTTGGCCGATGCGCTTTGTGCTGCCCTATCACAAGGACATGCGCTTTGATTCTGAGACGCCTACATCGAAGCTGCTCAGCACCGTCATGCCTTGGATGCGCGGGCGTCGCCCCGCGTGGCTGATCCGTCTGGGTCTGTTCATGTACGACAACCTCGGCGGGCGTAAAATTTTGCCGGGAACGCAATCGCTTGATCTGCGCAGCGCTCCGGAAGGTGGTCCTTTGCAGGGCAAGTTCGAAACAGCCTATGAATACTCGGACTGCTGGATCGAAGATGCGCGGCTGGTGGTGCTCAATGCGCGTGACGCCGAATCCCGTGGTGCGCGGATCATGGTTCGGACCGAAGTTGTCTCGGCTGAACGCGTCGACGAGTTGTGGCATGTCACCATCCGCGACAGGGCGACTGGGGAAAGCCAAGTGATCCGGGCGAGAATGCTGATCAATGCAGGCGGCCCGTGGGTCGGGGACATTATCCAAACCAAGATCCGAGTGAACTCGCGCGAGGGGGTTCGTCTGGTGCGCGGTAGTCATATCGTGACAAAGAAGCTCTACGATCACGACAAGTGTTACTTCTTCCAAGGCGAAGATGGCCGTATCATTTTTGCCATTCCTTATGAGCAGGATTTTACCCTGATCGGAACGACGGATCAGGACCATTCGGACCCGTCGGACCCTCCGGTCTGCACCGAGGCCGAGCAGAAATACCTATGCGAGTTCGCAACCAAGTATTTCAAGAAACCGGTGACGCAGGACGATATCGTCTGGACCTATTCCGGCGTACGGCCGCTCTATGATGATGGAGCCAGCAGCGCGACGGCGGCGACGCGGGACTATACCTTGAAGGTCGATGCGCAGGGCGGGGCGCCTGTTTTGAACGTGTTCGGAGGGAAAATCACGACCTACCGTCGCCTGGCGGAAAGCGCGCTTGAGAAAGTCGCCGAGCATTTCCCAAACCTGCCCGGACCCTGGACAGCGGGCGTGTCTTTGCCAGGTGGAGACTTTCCCGTAGATGGCGTGCAGGACCTTAAGCAGGCGTTGATACAGGACTATCCGTTCCTCACTGAAAAATGGGCGGCTCGTCTGATCCGCGCATACGGGACAGAGGCGCGTGCCGTGTTGGGGGAAGCACAAGACGCTGCTGATTTGGGTGAAGATTTCGGCGCAACCCTCACCGCGCGAGAACTCGAATGGCTGATGGACAAGGAATACGCCCGCAGGGCCGAGGATGTGGTCTGGCGTCGCAACAAGCTGGGGCTGCGGTTGAGTGCCGACCAGATCGCGCGCATTGACCAGTGGATGTCAGAGCGGTTGAAAAATGACGACGCAGCTTGAAAACAAAAAGCCCCGCCGATTTGGCGGGGCTTTTTCTTAGGCGGTTTCCTCTGACGGGCCGGGATCATTCTTGCTGCCCTTGATCCATTCCCGCAGCCCCTGCATCAAGGCGTAAAGGACAGGTACAAGGATCACGCCGACCAGTGTGGCGGCCAACATGCCGCCGAACACGGCAACACCAATGGCCTTCTGGCTCGCCGCCCCCGCGCCATTGGCGGCCAACAGCGGGACAACCCCCAGCAGGAAGGACAGCGCCGTCATCATCACGGCCCGGAAGCGCTGATAGGCGGCCTCGGCTGCGGCGTCCTTGATCGACAGGCCTTTGGCGCGTTGCTCCATCGCGAACTCGACAATCAGAATGCCGTTCTTTGAGGCAAGCCCCACCAGCATGATCATCCCGATCTGCGTATAGAGGTTGATGTCACTACCTACGATCGCCACGGCCGCGACCGCACCGAACAGGGCGACAATCACCGACAGCAGGATCGACACTGGCAAGGTCCAGCTTTCATATTGGCCCACCAAGAATAAGTAGCCAAACAGGATCGCCAGCCCAAGGATCACGATGACCAACCCGCCCGAGGCCAGCTGCTGCTGGGCCGTCCCGGTCCATTCGAACGCGTAGCCGGGGGGCAGGGCGGTTGCGGATTCCTCGGTCATGACGTTGATCGCGTCACCCGTGGACAGGCCCGGGGCAGGCACAGCTGTCACCGTTGCCGAACGGAACAGGTTGTGCCGCTTCAGCAAGACCGGCCCCAACACGTTTTCCACGTCAATCAAAGTGCCCAGCGGAACCATCTCACCCTGTTGCGAGCGAACATAAAGGTTCGAGATATCCTCGACATTGTCGCGATAGGTGCCATCAGCCTGAATCATGACACGGTAGACACGACCGAACAGGTTGAAGTCGTTCACGTAGTAAGACCCCAACTGCGCCTGCATCGTCTGGAAAATCTCGGCGACCGAGACCTGCAGGGTTTTGGCCTTTTCCCGATCCAGATCAACAAAAAGCTGCGGAACGTTTGCTCGGAAGGTAGTGTAGGACTGGCCGATCTCGGGCCGCTGGTTCGCCGCGTAAACGAATGAGCCAACAGCCGATGCTAGATCCTGAGGCGTGCCACCACCAGTCTGCTGCACCTCCATCTCGACACCGGCCGACATGCCTAGGCCCTGAATGGGCGGCGGGTTGAAGGCAACGATCGAGGCAGCGGATTCACCGTTCGCAATCGCAAGCACCTTGGCGAGGATGGCGTCGGCGCTCAGGTCTTCTTCCTGCCGGTCGGCCCAGTTTTCGAGGTTGACGAAAATCGCCGCGCCGTTGGTCGTGGTGCCGTTCAGCAGCGAGAAGCCGTTGATCAGAACGGTGCTGGCAACGCCCGGAATTTCACGGATCTGTTCGTCCACACGGGCCGAGATCGTCTCGGTCCGTTCCAGCGTTGCCGCATCGGGCAGCTGGATATCGACGAACAGATAGCCATTGTCCTCAAGTGGGATAAACCCGCTGGAGGTGTTGGACATGATCGTCCCGGTTCCCATCCCCAAGGCGACAATCACACCCAGCGCGACAATCGGCAGGATCAGCAGTTTACGCACGATGGCGACATAGCCGTTTCGGACGGTCCCGATCAGGCCTTCGAACAGCGCCAGCAGCCCTTTGGGCGGGCCGGAGCGTGCGCGTAGAACCAAACCACACAGGGCAGGCGACAGGGTCAGAGCGTTGATGGATGAGATCACAACCGCCGTCGAAATGGTCACGGCAAACTGCGAATAGAGCCTGCCCGAGATGCCGGGCATGAAGGTCACGGGTACGAACACGGCCAGCAAAACCAACGTTGTTGCGATGACAGGACCGGTGATCTGGCCCATCGCCTTGCGGGTCGCTTCGGCTGGGGGCAGCCCCTCATCCGCAATAATCCGCTCGACGTTTTCTACAACCACGATGGCGTCATCCACCACGATCCCGATGGCCAGAACCAAGGCGAAAAGCGAAATCGTGTTCAGTGACATTCCGAAGGCCAGTAGGAAGGCGAATGTCCCGATCAACGAGACCGGGATCGCCACCGCTGGAATGATCGTCGCTCGCCAACTGCCCAGGAAAACGAACACGACCGAGATCACCAGAATGAACGTCAGGATCAGGGTCGAGACCACATCGTTTAGCGAGGCTTCGACGAAGTCGGTGGTGTTGAAGGGGACACTGTATTCCACGTCTGTGGGGAAGGACCGGGAGAGGCGATCAAGCTCCGCCTGCACCCGCTCGGACACGGCAAGCGCGTTGGCGCCGGGGGCCTGATAAATGCCGATCACAGTAGCGGGCACCGCATCGAAATAGCCGGACGCCGCATAGTACTCGGCGCCCAATTCAACGCGTCCAATGTCACGTACGCGCACAATGGAACCGGCATCACCCGTTCGAATTACGATGTCGCCAAATTCGTCTGCCGATGTCAGACGACCTTTTGTTTTGATCGTGTACTGAAATGTCTGCCCCTCAGGCACCGGAGGCGCACCGATGGAGCCCGCAGAGACCTCGATATTCTGTTCGCGAATGGCATTGATCACATCGCCGGGCGTGATCGACAGAGCGGCCATCTGGTCGGGATCCATCCAGATCCGCATGGCGTATTCCAGATTGGTCAGAACATCCGCTTTACCCACACCCTGAACCCTCGCCAAAGCGTCTTTCAGGTTGATCGAGGCATAGTTGGACAGAAACACGCTGTCATATGTGCCGTTGGGCGAGGTCAGCGTGACCAGCAAGAGCATGTTGGTCGATGCCTTCTGCGTCACCACGCCGGAGGATGTCACTTCGGACGGCAACGACGACATAGCCTGCGCCACGCGGTTCTGTACGTTGACCGAGGCGATATCCGGGTCGGTGCCGACCTCAAAGGTAATGTTCAGCGAATAGGAGCCGTTGTCGGAAGAGGTCGACGTCATGTAGATCATGTCGTCCACACCATTGACCTGCGCCTCGATCGGCGCGGCGACGGTGTTTTCCACGGTCTCGGCATTGGCGCCGGTATAGGTGGTCGAAACGCTGACCACCGGAGGTGTAATGTCCGGGAACTGGGCGACCGGCAGAACCATATAGCCGATACTGCCCATGATCGTCAGGACGAGAGAAATGACAAGCGCCAGCTTGGGCCGGCTGATGAACAGGGCTGAGAACATGCCTTATTCTCCCGGCTGCTCGGACGCGACAACCGCGTCCACCGCCACGCCGGGGCGCACGCGTTGCAGGCCCTCGACAATCACACTTTCGCCTTCGCGCAGACCTTCCGAGACGATTATGGCCGTGCCCACGGAGTCGCCGGTCGTGATATAGCGCTGCTCGACCATCTGTTGGTCATTGACGACCAGTACGAACTCGCCGCGCTGGTCACGCTGTAATGCGGCCTGAGGGATCAGGACCTGCAGGGTCGGCTCCAACGCTTCGATCTGCACATTCACAAAGGCGCCGTCGATGATCAGGCGATCTGCGTTGTCAAACTCGGCCCGCACCGTAATGGCGCCGGTCAGCGGGTCGATACGGTTGTCGACAAAGACGATCTCACCGGTTTCGTCCAATTCGGTTCCGTTCGGCAGAATGACATGCACATTGGGGCTTTTGTTGCTTTCCGCCAGAGAGGCAGCACTTTCACCAACCTGTTGAAGAACCGAGGTAAACTGTTTCTCATTCAAGGAAAAGTTTACATATATCGGCGCTTCGCTGACCAAGTTGACCAGCGGTGGGTTCGTGGGGCCAACCACATCACCTACGCTGGTGGTGACCCGGCCTAGGCGACCGGTAAAGGGTGCGTGGATCTCTGTATAGCTCAGGTCCAGTTCCGCCTGTTGAATGGCGGCGTTTGCGGCTTTGACCTCGGCCTCAGCGACAAGTTCATTGGCGCGTGCGATGTCGCGTTCCGACTCTGGCGTAGCATCGCGCCGGAAGAGTTCCTCTTTCCGCGCCAGATCGACCTTGGCCAGCTCCAAATTAGCTTCGGCGCGGTCAAGATCTGCTTTCCGCGCCTCAAGCGTTGCTTGATAGAGGTCTGGTTCGATCTTGAACAGCAGATCGCCCTCGGTCACCAGGGCGCCATCTTCGACCTCCTGACTATCAAGAAATCCGCTGACGCGCGCGACGATGTCGACCTTATTGATGGCTTCTGCACGGCCGATAAAGCTTGCCTCATCTGTGATCTCTTCTGTGTAGGCTGCGGCGATTGACACTTTTGCGGCCGGCGCTTCACTTTCATCCTGCGCAAGTGCCGGATAACCAAAACCGATGCATGACAAAATGACCAGAGGGCGGCAAAGTGCGGTGACAGCACCACGAGACCGGTTGCGGGGCTGCTTCAGAGCGACGGACATGTCAAAAGCCTCATACATTTCAAAAAACTGAGCCTATACGCAGCCTTAAAAAGCGACGAGTCGGCAGAACTTGAGGGCAGGATGGCCGTTTTGCAAACATATCTCAAGGTGATTGAAGGGGTGGAGTGGTTGGTGGGTTGCGAAAATCCCGTGCAACCAGACCGGTTTACGGGGTGCGTGCTGTTTAAAGGGCCCAAAAGAACGGGGGCCGTCGAGGCCCCCGTTTCAGAACTTCATGCAGCTTGTGTCAGTCGCGCGTACCCGCAAATTTCTCCTGCCACTCTTCACGGTCCTCGTCGGCGATCTTGGCGAACAAGACATCAGGTACCGAGAACGCATGACCTGCGGGCAGGGCGTTCAGCGCGGCCTCGACATCTTCGGGCCAGCTTGTATCCAGCGTATTCATTGCACTCAGCATCTTGGCTGAAGCGTCGGGAATAAAGGGCGCGCTCAGAACCGCATAGAGGCGGATCAGGTTGAGGCCAAGGCGCACCTGTGCTGCCGCTTGCTCGGGGGCTTCCTTGAAGGTCGACCACGGGGCTGCGGATTGCAGGTATTCGTTACCAGCCACCCAGATCGCCCGAAGCTCTTGCGCGGATTTGCGGACTTCCATGGCCTCCATGTGGCCTTCGTATGCGCGGACGCGGCGGGTGATGTCGGCGATCAGTTCTTGTTCGCGCGCGCCAAATGTACCGCCTTCCGGCACAGCTTCGCCGAATTTCGAGCGGCAGAACTTGGTGATCCGGCTGACGAAGTTGCCCAGTACGTCGGCAAGGTCTTTGTTCACCGATTGCTGGAAATTCTCCCAGGTGAACTCACTGTCGCTGCTTTCCGGCGCATGGCTCAGCAGCCACCAGCGCCAGTAGTCGGCGGGCAGAATGGCCAGAGCCTGATCCATGAAGACGCCGCGGCCCTGAGAGGTCGAGAACTGGCCGCCGTCATAGTTCAGGTAGTTGAATGATTTCAGGTGGTCGACCATCTTCCACGGCTCGCCCGAACCCAGAATGGTGGCCGGGAAGCTGAGCGTGTGGAAGGGGACGTTGTCCTTGCCCATGAACTGCACGTAACGCACGTCTTCCGCGCCCTTGTCCGTGCGCCACCAGCGTTCCCAATCTGCATCCGTCTTGCCATTGGCGTCGGCCCATTCCTTAGCGCAGGCGATGTATTCGATCGGTGCGTCGAACCAGACGTAGAAGACTTTGCCCTCCATCCCCGGCCAGTCCTGATCGCCTTTCTTAACCGGAACACCCCAGTCCAGATCGCGGGTGATGCCGCGATCCTGCAGGCCGTCGCCGTCATGCAGCCACTTCTTGGCAATCGAGGTGGTCAGGATCGGCCAGTCAGTCTTGCTGTCGATCCACGCATCCAGCTGATCCTTCATCGCTGATTGGCGCAGATACAGGTGCTTGGTCTCGCGCACTTCCAGATCGGTCGAGCCGCTGATGGCGCTGCGAGGTTCGATCAGGTCCGTCGGGTCCAATTGCTTGGTGCAGTTCTCGCACTGGTCACCCCGCGCGCGGTCGTAGCCGCAATTGGGGCAGGTGCCCTCGATATAGCGGTCAGGCAGGAACCGGCCATCGGCATTCGAGTAGACCTGTTTTTCACTGACCTCACGGATCAGACCGGCCTCATCCAACTTGCCAGCGAAGTGCTGCGTCAGGTGGCGGTTCTGTTCACTGGAGGAACGACCAAAGTGATCGAAGCTCAGGCCAAAGCGTTTGGCGATATCGGCCTGCACGGCATACATATCGGCGCAATACTCGGCGACGGGCTTGCTCGCCTTGGCCGCGGCCAGCTCGGCCGGGGTGCCGTGTTCGTCGGTGGCGCAGAGGAACATGACCTCGTTTCCCCGGCCACGCTGGTAACGTGCGTACAGGTCGGCAGGCAATTGCGAGCCGATCAGGTTGCCGAGGTGCTTGATCCCGTTGATGTAGGGGATCGCCGAAGTGATGAGAATCCGAGCCATTTTGCGTGTCCACGTAACTGTCTGCGCGCCCGTCTACCTTATGTAACCGGTCAGCAAAAGACCGGGTTTGTCATGGATGGCACGAAAACCATGGTTGCGGTGAAAAAAGGCCCCACGACCAAATTGTCGATTGTATTCGGGCAAGGGCGCGCGATACCCTTTTGGTGGCCAATTTAATTTCGGCCTTTTGATTTATTGTTGCACGACGTTCTGCGCCCTTTTCAGGCGAAAGAACTTCGATTTCATGGTATTTCTTTATGTTCGATTTTCTTCTCCAAAGCGCATTCACGCCCTTTACTATGGCGCTTGCGCTGCTGTTTGGCCTGTTGGGGGGCGAGGTCATCGCCGCGCTTTTTGGTGGAAGTCTTCTGGCAAGCGAAGGTCTGGTCGAACTAAAGGCCCCCGGTCTGAGTGTTGCGGATTTCGATCTCGATATCGAAGCTGGCATTGATCTGAGTGCGTTGGAACTGGCCGAGATTGAGGCCGAGGCTCCGGCGGCCTCTGCAACAGGAACTCTGACGCGGTTGGGGATTGGCGATGTGCCGGTCATGATCTGGCTGGTGGTCTTGTTGGCCGGTTTTGCGATGTCTGGGATTGGCGTTCAACTGATCGTCGAGGATCTGTTGGGCTCTGATTGGCCTGTTGGGTTGGCCACCATCCCGGCGGGTATTTTTAGCCTTTGGTTTGCGCGCGGTTTCGGCCCGGTTTTTACTCGTTTGTTGACAAAAACCAAAACGGACGGAATGCCTGAACGGGAGCTGGCACGGCGCAGGGGGGTAGTGACCCAAGGCTCTGCGTCGCGCGGACGACCGGCTGAGGTGCGTGTCATGGATCGGTTCGGCAATGCGCATTACGTGAAGGCAGAGCCGTTGCAGGACCGGGACACGCTTGAGCAAGGCACGGACGTTCTTGTTCTGCGGGACAGATTCCTTGACCGTTTCGTGCTGGTCGGACTGTCCGATAGAACAGATCTCCAATCCGTAGAACCATAGCACCAAGGGTGTCTCGTCGCTGCCTCTATTCCTCGCGCGAGCGTTTCAACAAACGCCCAATCGTGAAGGATGTTCTGGGGGCATAGACATAGTTCGTTCGCTCCTCTGGGGTGGGGCGAGAACGCATCCGGGCCAGACCGAAGGCGATCAGACCCAAATGACCAACAGCGACAAAGGCAAACAGCGCACCCGGGCCGAATTTCTCTATCAGCGTGGATGAGACGTAGGGCGAGGCAATCGCGCCCAGCGCGTACCAGAACATCAGGGCTGCAGACAGCTCGACCCGTTGTTCAGTGGTGGCAAAGTCGTTGGCATGGGCCGAGGAGACCGAGAAGATCGGGAAGGTGGTGAAGCCGAACACCCACGCCGCCAGCATGACCCCGAGCGTTCCTGTGTTGCTGGCCATCATGGTTATTCCACAACTCAGCACTGCAGCGGCGGACAGCCAGATCAGCACCCAGCGCCTGTCGTATTTATCCGCAAGCCATCCCATCGGGTACTGCGCCATCGCGCCACCCAGAACAAATGAGGCGAGGAAGAAGGCGATCTGATCTATGCCCAGCCCGACCTCTTGCCCGTAGACGGGGCCGACCATGCGGAATGAGGCAGAGCTGAGCGCTGCAACGATCACTCCGGCAACCGCCAAAGGAGAGCTGCGCCAGGCCAGTTTGGGGCGCAGGCGCGGCGCGTCCGGGGTTGCAGGCTGGCTGGCGCGTGTCAGGGTCAGCGGCAGCAAAGAGGCGCAGCACAGGATCGCCAGCAGATTGTACGAGACGTAAGAGGCGGGCGGCAGCACTGCGATGATCAACTGCGCGCACAGCGATGCACCCATATCGGCGATTCGATAGGTGCCCATGGCGCGCCCGCGAGTTTCATTGGTGACTTTCGCGTTCAACCAGGCCTCGATCACCGTGTAACACCCTGCGACACAGGTGCCAGACGCGATCCTCAGGAACGCCCAGACATAGGGGTTTTCGGTCAGTGTATGGCCAATCAGGCCCATCGCGCCCAGTGCGGTGCAGACGGCAAAGGCGCGGGAATGCCCGACGCTGCCCATCAGACGCGGAGCCCACCAGCAGCCGACAAAGAAACCGATGAAATGCGCCGAGCCCAACAGACCGATTTGTTCGGTCGTGAAGTTCAGCGTGATGCCGGAAATGGCATCAAGCGGCCCAACGCCGCCGGTCGACAGTTGCAACAGAATGACAGAAAGGAATAGGGCGGCAAAGGAAATGATCGTGCGCATGATGGGTCCACCTTGGCGAGGCTTTCAGACAATGCGCGCAGCTATTCGACGTCAAGGAGTCGTTTTTGAACTTTCGCCTTTGGTCAGAGGCGGCTGATTTCGGCGCGAATGTCCAGTGTGACGGTGTCATTCACCAGATCAGGATAGCCAGAGGCTCCAAAGTCGTGCCGGTTCAGCGCTCCCTTCAGGCTGATCGACAGGCGATCCAGATCACCCGCCGCTGTTCCCTGTGGCCGGTAGAGGCTGGCTTCCAAAGTGATCGGACGCGTCACACCCCGAACTGTCAGGTCCCCGGTGATACGGGCCCCGTCCGAGATGCGTCCATCCTGCCCAAGCTCGATCTCGGTTGAGACGAAGGTGATGGTCGGATGGCTTTCGGCGTCCAGTACACTGGGACTGAGCATGGGCGCGCGCGCAAAGGGCAGGCGGGTTTTGGCTTTGCTCACGTCCAATGCCACCTGAACCCGGCTGTTCTGCAGGCGGGTTGTATCCACCTGAACATCCGCTGTCCGGATCGGCATGGTACCGCTTTGCGCGACGCCGGACAGATCGAAGCTGAAACCAACCTTCGTATCGCTTTCCGACAGGGCATAGGGGCTGAGCGCTGCATGCAGTGTTTGGGCGAAGGGTAGGGCCGCCAGCCCCGCAAGAACGGTACGTCGGGTCAAATCTCTCATGAACGGACGCTAGGGCGCGCGACCCCTTGGGCCAACAAAAAAATGCGTGATCTGCTGCGCTCAGTCCACGGCGGCGATCTTTTCAAGCTGTAATCCGGCGCGCGGTTTGATCTGCGTGGCCGTCCAACTGACCGGAGGCAGAGCGCGGGCGCGGCGGCGGGTCAGGATCCAGCGGCGCGCCTCGCCCTGATGCGCGGCGGCCATGTGCCAGCGGGTCTCGATCCCTTGCGCACCTCCGTCTCCGGGCGTTAGCAGCAGGCCCAGCGGGGCCCGCCCCATGGTGCCGCCCTGTTCGGCGGCCAGATGCATCCGGCGTACGGGCGTCAGCCCCGGCGCGCCGGGCAGATCACCAACGATCAGCGGGATGGCCCCGCTGCGCAGCGCTTCCTCCATGCACCACAACAGGTCTTCGGCGCGGGTGGGACGGACAAAGATGAACCGGGCGGGATCGGCAAAGGGCATCATCCCGTCTGGGCTCAACTGACCGGGCTCCCACGCAGGGGAAATCCATAGGACCGGCCCCTGCATCTGACCGGCCAGCCACATGGCAAAGCTGCGCCGCGCGGGGCCGCAGCCTTCATGCACGCGCCCCAGTTGCAGGGTGATCCCATCCTGTAGCGTAACCCCCGGCGCGGCGCGCGCGGGCTTTTGACTAAGAAGTTGAACAGACATGAGCAACTCATATCATGTTCTCATTTTGTTCTCAAGCGCTACACATGCCTAGCGCGACAGGATCATACGTCCATCGATGAACTGGATGTTCGAAAACCGATGCAGGTAGTCCATGCCCAGAAGCGACTTGTGCAACTCACCTTCGTTGATCCAGGCCGAGACATTCTGGTCGGTGATTGGCCCCACCGTCAGCGTGTCCAGCCGTACCGGAGCGGTCCGAACCTCTCCATTGGCGGTCAGGGCACGGCCAAAGTAGTTCAGCTGGTTCGGGTCGATCCCCGCGCGTCTGGCGTCTTTGTCGCTGAGAACAATTTGGCTGGCACCGGTATCGACCAGAAAAGTGATCGGTTCTCCGTTCACCTGAACCGGCAGATAGTAATGCCCGTCGGCTGATCGGGGCACCTCGATCGACTCACCAGTCACCGTCATCTGCGGAGCAGGGCCGACCGTTGTGCGGATATCCTCCCACAGGCCAACCACGGCCACGACACCCACGAAGATAAACACCCAGGCCATGACCTGCTGCAGGGTTTTGTTCAGCGATTGGCGGTTCTGCGCCAGGAACCAGAACACAACGGCTGTGCCCAGCACGCTGAGGTAGACCAAACGCATTACATTATCGGTGTCCATGCCGAAATCCTTACTCGCTACACAGCAGTATATGGGGGGTCAGGACGCAAATCCAAAGGCCTTGAGGCCATCCAGAATGAACTGAACCGACAAAGCCGCCAGCAACATACCCAGCAGCCGGGTCAGGACGTTCAGCCCGGTCTTGCCCAGAATGCGGCCGATCAACCCGCCAGCCAGGAAAAAGATCAGGACAACAGACATCACCGCAAGCATAACGATGCAGGCCTCGACAATACCCAGCACGCCGGGATGCTGACCGGCCAGCAGGATGATCGTCGCGATCGAACCCGGCCCCGCGATCAGCGGAATGGCCAGAGGGAAGACAGACGGGTCGGGATGTTCCTCTTCCTCGGCCCGGTCTTCGCGGCGTTTGGTGCGGCGGTCGAACAGCATGTCCAGCGCGGTGAGGAACAGCAACGCCCCGCCCGCAACGCGGAAGGCGGCCATCGAGATCCCGACAAAGCCCAGCAGCGCCTCGCCAAAGGCGGCAAAGGCGATCAGGATGAAGACGGCGGTCAGGCAGCTGCGAATGGCTGTTTTGCGCCGGGTCCTGGCATCCATGTCCTGCGTCAGTGCTACGAAGATCGGCGTGGTGCCGAACGGGTCGATCACCACGAACAAGGTGGTGAAGGCGGTAATGAAAAAGGCCAGATCCATCATGCGGCATTCTCGGCTTGTTCAAGGCGTTCCGCTGCGGCCACCCATAGGGCCTCGGCTTTTTGCATGGCTTCCGAGACCTCGGCGAATTTGCGGTTCCAGGTCTCAAGATCGTTGATCCTGTCATCCTCATACAGCGCCGGATCCGCCAGCTTGGCCGAGAGTTTCTCGTGCATATCCGTCAACTTTTCGATCCGGTCCTCGCATTTGCGCAGATCGGCGCGCAGGGCCAGCATCGCCTCGCGCGAGGGGCGCTTGGGCTTTTCGGTTTTGGGCTTCTCTTTCACTGGCTTTTCCCGCGCCAGCAGCATCGCGCGATAGGCCTCGAGGTCGTCGTCGAACGGCTTGACCGTCCCGTCCGAGACCAGCCACAACCGATCCGCCACCAGCGACAGCAGGTGCATATCGTGGCTGACCAGCACAACCGCACCGGAATAGGCGGTCAGCGCCTCGACCAGAGCCTCTCGGCTTTCGATATCGAGGTGGTTGGTCGGCTCGTCGAGGATCAGCATATGCGGCGCGTCAATGGTGGCGATCAACAGCGACAGGCGGGCTTTTTGCCCACCGGACAGGCGTCCAACCTCTGTCTCGGCCTGATCGGCGTTCAGGCCAAACCCGGCCAGGCGCGAGCGCCATTTGCCCGGCGCCTCATCCGGGCGCAGACGGCGCAGGTGGTCCAGAGGGGTTTCGTCCACATACAGCTCATCCACCTGATGCTGCGCGAAGTAACCGATCCGCAGCTTGTTGCTGCGGCTCATCCTACCCGCCATCAGGGGCAGGCGATCGGACAGCAGCTTGGATAGGGTCGATTTACCCTGACCGTTCTTACCCAGCAGCGCGATCCGGTCGTCCTGATCAATGCGCAGGTTCAGGCGACGCAGAATCTCGACCTCGCCATAGCCGGTTACACCACCTTCGATCTGAATGATGGGCGGCGACAGTTCCTCGGGCTCGGGGAAGGAAAACGCGCGCAAAGCGGCCTCTTGCGGGGTAGAGACCAGCTGAATGCGTTCAATCATCTTCAGGCGGGATTGGGCCTGAACAGCTTTGGACGCCTTGTAGCGGAAGCGATCCACAAAGCTTTGCAGATGCGCGATGCGGGCTTTGGCCTTGGCGTTCTCGGATTCCGCCTGCGCCAGACGTTCCGCGCGGCGCTCGGCGAACTTGTCGTAGGGCGCTGCGTAATAGGTAAGCTTGCGATCTTCCAGATGCAGGATCGACCCCACGGCTCTGTTCAACAGCCCACGGTCGTGGCTGATGATGATGACCGTATGCGGATATTTCGCCAGATAGCTTTCCAGCCACAGCGCGCCTTCGAGGTCGAGATAGTTGGTCGGTTCGTCGAGCAGCAGCAGATCGGGCTGCGAAAACAGTACCGCCGCCAGAGCGACGCGCATCCGCCAACCGCCCGAGAAATCGGAACACGGGCGCAGCTGGTCGTCGTCATCAAAGCCCAGACCTTTGAGGATCGAGGCCGCGCGCGCCTCGGCCGACCAGGCGTCGATATCCGCCAGTCGGGTCTGGATCTCGGCGATGCGAGCGGGGTCTTCGGCGCTTTCAGCCTCAACCATCAGCGCGCTGCGTTCGGTATCGGCGGCCAGAACAGTATTGATCAGCGACACGTCGGACGAGGGTACCTCTTGCGCCACACCGCCAATCCGGGCGCGTTTCGGGATCGAGATATTGCCCGATTCCAGTGCCAACTCACCCCGGATCAGGCGGAAGAGGGTGGTCTTACCGGTGCCATTGCGGCCCACAAGGCCAACCTTGTGGCCATCAGGTATGGTCGCGCTGGCCCCGTCGAACAGAGGGCGGCCCTCAACGGCATAAGTAATGTCTTCGATCCGTAGCATGACGCGCTCTTAGCAGAGCCGTGATGCCGCCGCCAGCGGCTAAGCATGTTCAACTGACCAGCGATGTGTTAGCGCTTTCTCGTTTGCCAATTTGAAACGGTTTTGACCATGCGCGCGGCCCAGACGCCTCCAACTTTGATCACGCTGATCTTTGCTACGGCGCTGTCGGTTCTTTCGCTGAATATGTTCCTACCTTCGCTGGCACATATGAGTGAGGATTTCGCGGTCGAATATGGTCTCGTGAACCTGTCCGTCGCGGGATATCTGGCGGTTTCGGCCATACTTCAGCTGATCATGGGGCCGCTGTCGGATCGTTATGGACGCAGACCTGTACTTTTGATCTGCATGACGATCTTTGTTTGCGCTTCAATTGGTTGCGCCCTCGCGGAGTCGATCTGGCTATTCCTTGGCTTCCGCCTGTTGCAAGCCGCTGTGGTGGCGGGCTCAGTCCTGTCCAGCGCGTCGATCCGGGATCAATACCCACCGAATGAGGCCGCCAGCAGACTTGGCTATGTCGCTATGGCAATGGCCCTGGCGCCGATGCTCGGGCCGATGCTGGGCGGGGCGCTTGATATGCTTTTCGGGTGGCGGGCCGGGTTTGTTTTGTATTCTCTGTTGGGGGCGGGACTGTTGACCTTGCTTTGGTTCGATATGGGTGAGACCAATACCAATCGCTCCTCAACGTTTGCTGCACAGCTGAGAGAATACCCGCACCTGTTCCGTGCCCGTAGGTTCTGGGGCTATGCCCTATGCGCGGCCTTCTCGATTGGAGGTTTCTACAGCTTTATCACTGGCGCGCCGCTGGTGGCCGCAGCGTGGTTCGATCTAAGCCCTGCGATGCTGGGCCTAGGCATTGGCATCATCACCGGGGGCTTTATGGTGGGCAATTTCATCACTGGACGCATCGCTGCTCGGACCCGGTTGACCACGATGATCCTGATCGGGCGGATCGTGGCCTCGACCGGCCCTATGCTCGGGTTGTTTTTGTTTCTGGTCCAGATGGGCTCGGTCTGGGTATTCTTCGGTTCGGCCATCTGCGTAGGGTTTGGCAACGGCTTGACCAACGCCAACGCCTCCGCTGGCGTCATGTCGGTGCGCCCGAAACTGGCAGGCAGCGCCGCAGGTCTTTCGGGCGCGATGATCGTCGCACTGGGGGCTGTGCTGACCTCCGTCACCGGGGCATTCGTCAACGCCGAAAACGGCCCATATCTGGTTCTGGGCATGATGAGTGGCAGCAGTTTCATTGGCCTGCTTGCGGTGCTCTACGTTCGCCGTGTCGACCGTCTAGAGCCTTTGCCTGACACAATCTGAACCGCAAAGCGCGGGGCAAGGCATCATAAGACTTTCCATGAGCCACAGACCATGTTAGGCGGCGCGCGATGGATTTCGGCGCACACCCCGCGCCACATTGTAAGGAGAGGCCGACATGGCACTGGAACGCACATTCTCGATCATCAAACCCGATGCAACCCGCCGCAACCTGACTGGCAAAATCAACGCCAAGTTCGAAGAGGCGGGCCTGCGCATCGTTGCGCAAAAGCGCATCCACATGACCAAAGAACAAGCTGGCAAGTTCTACGAAGTTCACGCCGAGCGTCCGTTCTATGACGAACTGTGCGAATTCATGTCGTCGGCTCCGGTCGTTGTTCAGGTTCTGGAAGGCGAAGGCGCCATTGCAAAGAACCGTGAAGTCATGGGTGCAACCAACCCCGCAGACGCAGCTGCCGGCACCATCCGTGCCGAGTTCGCGGAATCGGTTGGCGAAAATTCTGTCCACGGTTCGGACGCTCCTGAGACAGCAGCGGTTGAGATTGCCTACTTCTTCTCCGGCATCGAACTGGTCGGCTAAGCCGCCACTTTGGTGAACAGATTGGGCCGCTCCTGCTTGGGGCGGCCTTTTTCGTTTTAGATCTGCTTCAGATCGTGCGCTGCAACCCGCACTCCGATGGCGTCCAGATCCGAGACCATTTGGCTTTCCGGGGCCGCCTTGGTGCCGGACTTGATCGTGTCAAACCGTTGTCTTAACGCCTTTTTCTCCTCGCCCTTGCAGTCGTTCCAAGGGCGACCCTGCAGCCCCATCACCAACACATAGTAGCCGATGAAATGTGGTCTTGTGCCTGCCGCCAGCAGCTTGGCATAGGCGGCATCGGCGCCCAGTTCTCGCAGCTCCTGCGCCGAATGGATGCCCGCACGGGTGCAAGCCTGTTCGAAGGCGGGGCCGAGGTTGCGAATGGAGGAGACCGGATCAGACATGACTTGGTTTTAACTTGACGGTTTTGACCTGTCACCCGCACAAATCCCCGGTTTGGTTGATCTTGTTCTTGATGCAGAGCGCGATTCACGGTCTCATGACTTTGTGTGGAAGGATCGGGCAGGGGGAAGACGTGTCGCAGGGAACAAACGGGTTCTTCATCCTCCCCGGCGGGCTTGATCAGGCCGCGTTCGAGCGCGCTTTGCGCGATCACACGGTCGAATTCCAAATGGGCAGTACCGCGCCTGTCCTTATACTTGATTGCCACGATCAATCGCTGCGCAGCTCGGGCCGGGTCCTGTTCGAGAGCAGAGGGAGCTTGCGGCTTGTCTCGATGCAGGGACAGGTTTCAGAGCAGCAGGTCAACGGCAAGGGGCAATTCGTACAGAACCTGCCTGATGGTCCGGTGAAGGCGGCGCTGAGCGGCTTTCCTACTTTGCGCGCCCTGACGCCGATTGGCGAGGGTGAGGATGCGGAAGGCACGCTCGCGATCCTCGACGATCTGCAAAAGACGCAAGTTCGGGGGCATACCCTGTCGCTGCGCACGGATCGCGGGCAGGTGGCGTTTGTCTGGCTGCAAAAACTGCGCGGTTATGATCGCGCTTTTGCTGCGGCCTGTGACAGTCTTGAGAGGATGTCTTCGGGCGGTATTGACGACTTGTTCGACGCTTTGTTTCCAGACATGATGCGTTACCGTGCCAAGCCCGAGATTGCGCTTGGCACGCAAGAACCCTCTTTGGAGGTCGCGACCGACCTGATCCGGATCTATCTCAGCGTCGCACGTCAGAATGAAGCTGGCATAGTGGCGGATATTGATACCGAATTTCTGCATGACTACCGAGTGTCTTTGCGGCGCATCCGCTCAGTTGTGAGTTTGTTCAAAGGGGTGTTTTCAGACCAGCAGACGGCAGAGTTGAAACGGGTCTTTTCGGACCTGATGGCCCCAACCGGGCGATTGCGAGACTTGGATGTCTATCTTCTGGAAAAAGATATGTATCTCAGCCTTGTACCGGCAAATCTTCATGCTGGTGTGCAGGCCATGTTCGACCGGTTCGAACAAGAGCGTGCCAAAGAATTGTCCCGTCTGTCCCGCCATTTGCGCAGTGCCGCCTACGAAATTACGATGACCGATCTGGCGCAGAAATTCTCAAGCCCTGAAAACCTGCGGCCCGGCCCAAGTGCGGAACGTGGTGCCTATAGCTATGCCTGCGCGCTGATCTGGAAACGCTATCGCAAGACTTGCAAACTCGCCCGCAGCATCAGCGAAGAGACGCCGGATCAAACCGTTCACGACCTTCGGGTCGACTGCAAGAAACTGCGCTATCTGATGGAGTTCTTCGGGCCTCTGTTCAATGCAAAGGATTTCAAAACGATCCTCAAGCCTCTGAAAAAGCTGCAAGATAACTTGGGCCTGTTCAATGATTACTCGGTCCAGCAAGAGGCGCTTCTGGCGTTTGTTGCCGACCAAAGCACCGCCCAAGGCCGCGTGGACGCGCAGCTTGGTTTGGCCGCAGGTGGGCTGATCGCCGTACTGGATCAGCGCCAAAAGGCCGAACGTGCGCGTGTGATCTCAAACTTTCAGCATTTCGACAGCCCGGAAATTCGGCATCTTTTCCGCAGCCTGTTTCACCACACAAAGGAGTGAGGAATGAAGATCATTGCCTGCTACAGTAACAAGGGCGGGGTCGGGAAGACCGCGATCTCGGTGAACCTTGCCTATGCCTACGCGCAGGCGGGTCAGCAGGTGCTTTTATGCGATCTTGATCCGCAGGGGGCCTCGGGGTTTTATTTTCGGGTTAAGCCTTCGAAAAAGCTGACGGACGCGCGTTTTTTTGAGGATGTTGAACGGTTTACCAAGGCCATCCGGGCCAGTGACTTCGAAGGCCTGGATGTGTTGCCGGCTAACCTGACATTCCGTGACTTCGACGTGTTCCTATCCCGGATGCGCAACAAACGCTCGCGTTTGAAAAAGGCCCTTGTGGCAGCTGGCAGCGACTATGACGTGATTATTCTGGATTGCCCGCCGAATTTCTCGACCCTGTCAGAGAACATCTTCCGCGCTGCTGATGAGATTGTCGTACCGGTGATCCCGACGACACTTTCGGAACGCACCTTCGATCAACTGGTCGGCTTTTTCGACGAGCACAAGTTGCGGAAAAAGAAGCTGAGGGCATTCTTCTCAATGGTGCAGATGCGCAAGATTTTGCATCAGGACACGATGGAGAAGATGCGGGGGCTATACCGCAAACGGTTTCTGCAGACCTCGATTCCCTTCAGCACAGATATCGAGAAAATGGGCCAGCACCGCGCTCCGGTCAGCACCTATGCTGCACGCAGTGCGGCCAGTGAAGCCTATCAGGCGCTCTATGATGAATTGGAAAACGGGGTGGTTGCATCCAAATGAGCATCGAAATCGAACGCAAATTTCTGGTCGCTGAACTGCCTGATCTGGCTGGAACCAAAAAGGCCGTGGTGCGGCAGGGTTATCTGACGGCCAGTGAGGATACGGTTGAGATGAGGCTGCGGCAGAAGAACGACAGCTATTTTCTGACCCTCAAAGGCGCGGGCGGTCTGGTCCGGGTCGAGCGGGAGGCCGAGATTTCTGCCGATCAGTTCGAAACCTTCTGGCCCGAGACCGACGGACGGCGGGTTGAGAAAGTGCGATACACAGGCACGTTGCCGGATGGGCATGTGTTTGAATTGGATGTGTTCGAAGGCGATCTGGCGCCGCTGTGTCTGCTTGAGATCGAATTCACCTCAGAGCAAGATGCGAAAGACTACACGCCGCCTGCGTGGTTCGGTGCGGATGTGACCGAGGATAAGCGCTATAAAAACAAGTACATGGCGATCAACGGACGTCCGAGTTAGTGCGACAGTTTCAGCGTAGTTTCGAGGCCGGGATCGCAGTTGCGAGCCTCGAACGCGCCGCCATGCATCCGTGAAATTGCAGCCACCAAGGCAAGGCCCAGCCCGGCATTGCGCTCAGTTCGCGCTGGGTCGAGCGTCACGAAGGGCTGCTGCAGGCGAGGTAGGTCCTGTTCCGGAACGCCGGGTCCCTCATCGCGCACGCTGAGGCGGGTGCAGGTGGTGTCCTCTGCAAGGGATACGGTGATGGTCGAATCCTCTGGCGCATAGCGCAACGCGTTGTCCAGAAGATTGGACAAGGCTTGCGACAGAAGGGGACGGTGGCCCTGAATGGGGTTGGCCTGACCTGTCACCTCAAGTCGGACATTCTGGTCCGCCGCAACCGGTTCATAGAGGTCTACGACATCCGCAACCAGTCGGTGTAGATCGACATCCTCAAACTGTTCGCGCCCTAGCCCGGCCTCGGCGCGTGAGATTTCGGTCAGTTGCCCAAGCACGCGCAAGACATGATCGACCTCGGTGGTAGCCCGTGCGATGTCGATCTCGCGGTCCAGATCGCTTTTGTCCGGATCGGAAAGCGCCTCGACCCTTTGTTTCAACCGGGAAAGAGGGGATCGCAGATCATGCGCGATCGAGTTCGACGTCGTGCGCAGGTTGCTAATCAACTCTTCAATGCGGTCGAGCATGGTGTTCAAGGTCCCGGCAACCTGATCGAACTCATCTCCGGTGCCGCGTATAGGCATCCGGCGGGACAGATCACCCGAGACAATGTTCTCCGCCGTGCTGGCGATGTCGGACAGGCGCGAAAACACCAGCCGCGTGAACAGCCACCCAGTCAACAGGCTGAGGAGCAGGGCAATCCCAAGCGCCAGCGCAACCGAGCGTAGCAAGACGCGGTCAAACTGCTGACGGGCAACAGCATCACGTCCAACGATAAGGCGCTCGCCACCGGGCAGGCGGATTGAGGCGGCCGAGACTGGCACCAGCTCATCATTGTCTGCCCGGCGGACCTCAAGATCGACCCAGCCACTGCCTGCCGTGATGTCCTCGGGCCAATGCTTGAGATTGCCCGCCAGCTTGTTGCCGAACCGGTCTGTCAAAAGATAAAGCGCGTCGCGTTCCGAGGCACTGGGCAGGCGGCGTTCGATGGCGGTGATAAGGCCAATGAGACCACGCCGCTCATATTCATCTGCAAGCCCGGTCAGTTCCGCCGAGACGACCGAGCGTGTTTCGGATTCGATGCTGCGATTGGCCGTCACATAGACCAAAGCCAGCACCGTCGCCGTCAGAATGGTGCTGAGAACCATGCTGGCAACGACAAGTCTTGTTCTGGAATTATTTACCGAAAGCCGAAGGTTATCCATCAGACATCATGTAACCCGCGCCCCGGACGGTTTCAATCAGCGGTACATCTCCGCCTTCGTCCAGTTGACGCCGTAGCTTCGAGATGTGGACGTCCACGACGTTGGTGTTCGGGTCGAAGTGATAGTCCCAAACGCCCTCAAGCAGCATGGTCCGCGAGACAACGCGGTTCTTGCGACGCAGGAAGAATTCTAGGATCTGGAACTCGCGCGGGGTCAACGAGATCTCGTGCCCGTCGCGTGTGACCTTGCGGGTCAGCAAATCCATCTCAAGGTCTTTGCAGGTCAGGGTCGGTGTTTCTTCGGCGTCCTGCGGGCGGCGCAGCAATGCCTCGATCCGTGCATGAAGTTCCTGGAAGGAGAAGGGCTTGACCAGATAATCATCCGCGCCCGAGCGTAGACCTTTTACGCGCTCATCAACGGCGCTCATGGCGGTCAGCATCAGCACAGGCGTTTTCAGACCGGCCGCGCGCATGGATTTGATCAGGGACAGGCCGTCCAATCCGGGCAGCATCCGATCCAGAACAATAGCGTCAAAACCTCCGTCAGTGGCGTGATACAGACCTTCGCGGCCATCTGCGGCAACCTCGACCACATAGCCTTCTTCGCTGAAACCCTTCGCGATGAAGTCCCGAGTATCTGCGTCATCTTCGACGATCAGCAGGCGTCTGCTCATGATGGAGGCTCCTTTCTATTCGAATTTAAACACAATTTTTGACCAAAGCACATGGCCTTAGGAAAACACGAGCCGGGTGCGTCCTTGCGCACCCGGCACGCCCGGCGAATTGCGGACAAACCAATCCGCCAGGAGGCGCGCACCAGATCTCCCCATCATGTGGCGCGCGCGGGCCTGAGGTCAGACGATTTCAACCGCCACGAAGATCTGGTTGCCACCGCGGTTGATCAGAACGAGGGCAGGGTCAGTCTTCTCGCTGTCCAAAGCCGCCTTGAGGGCGTCCGGCGAAGCGGTTTCCTGGCTGCCCAGTTTGACGATCACGTCGCCCCGCTGCAGACCGGCCTTGGCCGCAGGACTGTCGGGCTTCAGATCGGTCACAACGACCCCGTTGATCCCTTCGCCAACACCCATTTCGGCACGTGCGGTTTCAGTCAGAGGGGCAACGGTAACGCCAAGCGATGTGCCCGAGACCTCGGCCCCGACGGGCGCGTCGTTCTGTGCAGATGCAGTCTGGTGTTGGCCGATGGTCAGCTCCAGCTGCTGCTCGGTGCCATCCCGCAGGACGGTCAGAACGCTGTCGGTACCCACTTTGGTGGTGCCCACAAGGATCGGCAGGTCGCTGCTATTGTCCACGGGTTCATTGTTGAAGCTCAGGATCACATCGCCTTGCTGCAGCACACCATCTGCTGGGCTGTTGGTCACGACATCGGACACCAGCGCGCCGGTCGAAGCGTCGATGCCCAATGCAGCCGCCAACTCGGGGCTAACATTCTGGATCGAAACACCCAGCCAACCGCGGCTGATCTCTCCATCATCGCGCAGATCGGCCGTGATGTGATCCACGATGTTAGAGGTGACGGCAAAACCCAACCCGACCGAACCGCCGCTTGGCGAGTAAATGGCTGAATTCACGCCGATAACCTCGCCCTCCATGTTGAAAAGTGGGCCACCCGAATTGCCTTTGTTGATGGCGGCATCGGTTTGGATGAATTCGGCGTATGGTCCTTGCGAAATATTGCGCCCTTTGGCGGACACGATGCCGGTGGTGACCGTGGAACTCAGACCGAAGGGGTTGCCGATGGCCACAACGTCTTCGCCGACGCGGATCACGTCGCTGTCACCCAGAGTCACCGCTTGCAGCTCAGTCTTAGGCTCGATCTTCAGGACGGCGATATCGGTCAACGGGTCGGTGCCGACGACCTCGGCGTCATAAGTGCGGTCGTCGCTCATACGGACTGTGATGGTCGAGGCATTGTCGACCACGTGATGATTGGTGACGATGTAGCCCTCGGCATCCAGTACAAAGCCGGAGCCCAGACCCTGGGACGGACCGCGCTGCGGCATGTCGAAGCCTTCGGGCGCTCCGAACCTTTTGAAGAACTCACCAAAGGGGTGGTTTTCCAGATCAAAGTCCTGACCCCGAGCAGGCGTCGCGACCGCGTCCTGTTCGGCAATGATGGTCACGACCGAAGGCGAGACCGTCTCGACCAGATCGGCCAGCGCTTCATCAGCCATTGAGGGCAGGGCCGTTGTTGCCAGAAGGGCTGCGCCTAAGGCACTGGCGCCAACCCAGCTGGATTTGCGCGGAAAAAGTAGTGAGGATTTACGGATGCTCATTTTTTGTCTCCTGTTCACGTCGCGCGAATTGAGGCGCGCGTTGAAACAGCAAATGAACCTTCAATCTGTGTCTTTCCTGACTGATGAATTAAGAAAACTTAATTTTGCCACAAAGCAATTGTTCCGTGTCGGCGGAGCGCTGTTGGGATTCGCGGATTCAGGCCTGCTGACGCACTGCGAATCGGAGGATTGTTGCTGAATTGGCTGTCAAACTTTGAATTTGGTTGAATTGAATATTGAGCAAGAACAAACGGCGGATCGTTTGGCGGCGTTTTTAGTCACTCTACCTAAAGTAGAAGGTAGCCGAAAAATATTCTGGCGATGTAAACTATATTCTTGCAATTACATGGTTATTATTGAATAAGACCACGTTTAATCGGACCGTTTTCAATGCTTCTGCCAACGGAAATCCCCTTAAGGTTGATCTTGACGCGACGGGATGTTGCCCAAAAACCAAACTGAGACGTCCCTAGTTAACCGTTTCTTCTAATTTTACGTTGTTTCGAAGGATCGGATCAGCAAATATAAACATGCCCAAGTGAGGGGGAGCCAAAGGCACTAGGGGGTGCCCGTGGCTTGCTCAGTCTTAAAGCGCTGGTGGCATGTTAACGAGGGGGTCTTGTTTAGGTTTTAGCTGCTGTACGCCTGTCCACCTGTATAGGTGATTTGGTTTAGCTTTATTGATTGCTGAAAGTGGTAGTCCTGTTTTGGGCACACGACCCGGTCTTTAACGACCGGGTCGTGTTCATTTACGACCCTCGTTTTCTGAGCCAGTCCGCCCATGCCTCGGGTGTGTCGAGGTCTAACAGAGCATTGTCGCCGGGAAGACGTGTGAGGTGAGCCTTGTCCTTGTGCGCGCGAATGACGGATTGGGCACCTTGATCTCCAGTCAGCTTCCGAAGTTCTGGAAAAAGCTGGCGATCAAAAAGCACTGGATGACCGGGCTTGCCAGCCGACGTGGCCCCGCGCCAAATCAGATTATCGGGATTGGCGCGTCTCGCGTTCTTCACAGCTCTTAGGTCGTTCGAGGTTAGCTCAGGTAAATCCGCCAGAAGAACCATGACAGCCGGCGCAGCGTCATCCACCTGGGCCAGCGCACCGCGTAGGCTGGCGTTCATGCCTTCTGCCGCATCCGCAATTGGGACCTTCTGCACATCCAAACCGTCCAGCGCGCCGTAGCGAGCATGAGGGCGGGGAGGAAGCGCAACGATCACCGGTCCGACCTCCAAGGCCGTCAAAGTAGATCGCCGCAAAAGGGGTATGCCGTCGACCGCCTGTAGCAGCTTATCTGCACCGCGCATGCGCCGAGATTGGCCTGCCGCAAGCAGTATGATGGGTATGTCTGTCATAGGGGCAACATGCCGTCCGGTTGCAGCGTTGTCAGCCCCTCATTCGGTCTCCCTCAGGATCAAACAGGGGGGTCGAGATCACCCGTGCGGTCCGCATCTGGCCGAGAATTTCGATCTGAACCTCCAGCCCGTCCTTGATACGGTCCGTCGGAAGGAACCCTATCGCGACGGAGGTTCGGGCATAGTGGGAATAGCCACCAGAAGTGCAAAAACCGACGACCTCTCCGTCTAGCCAGATCGGCTCGTAAGCGTTCACATCCGCATCTTCAGCCTCAACCTCGAAGGCGACCAGTTTGCGAGCCGTACCACTATGCCGCTCTGCCTCGGCCGTTGCTCGACCAATGAAGTCGGTGTTTTTGGAGAATGAAATGAAACGGTCAAGCCCTGTTTCTGCGGCTGTGTAGTCTGGTGAGAACTCCCGCATCCATGAGCCAAAGAACTTGTCCAGACGCAAGGACATCATGGCGCGCATTCCGAAAGGCACTATCCCGTGGGGCTGTCCGGCCTCCCACAAGGTCCACCAGAGCTGTCGTTGCGCCATCGGATCGCAATAGATCTCATAGCCCAGATCGCCGGTGTAACTGACCCGCTGCACGAGGCAATCCGTCATACCGATCGTCATCGGGCGCACGTCGAGGAACCGGAGGGTCGAGACATCTTCGCGCGTGCAAGCGGCCAGAACCTCAGTTGCTTTAGGGCCAGCGATTTGGAAGCCATTCAGCTGGTCGCTGATATTGCTGACTGAGACGCCCTCGGCTGCGTTCTGCTGGAACCAACGCATGTGGTAGGCTTGGCTGCCGTATGAGGCAGTCAGGCGGAAGTCAGTCTCACTCAGGCAAGACACGGTAAAATCACCGATCAGCTTACCTTTGGACGACAGCATCGGGGTCAGGGAGACGCGGCCCGGCTGAGGGATGCGCCCCGCCATGATCCGATCCAGCCACGCGCGGGCATTCGGGCCCGATATGCGATACTTACCGAAATTGTGGACCTCGTTGATTCCTACGCCTTCGCGGACAGCGCGGACTTCGCGCCCCGTGGCGTCAAACGCGTCCGAGCGCCGGAACGAGGGAGTCTCATAACCCGGCTCATCACCTTGCGCGAAATAATTCGGCACCTCCAGCCCATATTGCTGACCCCACACCGCGCCCAGATCGCTGAAGATGTCATACATTGGCGTGGTGCGATTGGGACGCGCGGCGGGCAGTTCCTCGTTCGGGTAGGCGACGCTGAACCGTTTCTGATAGTTCTCAATGACCTTCGGGCGGGTATAGCCCGGGCTGATCCAGTCGCCGAACCGGGCCACGTCCATGGCGAACACATCGCGCTCCGGCTCGCCTTCGATCATCCACTGCGCCAGTGTCAGGCCAACGCCGCCACCCTGGCTGAACCCGGCCATGACACCGCAAGCAGACCAATAGTTGCGCACCCCGGGCACCGGCCCGACCAGAGGGTTCCCGTCCGGCGCAAATGTGAACGGGCCATGGATCACCGATTTCACCCCGGCCTCGGCCAGAACCGGGAAGCGACGATAGGCAAACTCAATACTGTCGGTGATCTTGTCGTAGTCGTCGGGCAGCAGTTCATGACCGAACTCCCACGGCGTTCCGTCCACGGCCCAGGGCTTGCAGGGTTGTTCGTAGAACCCAATGCACAACCCGCGACCCTCCTGCCGCAGATAGCTTTCGCCAGCAGGGTCCATCACATGCGGATGCTCTCCGCCTGCGTCGATGATGGCCTCGATCTGAGGGATCGAGTCGGTGACCAGATATTGATGCTCCATCGGGTGCAGAGGGAAATAGATGCCCGCCATTGCACCGACCTCACGCGCCCAGAGGCCGCCTGCATTGACGATATGTTCGGCGTGGATCGTGCCCTTGTCGGTTACCACATCCCAGGTGCCATCCGCCCGCTGGTTGGTTTCGCGCACCATGCAATGGGTCTCGATCGTGGCTCCACCCATTCGTGCCGCCTTGGCATAGGCATGGGTGGTGCCCGATGGGTCCAAGTGCCCATCCAGCGGATCATAGAGTGCACCGATGATGCCGTCGGTGTTGGTGATGGGCGCAATCTTCTTGATCTCATCCGGGCCGACGATTTCGGTTTCCAGCCCCATGAAGCGATGCTTGGCGCGCTCGGCCAGCAGCATGTCGAACCGATCCTGATTGTCGGCAAGTGTCACCCCGCCCACATGGTGCAAGCCGCAGGACATGCCGGTGATCTCTTCCAGCTCTTTGTACAGACGGATCGTATAGCCCTGCAGCGCCGCCATGTTGGTGTCGCCGTTCAGAGTGTGAAACCCGCCCGCCGCGTGCCAGGTCGAGCCCGAAGTCAACTCGGACCGTTCCAGAAGCATGACGTCGGACCACCCCAGTTTGGTCAGGTGATACAGAACCGAGCAGCCAACAACGCCGCCCCCAATGACCGCCACGCGGGTTTGCAGTTTCATGAAAGACTCCCAGTTTTTCTGGAAGTGTGACCGGAGGCTCCGGGGGTGCAAGTGTAAAAACGACAAATAATGTCGCGCACGTCGTCCCGCGCTTAGAGAGGTCTGATCTTCAGCTCCGTCACCCGGTTGCCCTCGCGCGCGGTAACCTCGAACCGGAACCCGTGGAAGGAAAACACCTGACCGACCACGGGGATCATCTGCGCCTCATGTATCACAAGGCCTGCGACAGTGTTCGCCTCTTCATCCGGCAGGGACCAGTCTAGCGCACGGTTGACGTCGCGGATGGTCATGGCCCCTTCGACCAAGAACTGGCCATCCTCGGTGCGGGTGACGGGAACCTCTTCTTCAATGTCGAACTCGTCGGCGATTTCACCAACGATTTCTTCCAGAATGTCCTCGAGAGTGATCAGCCCACGCAGCGAGCCGTATTCGTCGACCACTAGGGCAAAGTGGCTGCGAATGCGCAGGAACTCTCGCATCTGGTCGTCCAGAGTGGTGGTTTCCGGTACGAAATAGGGATCGTTTGCCACTTTGGTGATGTCGAAGCCGGCCAAACGGTCCGAATTGCTCTCGGATCCGCCGACCTGAGCATACATCGCGCGGAACAGATCTTTGGCATGGACAACGCCGATGATGTTCTCGGGCTCGTCGCGGAAAACGGGCAGGCGGGTGTGACGGCTTTGCAGACATTGTTCCAGAATGGCATCCGGCTCTGCATCGGCGTCGATCATCTCGATGTTCGAACGGTGGAGCATGATCTCCTCAACCGCGCGATCCCCCAGATCCAGTGCGCCCAGAATGCGGTCACGGTCTTCTTTCTCGACCACACCTTCGGAATGGCCCAGCTGCAAAGCACCAGCGATTTCCTCGCGCACGGCGAGGATGTTGCTATCGGGGTCGATCTGGACACCAAAAATGCGCAAGACGCCGCGCACCAACAGGCGTACCGCGGCCACGATGGGGGAGAACACGGTGACGACAACGCTGATGATCGGGGCCACGGCAGAGGCGGCTTTTTCTGAGTTGGTAATGGCGTAGGTCTTGGGCAGGACTTCGGCAAAGATCAGAACCAAAAGGGTCATAACCAGAGTCGCTAACGCCACTCCGCTTTCACCGAACAGTCGGGTGAACAGGGCCGTCGCCAGCGAGGCCGCGAGGATGTTGACCAGGTTGTTGCCCAGCAGAACCGAGCCGATCAGCCTCTCATTATCATCGGTGATATCGAGCGCCTTTTGCGCCCCTCGAGAGCCTTTGTCGGCCTGTGCCCTCAGCTTCCCCCGGGATGATGCGGTCAGCGCTGTTTCTGAGCCTGAGAAAAAGCCCGAAAGGACAAGCAAAAGCAGGATAGCGCCAGTGGTAAACCAGAATGCGCCGTCGATCAGAGAGGATGTGGGTTCCATCGGTCCTTGGTTGTTCGTGTTTCTGCACCCGTTATGGGGATGCGGACCCTTGCAATCAAGGGGTTAGCCCTTGCTACCCTTGTCTTTCGCTAGCGGGTGATGTTCCAGCACCAGTTCTGACAGCCGTTCATCCAGCACGTGGGTGTAGATCTCGGTCGTCGCGATGTCTGCGTGACCCAATAAGGTCTGGATAGAGCGCAGGTCGGCCCCGTTTGCCAACAGATGGGTGGCGAAGGCATGGCGCAACGTATGCGGCGTGACCTTTTCGGGCGAGACACCGCCCTGAACCGCCAATTCTTTGACAAGCAAAAAGAACCTGTGCCGGGTTAGGTGCCCGGATTTGCCCCGTGACGGGAACAGGAACTTTGATCGGGTGCCGCCTTTTTCAACACTTGAATCCTCGGCCTTGTCTCGTTCCTCAAGCCAAACGGCCAGCGCATCGCGGGCCGGAGGAGACAAGGGAACCATCCTCTCTTTGCCGCCCTTGCCCAGCACCAGCAACATGCGGGGATCGCCGCGCGCCGACGAGACGGGCAGGGAGACCAGCTCCGTCACCCGCATACCGGTCGCGTAGAGAAGCTCCATCAGGCAGGTGTTGCGGATACGATCAGCCTGGCTGCGTCCGGTCTGGCGGGCGGCCTCGAGCAGACGGTCGACCTCGGGGACGTCCAGCGTTTTGGGCAGCTGCTTCTTGCGGCCCGGGCCTTTGATCTGAATGGCCGGGTTCGCTTCGCGCCAGCCTTCTTCGAACGCGAACCGGTAGAGTTGTTTGATCGCCGACAACCGCCGGGCGCGGGTCGCGCGGGACAGCCCCTGCGCATCGCAGTCGATCAGATAGGCCTCGATCCGGTCCCGATCGGCCTGCTCGAAACTGCTTTTGCGATGCTCCAGCCACGTGGCGAAATCCTTCAGGTCGCGACCATAGGCCAGGAGAGTGTTAGTGGCCGCGCCCAATTCGGCGGCCTGCGCCTGCAGAAAGGTCGAAATCCACAGCTCATCTGATGCTGGGCCGCTCATCATCCGCGCTCGTTCAGGATCAGCAAGTTCAGTGCAGCGCGGCGGGCGGTTTCCTCCAGCCCGACACGGCGGAAGGCGGCGATGGCGGCGGTCATGTCCACCAGATTGCCGCGGGCACCGTGGGCAAACAGCTGCATTGCCTCCAAAATCGCCTCACCGAGTTGGCCATTGTCCAGCAGGGCCTCGATGTCCGACGGCACCGGCGCGGCCCAGGCGAACCCTTGCGCGACCGCATCAGCCAAGGGCGACGGCGAAACAGCGCGGCCCGGATCACCCTGCGCCAAAGCTGCCAGGAACTGCGTTTCAACCGCTGTGTCCGGCGCTTGCATCGCGGCGCGTTCATAGAAGTCCGAGAGCATCAGGATACGCCAGCGCAAGGCTTCCACTTCGGCCCCCTGCAATTCGACCCCATAGAGGCGTTCGGCGAAGAGATCGGCAAAGGGCACTTCAAGCCCGACACTACGCATCTGTTTCCAGACGAGGGGGAGGGTCTTGCTGATCGCCTCGACATTGCCGGTTTCAAGGGCGGTCTCGAACTGCTGCACAGCGGCCACCCGATCCCAAACGGCACCTGATGCTGCCGGAGAACGCTCGGTGTAAAGTCCAAGCAACTGGTTCGGAGTCAGCGCGCCAATGCGGGTCAGGCGTTCAGCGGCTTCGATCTGCGCCTTCCAACCTGCCACATCGCGCAGGTCGGCATTGGCGAAGGCCCGCGGCAGAGGAGCTGAGGGCAAACGCTCCCCAATGGCCTCAAACAACCTGAAGCTCAGCGGATCCGGGTCCTCGGGCTGGGGCAGGTAAGGCGCGTCCTCAAAAATGTCGGGGTTGAGGAAACGGTCGAGGAGGTCCAGTTCCTCAGGCGGCAACAGCTCTAGCGCGTGGGCGGCCTCAAGCGTCAAAGCGGCAGAAGGCCAATCCCCCCGGCGGGCCTTGCAGAAGATCTGGGCCGCATAGTCCTTGGATAGGTTGGGCTGGGCAATCAGCGCCGTGCAGCTGCGATCCTCGTCACCGGTCAGAAGCGTTGCATCAAACCAGCGTTCGAACCTGGCCTGCGTGTCCGTGGGACCGGCCAGTTGCACCAGTGACTGCGCCGGGTCCGCCGCGCCGAGCTGCATCAACCGATCCAGGCGCGCCAGCAACAGCGTCTCTTCCCCAGACACGCCGCCCGGCGCGCGGGCCTCGGACAGCAGAAGCGTGAATAGCAACCGCTGCATCGCGGGGTTATGCTTGACCGGGATGCGGGCGATCAGGTCAGAAATCCGCTCGGGGTCGCTGCCATGCCAGAGGTCGATGGGTAGCCCGGTGACACTCGACGACACCAGACCGATCGGCTGCGACAGCGCGTCAAGTGGCGTGACTTCAACCACGGGCTGGCCTCCGTTCTGTGCGACCGGAGGTTCCAGCAGTACAGTTCCCGGCAGGTTCTCGGGCGGGTCGTTCAGCCAATCAATCGCAGTCAGCGGCTGCTGCGCCTGCGCTGCTCCGGCCAGAGACAGCGCAACCAACACGTGCTTAATCGACATCCAACGTGACCGGTTCACGGATTTCGCTTTGCGGGG
The DNA here is from genome assembly GCF_056536565.1 of Ruegeria sp. CK3. Lineage (NCBI taxonomy): Bacteria > Pseudomonadati > Pseudomonadota > Alphaproteobacteria > Rhodobacterales > Roseobacteraceae > Ruegeria > Ruegeria sp. CK3. The sequence goes on from NZ_JBQFPV010000002.1 coordinate 353,059, forward strand.
CCGAGAAATCGGCACCGAAATAAGGACCCACATAGGCGTAGGCCACCAGCCCGATGAAGGCCAGGCAAACAATATATATCAGGAACTTGATCAGACGGCCCATTGCGCCACGCTGCCTCAATTTTTGGTTTTGACCAAGTTATAACTGGCATTTTTCTTAAGATCACGTCATTCACGGTTAAATGAGCGAAATTAAGCATAACACACACGCGGCAGGCACACAGGGCCGGTTTGATCTGCACAAAACCGTTGTTCTTGTGGGCATGATGGGGGCCGGAAAGACCGCTGTGGGCCGCGCATTGGCCGCGCGGCTGGGTGTTCCTTTCCTCGATAGCGACGCCGAGATCGAATCAGCCGCCAATATGACCATCCCCGAGATTTTCCAGCGCGACGGAGAGCCGTTTTTTCGCGCCAAGGAAACCCAGGTTATCGGTCGCCTGCTGGATGAGCAGAAAGGTATTCTATCGACGGGTGGTGGCGCGTTTCTGTCCGAGGGTAACCGCGACATGATCACCGAACGGGGTGCCTCGGTCTGGTTGCGCGCGGATCTTGATGTGTTGTGGACCCGGGTGCGGCACAAGGATACTCGACCGTTGCTGAGAACCGATGATCCCTATGCGACGTTGAAGGCGCTGTACGAGGCGCGCGTGCCGGTCTATGCCGAGGCCGATCTGACGGTGGCCTCGGATGGTGAGACCTCGATCGACAATATGGTAGACCGCGTGGTCGACGCATTACTGGCGCGACCCGATGTTTTGGAACGAATTTAGATGCATCAGACCGTACATGTGGAATTGGGCGAACGCTCGTATGATGTCGAGATTGGCCCGGACCTGCTTGCGCAATCCGGCGCTCGGATCGCACCTTTGCTGCGCCGTCCGAAAGTTGCGGTTCTGACTGACGAGAACGTCGCCGCCCTTCATCTGGACGCCCTGCGCGACGGGCTTGCGGTCGCGGGGATCGAGATGTCCTCACTGGCTTTGCCCGCAGGGGAAGGGACCAAAAGCTGGCCGCATTTTGAACGCGCGGTTGAATGGCTTCTGGCCGAAAAGGTCGAACGGCGGGACATCGTCATTGCCCTTGGTGGAGGAGTGATCGGGGACCTCGCAGGTTTCGCTGCCGCTGTGCTGCGCCGTGGCGTGCGTTTCGTTCAAATCCCGACCTCGTTGCTAGCGCAGGTCGACAGCTCGGTTGGTGGCAAAACCGGGATCAACGCGCCGCAGGGTAAGAACCTGATCGGAGCGTTTCATCAACCCTCCTTAGTACTGGCCGACACCTCGGTTCTGGGCACCATGACCCAGCGTGATTTCCTGTCTGGCTATGGAGAGGTGGTCAAATATGGGCTGCTGGGCGACGCCGATTTCTTCGAATGGCTTGAAGGGAATGGGACCGATGTCTCCTCAGGCGATATGGCCGCGCGGGTGCGTGCCGTGACACGCTCGGTTCAGATGAAAGCTGACATTGTCGCACGTGACGAGATCGAGCAGGGCGATCGCGCGCTTCTGAACCTCGGGCACACGTTCTGCCACGCGTTGGAGGCCGCGACGGGCTATTCCGACCGGCTGCTGCATGGCGAAGGCGTTGCCATCGGCTGCGCGCTGGCCTTTGAATTGTCGGCACGACTGGGCCTATGTTCGCAGGAAGACCCAAGCCGAGTGCGGGCGCATTTGAAGGCTATGGGGATGAAAACCGATCTGGCCGATATTCCCGGTGATCTTCCCGGAGCCGAGGCCTTGGTGGACCTGATGGCACAGGACAAAAAGGTGATCGACGGTCAGTTGCGTTTCATTTTGGCGCGAGGGATCGGTCAGGCCTTTGTTACCTCGGATGTCCCGCGTGAGGCCGTTCTGTCGGTGCTAGAGGATGCGTTGGCATCCGTCTGACGAAGGCGATCAGCGCCCGCGAATCACCATCAACTCACCGATGTTTTCACGGGTGACATAGCCGATCATAAGCCCGGTGCGATTGATCACGGCGACCGCTGGCGCGCCTTTGTGCAACCCGTCCAGAACCTTTGCCAATCCGGCGGTCAAGCCGACCTGCGGGATGTTACGCTCCATGATCGAAACGGCGGGGTCGGAGCGTGGGTGGTCGCCTGCCAGTGCCTTGAACAAGTGATCTCGGGTTACGAAACCCTGAAGGTGGCCTTTGTCGTCCAGAACCGGAAACTCATGTTGCGTTGTATGGATCACGGCCTGCGCGGCGGTATTCAGCGTGTCCTGAGGCGACAGCGCGTGAAATTCAGTGATCATCGCATCGCGCGCCATAACATGCCGCGTGGCCGAGCGCAGCGCCACATCCTGACTTTCTGCATTGGCTGCGAAGAACACGAAAACAGCAATCACGACGAGGATCGGGTTGCCCGAGCTGAGCCCATAGAACCCGAGCCCAACGGCAAGCATCTGACCGCTTAGCGCCGCGATGCGCGTGGCTGTGACGCGGTCCAGACGAAGGCAGAGGAGGGCCCGGAAAACGCGACCTCCATCCATCGGGAAGGCAGGGATCATGTTGAACGCCGCCAGCAGAAGATTGATGTAGGCGAGACGGTCCAGCATCCCGATATTTGCGGATTCTATCTGGCTTATCGTCTCAAAGGGCATCCCGGCGCCAAACCCCACCAGAATCAACCAGATCGCGACATTCACAGCCGGACCGGCGAGGGCCACCCAGACCTCTTGCATCGGTTTTTCTGGCATACGCTCCAACCGGGCCAGACCGCCGATGGGCAACAGGGTGATGTCAGGGGTTTTGATGCCAAAGCGGCGCGCCATCAGGGCGTGGCCAAACTCATGCGCCACGACGCAGGCAAACAGGGCCAACACGAAGATCAGGTTTTCGATCGCGGCCGGCCAACCTCCGCTGGAATAGGCCGCGAATCCGACCCAGGCCAACAACAGGAAAAAGGTGACATGGACCCTCAGTTCGGACCCGAGAAGTCGGCCGAGAGCGAAGGACCATGCCATGTTGTGTCTCCGTTTCGTTTAGAACGGAATCTCGTCGTCGTCGATTCCGCCGGATGCAGGGGCAGGAGAGCTGGACGGTGCGCCATAAGGATCGCCATAGCCGCCACCGGCCTGACCACCGCTATAGCCGCCCGACTGACCGCCACCATAGCCGCCGCCACTGCCTTCGCCGCGGCTGTCCAGCATCGTCAGTTCGCTGCGATAGGGACGCAGGGCAACTTCGGTTGTGTATCGATCCTGGCCCGACTGATCCTGCCACTTGCGGGTTTCAAGCTGGCCTTCGATGTAAACCTTGCTGCCTTTGCGCAGGTATTGTTCTGCCACCCGAACCAGCGGTTCAGAAAAGATGGCGACCTGATGCCATTGCGTGCGGTCCCGGCGTTCACCGGTGTTGCGATCTTTCCACGTCTCGGATGTTGCAACGCGCAGGTTGCACACTTTCCCGCCATTCTGGAACGACCGCACCTCAGGGTCGGCACCAAGATTGCCGATCAGAATGACCTTGTTAACTGAACCCGCCATGTAGTTCCCCGTTCTGTATTGATCTGCATGCGCCGAATCTGGCGCTGAATATGCCAGAGACCCTATACGGCCTGCATCAGGGTGAAAACACGTTGATGACACAGTGTCGGACAAGAATCTGCTTGCCCCGATCTGCACGCTTTTAATTCAGGCGGCGGGACCATATACTCCGCTTGTTTCTGGATCGGGCAGGATAGGCATTTATGCGGTCTTTGGTTTTAGGTTTTGTCGGTGTGTGTCTGCTGCTGACCACGGCCCCGGTGCAGGCCCAGACACTGTCTACCAAGAATAGAAAAGACATATTCCTCAAGCAATCCAAAGTGTTGGACTCGCGCGCGGCGATGCAATATCGCGGGTCCGAGCGGCTTAAGCCGAAAGTGGCGCAAGGGCGTTTCGACAAGCGTTATACTGGGAAGTACCGTGGAGAATACCTGAAGCTTGCCCGCCAAGCCGCCCGCCAACACAACATCCCGGAAGAGTTGTTTTTGCGTCTGGTGCAGCAGGAAAGTGGCTGGAACCCCGCAGCGAAGTCTCACAAAGGGGCCCTTGGTCTGGCGCAGCTGATGCCGCAGACGGCCCAGCTTTTGGGTGTAAACCCCCATGACCCCAAGCAGAACTTGGAAGGCGGCGCGCGGTATCTGTCGTGGCAATACCGCAAGTTCAAGTCGTGGCCTTTGGCGCTGGCGGCTTACAATGCAGGTCCCAAGGCCGTTGAGAAACACGGCGGAATTCCGCCTTACGCGGAAACCCAGAATTACGTGAAGGTGATCTGGGGCGGTTAAGGCGCACAACAGTTAAATTTGACAGTAGTATTCAACGAAAAAGGCCGGTCTGTGACCGGCCTTTCAAGTTCGTACAAGCGCCTATTCTGCGGCGATTTTTATCACAGGCTCCATACGGGCCAGAACATCTTCGGCCAGGTGACATTTGACCTGATGGCCGTCGGCCAGAGTTTTCACAGGCGGGACATCTGATTCACAACGCCCGTCCGGCACCTCGGATTTCCAACGACAACGCGTCTGGAACGGGCAACCCGGTGGCGGGTTCATGGCCGACGGAATATCACCCTCCAGCACGATATGCTGCTTCTCGATCGAGGTATCTGCAATCGGAACCGCGCTCAGAAGCGCTTCGGTGTAAGGGTGATACGGGGGCGAGAAGACCTGATCGGTCGTGCCCAGTTCGACCACGTGGCCGAGATACATCACCATCACCCGGTCGCTCAGATAGCGCACGATCGACAGATCATGGCTGATGAATAGCAGCGTCGTCTTGTGTTCGCGCTGGATCTCCATCAGCAGATCGGTCACGGCCGCCTGAACGGATACATCCAAGGCCGAGACCGGCTCATCCGCCACCACGATCCGTGCATCACCCGCAAAGGCGCGCGCGATACCAACACGCTGTTTCTGACCACCTGAGAGCTGTCGCGGCATCCGGTCCGCGAAGGCGCGGGGCAGTTTCACCAGATCCAGCAGTTCCAGCATGCGGCTCTTGCGCTCAGCCTCGGAATTGCCGACTCCGAAGATTTCGAGCGCGCGGATGATCTGTCGCCCGACGGTCATGGAGGGGTTCAGAGTGTCAAACGGGTTCTGGAACACCATCTGCACTTCGCCAACGGTCTTGGCGTCGCGTTCCTCAATCGGTACTGCCTCAATATTGCGGTTGTCCAGCAGGATTTGCCCGTCAGTTGCCGTTTCAAGCCCCATCAGAACCTTGGCGAAGGTGGATTTACCGCAACCAGATTCGCCCACGATGGCCAGGGTCTCGGATTCGTGCGCCTCAAAACTCAGGGTTTCGTTGGCTTTGACCACTTTGGTCGTCCCGCCTCCGAACAGGGCGTTGGCCGCCACCTCATAGTACTTCTTGAGGTTGTCCATCTTCAGAACGGTCCGCCCGATCTCGCCCTTTTCCTTTTGCTCGCCAACGGTGATCGGCGCGTTCCAGTCAATCTCTTGGAACTTCAGGCAGCGCGTATGGTGGCGATCATTGCCCGGCACAGCCTCCATCAGGATGTTCTGGGCGTCGCAACGGCCTTCTTCGAAATAGTCGCAACGCGGGCCAAAGTTACATCCCGGCGGGCGTTCATGCGGCAGAGGGAAGTTCCCTGGAATGGCTACCAGCGGACGCGCGTTCTTGTCGGCACCAGGCAGGGGGATCGACCGGAACAGCGCCTGTGTATAAGGGTGCTGCATCTCGTCGAACACATCATGGATCGAGCCGCGCTCGACTGCTTCGCCCGAATACATCACGCACAAGCGGTCGCAGGTTTCCAGAACCAGCCCAAGGTTGTGCGAGATAAACAGCATCGAGGTGCCGTATTTCTTGCCCAGATCCTTGACTAGTTCGACCACAGCGGCCTCAACGGTCACGTCCAGAGCCGTGGTGGGTTCGTCCAAAATCAGCAGGGCAGGCTTCGACATCAACGCCATCGCGATGACAATCCGTTGCTGCTGACCGCCTGATAGCTGGTGCGGGAATGAGTTCAGCATCCGTTCAGGGTCGGGCAGGCGGACGTCTGTGACGACCTCCAGCGCACGCGCATAAGCCTCTTCCTGACCGACGCCCTCATGGATCATCGGCACTTCCATCAACTGCTTGCCGATCTTCATCGCCGGGTTCAGCGAGGCCATCGGCTCTTGATAGATCATTGCGATCTCATTGCCGCGAATGTCGCGCAGTTCCTCAGTGGTCATCTCACCCAGATCACGCCCCTTGAACTTGATCGAGCCGCCAACGATGCGCCCGTTCTTGCCCAGATCCTGCATGACACCCAGCGCCACCGTAGACTTACCGCAGCCGGATTCACCAACCAATCCTACAGCCTCACCTGGCTGCACACTGACCGAGAAATCCATAACGGCGGGAATTTCCCTCAGCCGGGTGAAAAACGAAATCGAAAGCTTGTCGATTTCCAGAATAGGCCCGTCATAGTCCGCCAGTTTGTTCATCTTGTTACTCCTCGCGAGAGTCAGGGGGATCCCCTTCATCTGGCTAAAAATACCTCGGGGGTCCGGGGGCAGAGCCCCCGGCCTTGATTACGTCAGTCCTTCAGACTTTCTTCACGCAGACCGTCTGCCAGCAGGTTCAAACCAAGAACAAGTGACAACAGGGCCAAAGCAGGTGGAAGGGCAGGGTGCAGATAGATCGAGAGCAGCTTGCGCCCTTCATTGATCGTCGAGCCCCAGTCCGGGCTTTCGGGCGGCAAACCCAGCCCGAAGAAACCCAAGGTTCCCAGAAGGATGGTGGTATAGCCAATCCGCAGACAGAAATCGACAATCAGCGGACCACGCGCGTTGGGCAGGATTTCCCACAGCATGATGTACCACGGACCCTCACCACGGGTCTGGGCCGCAGCCACATAGTCGCGGGTTTTGATATCCAGCGCCAACCCGCGCACGATGCGGAACACCGTGGGAGAGTTCACGAAGACCACCGAAACGAACACGACTAGAATACCGCCCGGAATGTCGAACAAATCCAGATAGGTCGGAAGACCCCAGACACGGTAGCTGTCGGTGCTGATGATGTAGCCTCCGGTCGAAATCAGCGACAGGTAGAACCACAGCGCCACGCCCAGAACGCCGATCAGCAGAGGTGTTCGGAAATTCGGACGCGTGTAGTAGCGCGAATTCAGCAGGACACCGAGGAAGATGATCGGGAAGACAAACAGGATGGCTGCCATATAGTTCGGCACACCGGTCGCCACGATCTCGGGTGTCACCAACAGGTAGAACAGCAGGATCACAGGGAAGGCGAGGATCAGGTTTGCCAGGAACGACAACAGCGTATCCAGGCGACCACCATAGTACCCGGCGGGCAGGCCCAGCGTGATCCCAACCATAAAGGCAAACATCGTGGCAAGCGGAGCGATCTGAACCACGATCCACGCGCCTTTGACCATGCGGCTGAATACGTCGCGGGCCAGATTGTCTCCGCCCAGAAGGTACCAGGCGTATTGGCCGTCCTCCAGATTGGGCAACGGCGTACCGGGCACCTTGTTTTTCATGCCCGAGATTTGTGCCAGCGGGTCATGGGTCACGATCAAATCAAGCGCGCCGAAGATGCCGGTGAAAACCCAGAACATCACAAGGCCAAAGCCGATCATGCCGATGGGGCTGTCGAAAAGCTTGCCGTACAGGCCCAGCTTGCGTTTGAACGCGATCGACATCGCATACAGGATGATCAGTGACAGCCAGACGGGTAGGAATTGCTGCGAGATCGCACCAATGATCCCGGCGCTGGTACCCATCAGGATGCCCAGCACGACATAGGCAACCGCGATCGCCACACTGGCCAGAAAGCTATAGCGCAGCGCGGCTTGGATCATGTTTCGCAGGCCCGAGCTCGAAGTTAACGTGCCATCAGGGTTCACCGTCATCTGATCCTCGGGCAGCACAATGCTGGCCAGCATCCAGACGACGATGGACAGGGCCATGACCCCCAGTGCCAGCGCGAGTAGCGGGTTGAGGAAGGCGATAGAGCCGGTCCAGGTAAGTGGTTCCATGATCTGACCCTCCCTTAAGAAATGCGAATGCGCGGGTTGAGGTAGACATAGCCGATATCCGAGATCAGCTGCGTCACCAGCACCACAAAGACCGACACGACCGAGATCGCCAACAATAGCTGGATGTCATTGTTCCCCGCCGCCTGCACCAGCGCCCAGCCAAAACCCTTGTAGTTGAACAGGGTCTCGACGATCACCACGCCATTCAGCAGCCATGGGAACTGCAACATGATGACGGTGAACGGTGCGATCAGAGCGTTCCGGAGCGCGTGTTTCATGACGATGTTCGGGAACGAGACACCTTTTAAGCGCGCGGTGCGGATATATTGCGCCGTCATCACCTCGGTCATCGAGGCGCGGGTCATGCGGGCGATATAGCCCATCCCATAAAGCGCAATTGTCAGCACCGGTAAGAAGAAGTTCTCAAACGTCGGGTTCTCCATCGCTTGCGTCGCCGTGCCCTTGAACCATTTCAGGCCCACAGCGGATGACGTGAAGATCGCGATGAAGATCACACCCGAGACGTATTCCGGCGTCGCGGTGGTGGTGATGGCAAAGGTCGACAGCGTCCGGTCCGTAGCCGACCCTTCTTTCATCCCAGCCAGAATGCCTAGGATCAGGGCCGAGGGGACCATCAGTAGCATCACCCAGAACATCAGCCGGCCAGTCAAGGCGAGCCGAGTGCCAACAACAGTCCCGACTTCTTCTTTGAAGACCGTCGAATACCCCCAGTAGCCCTGAAGGATACCGCAGAAATTAGGAGACTCTTCGGCGGTTTTGCCCGGTAGAATGCATCGGCCCTGAACAGTGCCGTCTTCATTCGTGTGCCGGTATGAGGGCAGAACGCCCAGCCATTCGCCGTATTTTATGGGCGTCGACTGAAGGTATCCGCCTTTTTCCAAAAAGCTCTCGACCTGCTCATCCGACATCCGGAAATTGCCCTGCGTTTTCGCTAGCTTTTCCAGGTTCGGGTAGAGATTGGTGAGGAAAAAAACCAGGAATGTCAGGCACAATGCTGTCAGCAGCATAATCCCCACACGCCTTAAAATGAAAAGTCCCATGTTAGCCCCTGTTGGTCGGCTGGCGTGGACGGCATTCCGCCTCACGCGTTGCTATTCTTATGGTCGCCGTATTGAGGACGAAGGGCCGCGCCAGTGCGGCGCGGCCCTTGTTTGTTTTGGGTCAGGAGGTCAAACCGAACTTGTAAAGCTGCGGCAGGTCCGCGATGTGCTTTTCGACACCGACCATGTTGTCGCGATGGTGGCGCATTGCAGTCCGCCAGTAAGGCTGAATGACAACACCTTCGTCGATCATGATCGCCTGCAGCTTCGCCATTACCTCGCGGCGCATGTCGACATCAGCGAGCGAGTTTGCCTCGGCCAGCAGCTTGTCGAACTCTTCATTGGCAAAGCCGGATTCGTTCCACGCAACACCCGACTTGTAAGCCAGCGCCAGAACCTGAGTGCCCAGCGGGCGGTGGTTCCAGTTGGTCGAGGAATACGGGTACTTGGTCCAGTCATTCCAGAAGGTCGAGCCCGGCAGAACCGTGTGCTTGGCCTTGATGCCCGCATCGTTCAGCTGAGCGACAACCGCCGCAGTGGTATTCCGGCGCCAGTCATCGTCGATGGACTGCACTTCGTGCTCGAAATCACCCATGCCCGCTTCGTCCATCAGCGCTTTCGCGCCAGCCGGATCGTAGGGTATGCGGGTCACAGCCGAGTCAAACTCGGGGTGCATCGGGCCCACATGGCAGTTCTCGGCAGGGATGCCGTAACCGGACATGCCAAGTTCAAGGCAAACATTGTTGTCGACGGCCATGGCGAGGGCCTGACGGACTCGCTTGTCGCCGTAGATTTTGTTGCCGTCCGCGTCTTCTGCCAGCTGGTTCGGGCGGATGACGATGGTAAAGCCCGACGGGATTTCCGAGCGAACAAGACCGATGCCGTCGAAGATGTCGACGAACTCACCGACCGACTCCCAGTTCATGTCGATCTCTTCGGCCTCATAAGCGGCCAGGAAGGCGGCAGGGTCGGTGCCGTAATCGATGAATTCGATACGGTCGATGTAACCGCCTTTGCCCGCTTCATAGCCCCACCAGTCGAAGCCCTCATTGCGGACCAGAACGCCCTTCACGCCGACCTCGTGGCTTTCGGGGATCATGAAGCCTGTGCCCACCGGGTTCGACAGCATGTCATTTGCGTCAAAGCTGCTATGGACGATAGCACCCGGATAGTCCGCCATGCCGGGGATGATGGTGATGTCCGGCGCGTTGCATTTCAGTTTGACGGTGTGCGAATCGACCACGGTAATGGCGCCATCAGCGGCTTTCTGGGTGCTCTCATCGACCAGCGACGCCATGCGCGAGGCCATCGAGTTGCCTTCCAGCGAAGCATCGCACCAGCCTTCGATGTTGCGAGCCACGTCTTCGGCGGTGAAGTCGTCACCGTTATTCCACTTGACGCCCTTGCGGACGTTCAGCGTGTATTCAGTGGCGTCGTCATTGGCTTCCCAGCTTTCCAGCAACATGGGCTTGAACGTACCGTCGTTGTTGTACTCGACAAGATACTCCAACCAGCCCGCCGTGAAGGTCGCAATCTGCGTCCAGTCATAGGTGCGTGGGTCTTTGAGGGCGCGGACTTCCATCTGATAACGGATAGTGCCGCCTTGCTGCGGCTCAGCTGCCGCTGCTGGTGATTGCAGACCGATCATGCCGTAGGCGACCGGAGCGGCAACGCCCAGTGCAGTGACGCGGGCCATAAACTCACGGCGGCTCAGATTGCCGTCGCGGTATTCCTGGGCGTGCATCTCTGCGGCCCAGTGCACCGACGTTCCCTTTGTTGTATGGTTAGTCATGAATGTCTCTCCCTGTGACATATTTGTTTTTTTGCATGGAATGAACGAACCTAGCTGGCGTTCTTCAGGCCAAGGCGAAGGTCGAAGGGTTCGGTTTTTTGAACGTTGGAATTCCCCATGTCGGTATTCGGCAACAGAATCCGAAGGACGTCAATGTTCGAATGCGGCATGAAGAGCAAAAAAACGACATGTATGGGCGGTTGTTGCGCGTCACTTGCCCAGTGTTTCTTACCCATTCCCAACGCGGGGCAGGACGCCAACTCATGGAAGCCAAGCGCCGTAAGTACTGGAAATATTGGTTCAATCCGACGGGCGGCCAGATTGGATACTGGGAACCAACCGCGTTTCGTATCAGTTTGATAAATCGAGGTGATTCCACGCCTTCATGCGCGCCCGGAACCATGTGCGCTGGCGTTTGGCAAACTGACGGGTCGAGATCGTGGCCCGTTCGCGCGCTTGCTCCAATGTCATTGTGCCTTCCAGGTAGGCCATGAGTTCCGGCACCCCGATGGCCTTGCAGGCGGGTAGCGACGGATCATAGCGGTCGCGCATGGCCGCAACCTCGTCCAAAGCGCCGCTCTCCAACATGTGATCGAACCGCCGGGTTATACGGTCCAGCAGCCATATTTTGTCGACGTCAAAGACGATGGGCACCGTGTCCCGCAGGGCCAGCACAGGCGGCGGAGTGTCGTCTTGCCATGATGCAAGGCTGCGTCCGGTTGCCTGCTGAACCTCCCACGCGCGCTGAACGCGGGCGCGGTTGTTTGTGTCCAGCCGGGTCAGGGTTTCAGCATCCACGCCCGACATCAGCCGGGCCAAGTCCATCTGATCGGCATCCTGACGTACATGCAGGGGCGTCGGAGGTATCTCGGCCATTCCTTCCGTCAAAGCGGTGAAATACAGCCCTGTACCGCCGACGATGATCGGGCGCGGGCTGGCCGTCAGCAGCGGAGTGATCTCACGCAACCAGTGGCCGGTGGAATACTCCTGATCAAACGCGACGTGACCATAGAGGCGATGCGGCGCGCGCGCTTCCTCGTCCGGTGAGGGGCGCGCAGAGATCACCTGCCAGCAGTCGTAAACCTGACTTGCATCGGCGTTGACGATCACCCCTCCGAACCTTTCGGCAATGCGCAGAGCCAGCTCGGACTTGCCCGAGGCTGTCGGGCCAGCGATCAGAACCGGCTTGTCATCCGGTATCTCGGGGAGCCGGTCCCAAATCGATGCGGTGGGGTGATTGGTCATGGTCCCTCAGTATCCGCATTGAACCTGCGGTCGTTTTGCTTCATTTTGCGCCGGAAAATAAACCCGTGCCAGCCCGGAGCGCAATATGAGCCTGACCTCGTCCCTCAACACCCAAAAACCCAAGTATGATCGCGTGATGCTGAAGATTTCCGGCGAGGCGTTGATGGGTGATCAGGGATTCGGCCTGCACCCGCCGACCGTCCAGCGCATCGCGCAGGAGGTGAAATCGGTCCACGATCTGGGCGTCGAGATTTGCATGGTGATCGGTGGCGGTAACATCTTCCGTGGCCTCAGCGGCTCGGCCCAGGGGATGGAGCGGACCACGGCAGACTATATGGGGATGCTGGCGACCGTAATGAACGCGCTGGGGATGCAGTCGGCGCTGGAAGAGATTGGGGTGTTTACCCGCGTGATCTCGGCCATCCGTATGGATGAGGTCTGCGAGCCGTATATCCGCCGCCGCGCCGTGCGCCACCTTGAAAAGAAACGGGTTTGTATCTTTGCCGCGGGTACGGGCAACCCGTATTTTACCACTGATACGGCCGCGACCCTGCGCGCGAATGAGATGGCCTGTCAGGCGATCTTCATGGGCAAAAACGGCGTGGACGGGGTGTATGACAAGGACCCGAAAGAACATGCCGACGCCAAGCGGTATGACACGGTTTCTTACGACGACGTACTGGCAAAACGGCTGCGGGTCATGGATGCTTCGGCCATTGCGCTGGCGCGTGACAACAACCTGCCGCTGATCGTGTTCGGTCTGGATGAGCCGGGCGGCTTCCGGGGCATTCTGGCCGGTGAGGGGACTTATACCAAGGTTGAAGGCTGAGGCGCGCACTCAGCTATTAGTGTTCTCCACTCATCGAAAGGTCTGTCCATGTCAGCGTTGGATATCGAATTCGTTCGGGCTCAGTTCCCCGCCTTTCCCGAACCCGGCCTTCAGGGACAGGCCTTTTTCGAGAATGCAGGTGGCTCCTACACCTGCCAGCAAGTGATCGACCGACTGACGCGGTTCTACACTCAACGCAAAGTTCAGCCTTATGCGCCCTATGAGGCCAGCCGTCTCGCAGGTGCCGAGATGGATGATGCCCGCGCCCGGATGGCCGCGATTCTTGGGGTTGAGACTGACGAACTGAGTTTTGGCCCTTCCACCACCCAGAACACCTACGTTCTGGCACAGGCCTTCCGGCAATGGATGAGCCCCGGCGAAGCAATCATCGTTACCAATCAGGATCATGAGGCCAATTCCGGTCCTTGGAGGCATCTTGTCGAGGCCGGGATCGACGTGCGTGAGTGGAAGATTGATCCCGAAACGGGATCTCTGAACCCGCAGGATCTGGAGAACCTGCTGGATGAGAAAGTTCGGCTGGTCTGTTTCCCGCATTGCTCGAACGTAGTGGGTGAGATCAACCCGGTGACTGAGATAACCGCCATTGCCCATGCCGCCGGTGCTTTTGTGTGCGTGGATGGAGTGTCCTACGCGCCGCACGGGTTTCCGAATGTGGGAGATCTGGGGCCGGATATCTATCTGTTTTCAGCCTACAAAACCTACGGCCCGCATCAGGGCTGCATGGTCATCCGGCGCGCACTGGGTGAGTTGCTGCCCAATCAGGCGCATTATTTCAACGGCGATACTCTGTATAAACGATTCACCCCCGCAGGGCCGGACCATGCGCAAATAGCGGCCAGCGCGGGGATGGCGGATTACATCTCGCTGCTCAGCACCCACCATGGCGGCCCAACTGAGGGTGCCGTTGCGCAAGGCGCTTTCGCCCATGACCTGATGCGCAATCACGAGGTCGCGCTGCTGCAACCGGTGCTGGATGCCGTCAAAAACCGAAACACAGTACGACTGCTTGGTCCGTCCGAGGCCACCCGACGCGCGCCCACCGTTGCCTTGGCTTTGGGTCGGCCGGCCGCTGCCGTGGCGGCTGAGCTGGCGGCGCATGGCGTGATGGCCGGCGGTGGTGACTTCTATGCCGTACGCGCCTTGCAGGCGATGGGGGTCGATCCGGATCAAGGCGTGTTGCGGGTCAGCTTCACGCACTACACCTCCCAACAGGAAATTGATCAGTTATTGAATGCACTTGACCGGGTTTTGTGATCCAGTTTTCGATATGCTCCGTAGTGAAAAGAAAACGGCGGGGCGAATATGGAAGACGGGCAACCTCCGATCATCTTGTGGTTCAGGCGTGACCTGCGGCTAAGCGATCATCCGGCTCTTGCGGCGGCTGCTGCGACTGGTCGCCCTGTGGTGCCGGTGTTCCTGTGTGATGATCTGGTGCAAACCCTCGGCGCGGCCCCGAAATGGCGGCTTGGGCTGGGGCTTGAGGTCTTTGGACGCGCGCTGAACGACATTGGCAGCCGTCTGATCCTGCGACAGGGCGATGCCTTGGAACAGTTGCAGCGGCTGATCTCTGAAACCGGCGCGACGGATGTGTACTGGTCGCGCGCTTACGATCCGGCCTCAATTGCGCGGGATACGAAGATCAAATCAGCGCTGAAGGAGCAGGGGATCGGGGCAAAATCCTTTGCCGGTCATCTTCTGTTCGAACCCTGGACGGTTGCTACCAAAGCCGGTCAGCCGTTTCGCGTCTTCACCCCGATGTGGCGCGTTGTGCAGGGGCGTGAGGTCCCTCCGCCCGAGGCAGCCCCGACCCGGTTGACCGCCCCCGCGCACTGGCCTGCCTCTGACGATCTGGCGACATGGCACCTTGGTGCGGCGATGAACCGAGGGGCTACGGTCGTCAGACCCTACGTGCAACCGGGTGATCAAGCGGCGCTTGATCATCTGGGGGGGTTCCTGAACCGGGTCGCAGACTACGGCGCTGACCGTGACAGGCTGGATCTGGAAGGGACCTCGAACCTGTCCGAATACCTCTCATTGGGTGAAATCGGCCCGCGTACCGCCTGGCATCGCGTGCAACGCGCGGCTTTCGAAGGGACCCAAGGCTCGGGCTCATTTCTACGACAGCTTGTCTGGCGCGAGTTCGCCTATCATCTGATGTACCACACGCCTCAACTGGTGTCGGGCAACTGGAAGCCCGAATGGGACGGTTTTCCGTGGAACGAGGCCCGAGATGCGCCCGAGGTGCAGGCTTGGCTGCAAGCCAGAACCGGCATCCCGGTTGTGGATGCGGGTCTGCGGCAGATGTATGTGACCGGGCGGATGCACAACCGCGCCCGGATGATTGTGGCAAGTTACCTGACCAAGCATCTGATGACCCATTGGAAAATCGGGATGAAGTGGTTCGAGGATTGCCTGATCGACTGGGACCCGGCCTGCAATGCGATGGGCTGGCAATGGGTCGCGGGGTCCGGACCGGATGCGTCTCCGTTCTTCCGCATTTTCAATCCCGTTACACAGCAGGAAAAATTCGACCCCAAGGGTGCCTACTTAAAACAGTGGATTGCCGAGGGCACGCCAAACCCGTCTGAGACGGCCTTGTCCTACTTTGAAGCCACACCCCGTTCCTGGGGTCTGAACCCCAAGGCAGATTACCCGCCACCGGTGGTCGATCTGCCAACGGGGCGCGCCCGCGCGCTGGCCGCGTATGAACGCCGAAAAAACCAGTAAGGAACTGAAAACTTGCCACAAACACAATTGCGTCCTAGCCTGCATCAACCACCGCAGAGGGGAGAGCGGATGATATTGACGACGACCGAAGGTCAAAAAGGTCTGCCCAGATATTTCGCGCAGGTTTTCAAAATGCTGAGCAAAATGGAAGCCGGGCGTTTGGACATCACTTTGTCCGACGGACGGACCTTCCGTGTTGAGGGCTCAAAGCCAGGCCCGGTTGCCGAGGTCGAAATTCACGATCCAGACGTGTTTGCCCGCCTGATCCGGGAAGGTGAGCTTGGCTTTTCTGACGCGTATCTGGAAGGCCATTGGAGCACGCCTGATTTGCGCGCCTTCATGGATTTGGTCCATATGGGCAGTGAGACGGCCTATGATGGGTTCACAGGCAAGTTTCTCGTGCAGGCCTATGAGCGTCTGAGGTTTTGGTTGCATCGGAACAATCGCAAACAGGCCAAGAAGAATATCTCGTATCACTACGATTTGGGGAACGATTTTTATGCGCTCTGGCTTGACGATACGATGACTTATTCCAGCGCCATTTTCGAGACAGGGCAGGAGAGCCTCGAGAAGGCGCAGACCGCCAAATACGCCAGCATGGTCGATGAGATGGGCGTCAAACCCGGCGATCACGTACTTGAGATCGGCTGTGGCTGGGGCGGCTTCGCCGAATATGCCGCGAAAGAGCGTGGCCTGCGCGTAACGGGCCTGACCATCAGCCAAGAGCAGTTGAGGTTTGCGCAGCAACGTATTGAAAAGGCTGGTATATCTGATCTGGTTGATCTGAAACTTCAAGACTATCGCGACGAACAAGGGCAATACGACGGCATTGCCTCGATCGAGATGTTTGAGGCCGTGGGTCAGAAATACTGGCCGGTCTATTTCGATACTGTGCGGGATCGGTTGAAACCGGGGGCGCAGGCCACGTTGCAGATCATAACCGTGGGCGATCATCGCTGGGATTACTACAAGAACGGCGTTGATTTCATTCAGAAATACATCTTTCCGGGGGGAATGCTGCCATCGCCTACGATCTTGCGACAGCAGATTGATCAGGCGGGGCTGAATGTCGTGCGCTCGAAGGAGTTCGGCAAGAGCTATGACCTAACGCTGCGTCGTTGGTTTGATACGTTCAACGACAAGTGGGACCAGATCTCGGAGATGGGATTTGATGAGCGTTTCCGCCGCATGTGGAATTATTATTTGACGGCCTGCGGCGCAGCCTTTGACACGGGCAATTGCGATGTGACACAGATCACCATAGCAAAGCCTAGTTAACGAACGGAATTCATACATGCCCACCGCCAGTCGCCTTGTCGCCGCCGCTTGTCTTGTGGTGTTGGCGTTCATCGTGTCCAGCATGGTTATAGCAAACGGAGAAGAGGGGAAGGACTACGGGTATTTTACCGTGGTCAACATCGCCTTGGGTTGGATCTGCGGTTGGAAAATCATGGGCAAGCGCGCTGGCCGAGGCTGGACGGCCGGGATTAACAACGGCCTGACTGGCGTGGCTTCACTAGTGTTTTGGGGCCTTTTCGTTCAGGGCACTTATGAAATGTTCCGGCTGGCCATGCGCCACCGCTATGATGGCCCTTTCGAGGCGCTTATTGCAATCTTCAAGATTGGTGTCGAATTCGGTGAGCAGTTGCTCGCGCCAGAAATTCTGATCACCTTGGGTGTTGGGGCCGTTGCCACCGGTTTGCTGACGGAAATAGCAAGCCGTCGCTGGCGCTGAATGTGAACACTTAACGAAAGCCAGTCCTCTCGTGTCCGATTTGTTCTTCTATGGAACCCTGCGGCATGTGCCGCTGTTGGAGGCCGTTCTGGGGCGCTCGTCGTCTGAGCTGTCGCTGACGCCTGCCACCTTGCCAGACCACATCGTTTCTGCGGTTCAGGGGCAGGATTTCCCGATGATCCAACAAGCAGATGGTGAGCAGTCCGCGGGACTGTTTGTGCAAGGCCTGTCGCAATCGGATCTGGATCGACTGGCCTATTATGAGGGAGGGTTCGACTATGATCTGAGGCCGTTGACAGTGACGCTAGAGGATAGAACCCAAGCGCAGGCTCAGGTGTTTTTTCCCGAACCTGCGGCCTGGGTGCCGGATGGGCCTTGGTTTCTGGACGCGTGGGTTGAACGCCTCGGTGACGTCACCGCGCTCGCCGCCGAAGAGGAAATGAGCTATTTCGAGCGGGTTGCGCCTGCGGATATGGCGCGCAGCATGCCAGCGATTCAGACGCGGGCCTGGGCAAAACTCTTCGCGCGGCAGCGGCACACGGGCGATGCGCGCGATGTGTCCAAGGACGTGATCGTGCATCGCCATCACCGCGCATATGTCAACTACTTCGCAATGGAAGAGATCGACCTGCAACACCGTCAATACGATGGAGCCATGGGGCCGACGCTGAACAGAAGCGCGTTGTTGCAAGGCAGCGCGGTAATCGTTCTCCCCTATGATCCCGTGCGAGACACCGTGTTGCTTGTAGAGCAGTTCCGCGCCCCAATCCATCTGATCGATGATCCCGAACCTTGGATGTGGGAGCCAGTTGCAGGCATGATCGACCCTGGCGAAACGCCAGAGCAGGCCGCACATCGTGAAGGGATGGAGGAGGCCGGCATCGCTTTCGATGCTCTGCACAGCGCAGGCGGAGGTTATTCCTCCAGCGGGTCGTCGACCGAGTACGTCTATCTCTATGTCGGGCTTGGCGATTTGACAGATCCTGCAATAATCGCGGGGCTGGCCACCGAAGGTGAGGATATACGCTCTCGTGTTCTACCGTTTGAGACGTTTATCGCCATGGTGGATCGCGGTGAATTCAAGGACTTACCGCTGCTGACTCTGGCCCATTGGCTGGCGCGCCATAGGGACCGCCTGCGTGGTTGACTATCGCGCTTGTGGTTGGCGCATAGCGGCTGTAAATCTGCAGTGTTACGTAATGAAATGAGGGTGCCATGCGCATTGCACGAGATCTTGCCGACGCAGTCGGAAAAACGCCGCTGATCCGGTTGAAGCGCATCAGTGAAGAAACCGGGTGCGAGATCCTCGGCAAGGCTGAATTCATGAACCCCGGCCAGTCGGTCAAGGACCGTGCTGCTCTCTACATCATCCGCGACGCGGTTGCGCGGGGTGAGTTGAAGCCCGGTGGCACCATAGTGGAAGGCACCGCAGGCAATACCGGTATCGGTCTTGCTCTGGTTGGTGCGTCGATGGGATTCAAGACGGTGATCGTGATCCCGGAAACTCAGTCGGAAGAGAAGAAAGACATGCTGCGTCTTGCAGGCGCGCAATTGGTTCAGGTTCCGGCGGCACCGTATCGCAATCCCAACAACTTCGTTCACTACTCGCGCCGTCTGGCCGAGGAACTGGCGCAAACCGAACCCAATGGCGCGATCTGGGCTAACCAGTTCGACAATGTTGCCAACCGTCAGGCCCATGTGGAAACCACTGGCCCCGAAATCTGGGAACAAACCGGCGGCAAGGTAGATGGTTTTGTCTGCGCGGTCGGCTCGGGCGGAACACTGGCGGGAGTGGCCGATGCGCTGCAGCCCAAGGGCGTGAAGATTGGCCTGGTCGATCCGATGGGTGCGGGGCTGTATTCCTATTACACAACCGGCGAAATCGCGATGGAGGGCGGCTCGATCGCAGAAGGTATCGGACAGGTGCGGATCACCAAGAACCTCGAAGGGTTCAAGCCGGACTACACCTATCAGGCGACCGACAATGAGGCCCTGCCTTACATTTTTGATCTGCTGCGCGAAGAAGGTCTGGTCATGGGCGGTTCGACCGCGATCAACATGGCTGGTGCGGTGCGTTTGGCCAAAGACCTTGGGCCGGGGCATACGATTGTGACCATACTGTGTGACTATGGCACACGCTATCAGTCCAAACTGTTCAATCCCGAGTTCCTGCGCGAAAAAGAACTGCCGGTACCGGATTGGATGACAGACGCCCCGCGCAAGATACCGGGCGTGTTCGAGGACGTCTGATGCTGAGACAGGTCCGCCTGTTTCTGGCTCTCGCCGCGCTGATCTTTGTCGGATTGGCGGGGGCGGCCTCGGCCCAACTGACCGACCGGCAAAGCGAGTTCTACAAAGGCTGGCTCAGCACTGCGGACCGTGCCGAAAGCGTTGTTGAAGCCGACAGGGCGTCGGACGCCGCGATGGAGCAGTTGCGAACCGAGATCGACGGCTATCGCAATACGTTCAATACGGCCCGCAACGCAAATGCCGACCGCATCCAGACATTGGAAAGCCAGGTAAATGCGTTGGGTCCCAAGCCTGAAGAAGGCGTCACGGAGCCGGAGGATATCGCGCAGCTTCGCGAGCATCTGGACGAACAGCTCAACGCCTTGCGGGTGCCACGGATTATCTCCGAGGAGGCCTTTAGCCGTGCCAACGGTCTTATCAGTGAAATTGACCGTATTCTGCGAGAACGTCAGAGAAAGCAGTTTCTGGAACGTGGTCCATCGCCGCTGAACCTGTCGACATGGCCCGCCGCGTGGTCCGATATCCGCGAGGCTCTGTTCGGACTGTTCAACGAGACGACGGCCAGTCTGACATCTGACGTCACTAAAGAACGCGTTCAGAATCAGGCCCCCGCGATACTGGCCTTGGTGGCGCTAGCCGTCATCTTACTGGTTTACGGACGCCGTTGGTCTGAACGAGGAGGCGATTATCTGCGTCGTTTCGGTGGGCGCGGAACCGGTGCGTGGACCTTTGTGATTTCCCTTCTACGCATCATACTTCCCTGGATTGGCGTGGTGGCTCTGACAGCTGCGATTGACCTGACCGGAGTGCTCGGTCTTCGCGGCACGCTTTTACTGCAGCAGGTGCCGTATTGGGCGGCGATCGTGCTTGTCTTCGACTGGGTCGGACGGCAGGTCTACTTAATGGCCGCGGCACAGAATTTCCGAAGATTCTCGGCGGGGCAAATCACCGAGATTCGTATCTACGTCGATATTCTGGCAGTGATGCTGATCCTGCATGACTTGATCGGCCTGTTCGAGAGGATCGAGAACATAGCGGAGTCCACCCGCGCTGTTGTGGTCTTTCCGGTCATTGTCGTCACCTCGCTTCTTTTGCTGCGTATTCGTCAGATCCGACGGTCAGATCCAGCAACCGAGGGCGGCGAGGTCCAACGCGCCAGCGGGTTTTCACAGGTTGTCGAGGTTGTCCGGCGCATCGTGCTCCTGCTTGGTGTCAGCGCGCCTGTTCTGGCCTTGTTGGGCTACACCAACGCGGCCGAAGCGATTGTGTTTCCTGCAGTCAATACGCTGATCTTGATCGCCATTCTTGTGATCGTGCAGCGCTTTATCAGCTCGCTATACGGATGGTTTACGGGGCAGGGGGATAACGCCCGCGATTCTCTGTTCGCGGTTCTGGTGGGTTTCTTCCTGGCCTTGATTTCGATCCCTATCCTGGCCCTTTTCTGGGGCGCGCGCGAAGCGGATCTTAGCGAGATTTGGTCGCAGATCCTTCAAGGGTTCAGTTTGGGCGGGGTTACGATCTCTCCATCCAACTTCCTGACTTTTGTTGCCGTGTTTGCCATAGGATATGGCCTGACACGACTGCTACAGGGGGGCTTGCGTAATTCGCTGCTGCCCAAGACGAGCATTGATCCGGGTGGGCAAAATGCGATCGTGTCGGGCACCGGGTATGTCGGCATCTTCCTCGCCGCGCTGGTTGCGATCACGGTGGCCGGCTTTGATCTCTCATCGCTGGCGATTGTCGCCGGTGCCCTGTCTGTAGGGATCGGTTTTGGTCTTCAGACCATCGTTTCGAACTTCGTTTCTGGCATCATTCTTCTGGTTGAGCGGCCGATCTCAAAAGGGGATTGGATCGATGTGAACGGGATGATGGGCTATGTCCGCGATATCTCGGTCCGATCCACGCGGATAGAGACGTTTGACCGGACGGATGTCATTGTTCCGAACTCGGATCTGATCAGCGGCGTGGTCACCAACTATACGCGTGGCAACACGATTGGCCGGGTGATCGTGCCTGTGGGCGTGGCCTATGGGACCGACACGCGCAAGGTCGAGACCATTCTGGGCGAGATCGCGAATTCTCATCCTATGGTGTTGGCGAACCCAGCCCCCAGCGTGGTGTTTCAGGGGTTCGGCGCGGATTCGCTGGACTTTGAAATCCGGGGTATTCTGCGGGACGTGAATTGGGTTCTGTCGGTCAAATCCGACATGAACCACGAAATCAATCGCCGGTTCGTGGAAGAAGGGATCGAGATTCCATTCGCACAACGCGACGTTTGGCTTCGCAACCCCGAAGCCCTGCGCACTGAATCACAAGACCCAACCTCGCCAGCCCCGGAGCAACGAGCACCCAGCACCGAACCCGCAGCCATGACCGAGGGAGATCTGGACGGCGACGGAGGGGAGGAAGTCTGACCATTGCTCGCGTTGGGAATGGTCCGCAAACTAATGTGCAAACGGGTGTGAATTCACGGAATTGGGGCCTTGCAAATCCTTTTGCATTGCGTCACATATCGCGCTCACGGAGAGGTGGCCGAGTGGTCGAAGGCGCACGCCTGGAAAGTGTGTAGGCGGGAAACCGTCTCCAGGGTTCGAATCCCTGTCTCTCCGCCACAATCCCCCTGACCAGTTTATGCCGCACCTAGATTTGAGCGTTCTGTGAGCCGAGATATGGCTGCATTGTATCAGTTCCGTGACAGCCATATAGTGCCGGTCGACGCGAATTTTCTGCACAGGACAGACGGACGAACATGATTGACCTGACGGGGCGGGTGCCTCTGCGTACAAGCCAGAATTATGAGATTTTCCAGCATCCCGAAATGGATGGCGCCCTGTTGAAAGTCCGCGTGGATGAGCCGAAGCGAAACCACCTCATACCGCGTTATGCGGAATGGCGTTACGGCAATTTGCGACAGTGGAACCGCGAAGCGAACGAATACCTTGCCGCACTGCACCGTGGCTGCCCCGAGATTGAGCGTCTGGCGAAGTTCATGGGCTATGCGCCAACCTCGCGGGGGCCTGCAATCGTGGTGGAAAAGATGACCGGCCCGGATGGGGCTCTCGCCCCGTCCCTGCATGCCGAGATGATGGCTGCAAATGGTGACCCGGAAGTGGCTGAGAAGCTGCGGGCCGACTTGATGGAGTTGCTAGACGATCTGGAGCGAGGACGCATCATCGTCGGTGATATGGGGATCGGAAACATTGTGCGCGCGCAGGAGCGTGGTGGCAAACTTGTCGTCATTGACGGGTTGGGCGAGAGGGTCCTGTTGCCTCTGACACTGTTCAGCGATTGGGCGTTTCGCAAATCCATGGCGCGGCGGCGGGCGCGCATGGCGGGCTAGTTGCGGTAGAATGGACCGATTTGAGCATTGGCCGCTGTCCTGTATTTGCTTTATGTCTGGCGATGTTAAGTGCAAGACAGCCTAAATTGGCGGAGGTGCTAAGTGAAACTCTCAACCCCAAATTTCCCGGCCCCAACTGATGCCGAGGACCGCAAGGCCATCCGCCCAGTAATCTGCTATCCGCCAGAGACTCTGCCCAGTCCTGATTTGGATCGGTTGACCCGCTTGCGGGGCACGTCCGTGAAATCTGCCGAGGTCACCGCCGCGCCGCGCGATGCCGCTTGCATCGACGTGCCAGCCGGTGCTTTTTTCCGCATCACATCCGTCGAAGGCGCGCAGGTCGGCGATCTAAACCTGTGGAACAAACACGATCTGACCGAACGGTTCTATTCTGGTAAAACCCGCGCCCTGCACGGTACGCATCTTTCGACGGGAGACCGCATGTGGTCGAGTTTCCCAAATATGCGGCCGATGGCGACGATCACCGCCGATACGTTGGACTGGTACGGCTTTGACGCCTTTGGGGGCTCCGTTCATGACGTGATCGGCACCCGCTGCGACCCGTATACCGGACGGTTGTTGTCGGGGGATGATTACCACTATTGCTGTCATTCGAACCTGACCCGGGCCTTAGCGCAGCATTGCGATCTGTCTCTGCACGAGGCGGAGACCCATGTGCATGACGTTCTGAACGTCTTCATGTGTACCGGGTTCACGCGTGATACCGGCCAGTATTTCATGAAGGCCAGCCCGGTGTGCCCGGGTGACTACCTTGAATTCCACGCCGAGATCGACCTGATTGTCGGCCTCTCAGCCTGTCCGGGTGGGGACTGTTCCTCTGAGCATTCCTCGGACACTGCCGCATGTTATCCGTTGCTGATCGAGGTCTTTGATCCTGGTGAGACCGTGCGGCAGTCGCATGTTCAGCCTAGTGTCTCAGCTTATGACCGGTCGCATGGCAAATAAAGGGCAGCGAAAGGACAGCGCGTGATGCAAGCGGATGAGCAGCTTAGTACGGCCGTATTCTACATAAACCTTGACCGCGTTCCCGAACGCCGCGCGTTCATGGAGGCGCAGTTCGCAAGAGCTGGCGTGAGCGACCCGATCCGTTTCAGCGCAGTTGATGCACGTCAGGCGGATGCTCTGGAGGGGAATGGGTATGTGCCTGGTGTCGGCTCTCGCTGGGGTTTGAAGCAAAGCGAGATCGCCTGCTTTGAAAGCCATCGCGCGGTCTGGAGGCAAGTGGTTGATCAAAACCTAAAGGCCGCTGCGATTTTCGAGGATGATGTCGAGATGGCGTCCCGACTTGGGCAGGTGATCGACAGCCTTATCGAGAACGCGGACAGGTTCGATTTCGCAAAGATGGACTACTCGCCGCGCAGCCTGCGCTTTGGGGCCGAGACGGAGATAGGCGGCGCCACAGTTCGTCCTCTGCTGGAAATGGCCCCAAGTGCTGCCGCCTATATCTTATCGCAGGAGGGGTGTCGCAAACTGCTGGCCTGGTCTCAGCAGTACTCGGACCATCTCGATGATTTCGTATCGATCCCTCGGCCAGATTGGCGGATGTATCAGGTGTTCCCGGCTGTGGGTGTGCAGATGATCTGGTCGAAGCAGCAGCAAGATCTCGAACAGGTCAAGACGAGCGAGCGGGAAGGTGATCAATCCACCAATACCGGCTTGGACAAAGGCCCGTTCTGGTTCCGGGCTCGGCGCGAGCTATTCGCGGCAAAACGCAAGCTTGGTTGGCGCTTTGGAGGGCAAAAAAAATTGCTCGACCAGGGTGGGTTTGTTGGGTTCACTCCAACTGATACAGACCTTCGGGTCTGACGCCTGTTTCGAGCAACCTAGTGGCAAACCGAGGCTGAAGAACTCAAGTTTTCAAAAGCATTAACAAAAATACCAATTTGATATAAGGTTGTGGCGTTATTTCTAGTTATTGACTGGGTGTTGGGGTGTCACAAACGCTTTACGAGAAATACGGCGGCTTCAAAACCATCAGCCGTGTGGTGATGAGTTTTTACGAAATAGCGCTAGAGTCCGACGAAATCGGGCATTTCTTCGAAGATATCGACATGCCGCGCCTGATTGACCATCAGACCAAGTTCGTCTCTTCCCTGGTCGGTGGTCCTGCTGCGTTCAGCGACGATAGGATCGAGGCTGTGCATCGCCACCTTGGCATTTCTCATGACCATTTTGATGTCATGGCGGAGCTATTCGGCGAAGCGCTCGAGATGCATGGCATGTCCGAGCGCGATATCAAAACGGCCCTTGGCGCGATTGAAGGCAAACGCTCGATCATCGTCAGCCGTGACGCGGCATGAGCATCCTTGCCATCAATGAACAGCTCCTACGTGCCATCGGCGTTGGGGTTGCAGTTGTACGGGCCTCGGATCTGAAATTTGTCTTTCACAACAGTCCTTTCGCCGAATGGTTTGGCAAGCCCGAGAAAAAGCAATCTTTGTTGGATATCCTGCCGGATCTCGACATCAAAGAGCTGGAGGACGTCAAGCAATCCGGCCTCCGGTATTCGGTCGAGCTTCAGATCAAACCCAAGCGCCGGACGCT
Organism: Ruegeria sp. CK3; assembly: GCF_056536565.1. Taxonomy (NCBI): domain Bacteria; kingdom Pseudomonadati; phylum Pseudomonadota; class Alphaproteobacteria; order Rhodobacterales; family Roseobacteraceae; genus Ruegeria; species Ruegeria sp. CK3. Next base: position 378,616 of record NZ_JBQFPV010000002.1, read on the forward strand.
GATCTTTGCGGTCACTGTCTCACTGGCCAGTGGGTTGTCGGAACAGGTGTTGATCGTGGAATGCCAGAACATCACGCGCATTCGCGAGCTCGAGAGCATGATCGACAGCTACTCGACCATGGTCGAGCGTAATACGCGTGAACTAGAGCGCGAGAAGGAGCGGGTTGAACGTCTCTTGCTGAACGTGATGCCGCGCGCGGTGTATGAAGAGTTCAAGACCTTTGGCGTCGTGACCCCTCAGCTGTTCGATCAAGTCTCGGTGGTGATGTTGGATTTTGTCGGGTTCACGGATTTTGCCGCCAAAACCGATCCGACGGTCACGTTGAGCGAGTTGAATGATATCTTCACGGCCTTCGACCGGATTGTCGAGCAATACGGTTGCGAGCGGATCAAAACGATTGGGGACGCCTATCTGGCCGTCTCTGGCATGCCGGATGCGACGCCCGACCATGCCACGGCTGTCGCCCATTGCGCGGTGCGCTTCTTGCGGTATTTGGAACGTCGAAACGAAAGCCATCCGCATAAATGGAAGGCCCGGATCGGTCTAGGTATGGGGCCTGCTGTCGGGTCGGTCGTGGGCATTCAGAAATATGTCTATGACGTGTTTGGCCCAGCCGTGAACATCGCAGCGCGCCTGCAGGTCTTTGCAAACCCGATGAATATCGTCGCGCCAGAGGAGATGAAATACGCGTTGATCGACGAGTTTCAGGTCTCGGATCTGGGGCGGGTCGAGATCAAGGGGATGGGGGAGATGGATCTGATCAACGTCTCGTCAGGCCTCAGCGCCAATCAGGGAAGCCGATTGTTCTGAGGATCAGTCGTCCTGCGGCACCAGACCCAGCCCACGCAGGTAAATCCCAATCCCGCTTTCCAGAAGGTCCTCGGGCGAAAAGGGCGAGGTCGATCCGGTTGCGTTGCGCGCATAGAGTTCGACCACACCGTGACTCATCGCCCAGATATGGGCCGAGAACATGGACGCGGGAGGCCGCTTTTCCGGTGGGATATGTTGAGAGAGGTCCGCAGCTGCCTTCTCTAGAACCGTCTTCGCCCGGTTTGACGCCAAAGACAGTTCGGGCGTGCGGTTCGGGGAAATCCCACTTTCGAACATGGCGATGTAGTGGCCGGGATGCTTGCGGGCAAAGGCCAGATAGGCGCGCCCGGTGGCCTCAAACGCGGCCAGAGCGGATGGCTGGCCCTCGTCATAGGCATATTGCATCAGGTCGGCGAACATCTCGAACCCTTGCCGGGCGGCTTCGGCAATCAGGTCCTCACGCCCGTGATAGTGCCGGTAGACGGCAGCAGGAGTAACCCCTGCGGTCTTGGCGGCCTCGGACAGGGTGAAACCAGTGGGGCCTTTCTCTTCGATCAACGACAGCGCGGCCTCGATCAGGGCCTGCTTCAGGTTTCCATGGTGATACCCGCGCTTCGTCATTCCGGCCTCAGGTTATTGGTTTTTCACGTGTTCGGGTGCCAAGAGATAGTCCAATTTTAGCCCAGGGTCCAACGCCCAAGCGATCAATTATTGCCCAGTCCTTTATTTACGTCAGGACTCCCAGACATCCGGCCCACCACAGATTTTCGGGTCATTCTCGCCGATGGCATTTTCATCCTTCTCATCATAATCCAAAGCCAGCAGCACCGTCCGGATCGCTGCGATGCGCGCGCGTTTCTTGTCGTCTGAACGCACGATCGTCCATGGGCAGTTTTCCGAATGTGATCGGGTCAGAGTTTCAGAGATCGACTGAGTATATTCATCCCATTTTTCCAAACCGGCGATATCAATCGGGCTGAGTTTCCACTGTTTGAGAGGGTCCGTTTCACGCGCCAGAAAGCGGTTCAGCTGTTCAGCACGGCCGACGTTCAGCCAGAATTTGAACAGGCTGATCCCGTCGTTCACGAACCCGGTTTCGAGCGGCAAGACCTGACGGAAGAACCGTTCGCGCTCCTCCTGATTGCAGAACCCAAAGACGTTTTCAACGACACCTCGGTTGTACCAGCTGCGGTCGAAAAAAACGATCTCACCGGCCGAGGGCAGGTGCTGGATATAGCGTTGGAAATACCATTGGCTGCGCTCAGAGTCTGAGGGTTTACTGAGCGCGACATTCCGTGCTCCGCGTGGGTTCAAATTCTCACGGAACCGCTTGATGGTGCCACCTTTTCCCGCCGCATCTCTGCCTTCAAAGATGATCGCGACCCGTTGGCCGGTTTCCTTGACCCAGGATTGCATTTTGACCAGTTCGATTTGCAGCGCCTCGATCTGCTGCTCGTAGTCTTTGGTCTTCATTTTTTCAGCGTAAGGATAGCTTGGATTCAGGATGTCGCCCTTGTTAGCCTTTTCGATCATTTTGCGCACATCGCCGGGCGCTTTCTTGCGGTAATATTTCTCGATTGCACCTTTTTCTGACCGGGCCATGAGCTACCTCGCGATAAAATCCATATCTTACTATGGATTAGGTGCTGGCCTAACGCAAACCCGCCCTCTGTGCGGCGCGGTCGATGGCGGCGGCAACTTCATCGGCGGCAACGACCTGAGGCATATGGCCGATGCCCGGCAGCTCGATCAGCTCTGCACCGGGGATTTGTTCGATCAAGCGGGTCGAGTGCCAATCCAGCTTAACCGTCGTGTCTGCCGTGCCGTGAATGATCTCGGTGGGCACAGAGATTTCACCGTATCGGGGCTGCAGACGCTCAACCTCTTCCAGCAGCCGGACCCGTTGTTTTGCGTTGGCATGCATCGAGGCGCGGCGCATCGTCAGGGCGGGGCCGAAATGCTCGGCATAGCCTTCGGGCGCAGTTTGCGGGGCAAACACTTTGTCGAGGGCCGTTTCGACATAAGACTCCGGCACGTAGGAGGTGATCAGGGGCAGGGCAAGCGCATTGCCAAGGTCCGTCGCGGCCAGCCGGTTGAAATTGTCTAGCGGTGTCTCCCACGGGATCGCGGCCGGGGCGATCAGCACAAGGGCCGAGAGGTTTTTGGGACGGGTCACCGCCCAGGCCAGCGCCACCGACCCTCCAAGGCTTTGCCCGGCGACGATGGGTTTCTCTGCGCCAAGTTTGGCGGCTGCACGCTGGAGAATATCCGCCTGTTCCTGAATGGTCTCACCTTTGGGATTGAAACTGTCGGAATAGCCAAGGCCGGGACGGTCAAACACGATCACGCGGTAGTTTTCGGCCAAAATAGGGGCCAAGGCGAAGGTCATGTCGCGGGTATTGCCGCTGGAGCCATGAATCAAGACCACGTCAGGGCCATCCCCCATGACAACCGCGTGCACGGCAATTCCTTCTACGTCGAGTATCTGGCCTTCGGGCGGAAACGCCTGCGCGGCGCGGGCCTCGCTCTGGGCAGCGCGCCACAGGGTAAACGCTGCAAAGCCGATCAGGCCCAGCGTCAGAAGTATCCAGATTTTAACGGCCAATTTCACTCATATCGAATGGTGTGGACTGATATATTTCATTGATCCAGTTACCATAGAGCAGATGCGCATGGCTGCGCCACCGGTTCTGCGGCGCCTGCGTCGGATCATCATCCGGATAGTAGTTCATCGGCACGTTGATCGGTGTGCCATTGGCGATGTCCCGATCATATTCCTGCTTCAACGTATCGCTGTCATATTCGAAATGGTTGAAGATATAGAGCGCACGATGCGCCGGGTCCTCGACAAGGCAAGGACCTGCTTCATCGCTGCCAAGCAAGGTGACGAGGCCGTTCGCGGCGTCGATCTCGGCCTGTTTCATCTCGGTCCAGCGGCTGACGGGAATAACGCAATCATCCGAAAAGCCCCGCAAAAACGGCGAGGACGGGAGGAGGTTCCGATGCCGGAAACAGCCAAAGGCCTTGGCGTCCAGCATGTGTTTTTTCACACCGTGGAAATGGTTGATCATCGCCATACCGCCCCAACAGACCCCGAATGTGGAATGAACATTTGTCTGGGTCCACTCAAACACCTCTCGGAGTTCTTCCCAATAGGTGACCTCATCGAACTCCAGATGCTCGATCGGCGCACCGGTAATTATCAGGCCGTCGAACTTCTGATCCTTCACGTCCTTGAACGGCCGATAGAACTCGGCCATATGCGCGGCGGCGGTGTTCTTGGTCCGATGCTCGGTCATGCGGATCAGCGACAGGTCAATCTGCAGCGGAGTGGCCCCGATCAACCGCGCGAACTGGTTCTCGGTCTGGATCTTCTTGGGCATCAGATTCAGCAGCCCGATCCGCAGAGGGCGAATATCCTGCCGCATTGCCTGATCCGCCGCCATGACCATGACGCCTTCCTGGGTCAGGACGTCAAAGGCGGGCAGTTCGGATGGGATTTTGATCGGCATCGGGTCAGACTTTTGAATAGGTTAGGAGGAGGTAGTTAGGCGCGATCGCGCCCGGTCTCAAGGGTGTGTTCGATCAACTCATCGAAATCAGCCGCATCGCGCACCTTTCCGATATCCTTGGCCGTTATAGTAACGCCCCAGTTTTTCGCCATCGCCTCGTACCGGGGCTGACGATGGGCAAGCGCCTGAGCGTAGGTCCACCGGATGAACGCGTCCGGGTCCACGTCAGACTCGGAGCAGCCGTGTTGATCTAGATATTCGGTCCAGACGCGGGTCAGGAATTCAGCCTGATAGGACATCGGCTTGGGGGCCTTGTCAAAGCGTCGGACCAGTTCGGCCGTGTGGTCGTCGTCACCCTTCAGCCAGATCATCAGCGCCTGTTTTGACAGCTCGGACATCAGTTGATCTGTTGGGTCGTTCGGGTCGACCCACTCGCAAATCGACCCGCCTGTGTCGCAGATGAAATGCGGATAGCCATAGAGACGCTCTGCCCGATCCACGAAGTATTCGGTGTCGAGAAGGGCGTGAATTTCGGCCAGTCGGAATTGCTCCTGTCGGCGGCGGTACTCGGACATCTCCAATCCGCCAAGCGCCGGATTACCGGGTTTGCCAAGATAGGATGCGACAGGGGTCAGGTTCTCGAACGAGATGTTCGAGCCGATATATATCGAATCCGACAGCAGAAGGTCCCTCAGGAATGGGACTTTCATCGCCTCAGCCTTGGCGTTGTCGGCGATGTATTCGCCCATGTAGCGGGTGCCGATCCGGTAGTCGACCGAGTAGTGAAACCAGCCGCCGCTATCCCGCAGGATGTTGGATACATAGGTCTTGCCCAGCCCCGACATGCCGAAAAACAGCACCTTCTTGCGTGCAGCCCCACGCCAATCTCTTGCCGAGCTGTAGATCATCTTGCGCTGTCCCTTGTTTTTGCCTTTGCTAATTCGGGCAGGCGGCGGCGTCAATCGCGTGGGGAGGCTCGGTTGAGGATCAATAGTCCCGCGGCCAGCACGGCAAAGCCTATATAGGCGCGGGGATCCAGTGCCTCGTCTCGCAGCAAAGCGCCCAAAACGATCGCGACAGGTGGGATGATGAGGGTCACGAGCAACAGATTGCCACTGCCCGCCATTGCGAGGACCCGGTAATAGAGAAGATAGGCACCTGCCGTCGCGATCAGGGAATAATACGCGATTGCCGCCCACGTGACCGCAGGCAGGATGAGACTTGGGATGCCGTCAGTCATAAGGGCAATCGGGATCATGAAGAGGGTCGAGCCGGTCAGCATCCCAGCGGCGGCGACGATTGGGGGCAGAGAGCTTAGGTGTTTGCGCGCCCAAACCCCCGCAAATGCGTAGGAGATAGTGCCTGCGAGGATGGCAAGTTGAGCCGTGTTTTGCAGGCTGAAGCCCGTCAGGTTGCCGACCCCGATCGCGATAGAGACGCCGAAAAAGCCGAGTCCAGCGCCGAGAAGGCGCGGTGGTGTCAACCTCTCGTCGGAAAAGAAGAGCGCAGCAACGAGAACGCCAAAAATAGCCGTTGCCGCGTTCAAAATCGCCGTGAGGCCGGTGTCAATGTACAACTGCCCCCACGCCATCAGCGAGAACGGAATCACGTTGTTGAGCAGTCCCATGACCAGAAAACCAAACCACAGGCGTGATGAGGTCGGAACATTCAGGCCCTTGAGCCAAACGATCAACCACAAGGCCAACATGGCCCAGAATGTCCGATGCAGCACCGAGGTCATCACTGGTATCGTGTCCAGCGCAATCCGAATTGAAACGAAAGATGCGCCCCAGATGGCACCCAGCAGCGAAAGCTCAGCCCATGCGCGGGGGGATAGGTGTTTTTGTTGTTCCATGAACAGGTTGTGGCAGCTTTGAGTTCATGCGGCGACCCGAAAGATGCGGAAACAAAAAGACCCCACCGAAACGGCGGGGTCTGATTGGTTTTTGTCTGGGGTTGATTAATCCAGTGCGTAGGTGATCTGGAAACCGACACTCCAAGCGCTGTTGCCAGAGAAGTCAGCTGTTTGACCAAACCCACCGTCAGCCGTTGCGTCACCAATATCGGTGTAGCGGACGCCCGCCGAGATTTTGGCTTTTTCCAGAGAGTAGGTGCCGCCAAGACCGATGCTCCAGAAACCGTCTGTGGGACCCAGGTTGGTCACCGGTTCTCCTTCGTCGGTTTCATAGCCTAACGTCACAGCGCCCGAAAACTCTTCAGAGAACTGGTATCCCAAACCCAGAGTGTAAGTGTAGGTGGCATTGCCATAGCTAACCAGTGCAGTGGTCGGCGGATAGTTTGGCGGATCGTACTCCAATTGCGGCCAATCAACCCATCTGATCGAGCCGAATAGCAGCGTTTTCGGTGCTACGCCGGTTTGGAAATCCAAGTTCACCGACTGCGGCGTTTCGATTTCGCTGCTGGTATCGACCGATCCAAATAGAGTGCCGCTCTCTGTTTGCGACAGATCGTGCGAGATCTTCGAGTTGTATGTCAGCGAGACGCGAGCGGCAATTTCTGGTTTTTCCCACGCAACACCAAGCACGTAGCCAAAGGCCGTATCAGCATCCGTTTCAACTGAATACCCCAACGCGGCCGGCACATCTACGCTGGCTTTCACGCGTTGGGCGCGAACGCCCCCAAGAGCACTGAACCCGTTGTCGAACTTGTAGCGGAACAAGGCGGTGATTGCATCGGTATCAGCCGTTGCGCGCAAAGAGCCGGTGGTTGTGGGCGATGCCGGATTGATCGAAAGTGGGTAGTTGGAAGCATATGCGATGTCAGCGCCATAGGGCTGGTCATACATGATCGCAAAGTCGATCTTTTCAGTCAAAGACGTCTTGTAGCCAAGATGTGGCGTGAAGAAGTCGTTGGAGACGTTTCCAGAGTTAATAACCTGCCCGTTTGTGGGGCTGGCGGGGTTAGCGTCAAGTAACGTACCGCTGACGCTCGGATCTGTATACCCGAGGCGGAACTGCACAACCGACCCTTCTTCGAAAATCAGATTGATGCCCTGACCGCTTCGGTCCAGGCCGCCAGCGTGGCCAGCCGTTGCCCCCACGCAAAGCGCGCACGCTGATAGTAGCGCCTTTCTCATGTATTCCTCCCTTACTGTCCCTTGAAGGCCTGTATGGCATCGTGTGAGTGTACGGATGCCGACCCGCTCGACTTGAATGCCCGATACTGTCTCGGTGTCTATTTTATCGTCAACTAGTGACCGTGCGTTACTTCTTATGAGTGTCGGCACGAACTGTTGCTAAACTGTTACGATTTCCGGACCAAACATTCAGAAAGATACCTGAAAAGATCACGGCTGCGCCAAGAAGCGTCCAGTGATCCAGTGGTTCATGGTATAGAAGCATACCGACAACCGCGATTGTCGGCAGGCGGGCAAAGTCGAATGGCACCACCACGGTCGCGGGGGCGATTGCAAGCGCGTTTGTGATACAGAAATGCGCCAAAAGACCGGCCAGACCAACCAGCAACAAAAAGGGCGCCGTCTGCAGCGTTGGCAAGGCGATTTGCTGGTCTATCCCTGCCGCTATCGTGCCCAGAACCGCCTGCATCACAGTCAGCCAGAACACGATACATCCGATACTGGCATGTCGGGTGAGTTGTTTCGTCGTGATCGTTGTAAACGCAAAGAAAATCGCACTTCCGGCAGCCATGAGGATGCCCGGCGACAGGCTAGAGGTGCCGGGTCTTGTTACCATCAGAACACCGACAAACGCAATCAATGCCGAGGTCATGCGGATCGCGGTCAGGCGCTCTTTCAACAGAAGCGGAGATAGCAGGATAACCCAGATCGGCTGGGTGAATTCAAGCGCGAAAACCTGTGCCAGAGGCGCCACTCCGACCGCATAGAACCAGAGGTTTTGGCCAGTGAAATGGAACGTGTTGCGGATCGCGTGCAAACCAAGACGCTCGGTCGTGACCTGATACCATTTGCGGGTCGCTGTCAGTACCAGCGCCACGATGATCACGCCGACAAAACTGCGATACATCATGATCTCGAACGTATCGTGATGCAGGCTCAGCTCTCGACCGGCGACGGCCATTGAGGAGAACGAGGCAATAGCGCCGGTCATCCACAGGGCGGCAGAAAGTGAGGAGCCTGCGCGTTGTTTCATTTTACGATGGAAAATCCCTCAACAGAAACTCTTTGCTGCAGCAGAACTTGTTCCCGAGGCACAATTAGGTGTTTTTTAGTTCATCTTTAAAGAGATAGTCATGCTGTGAAAGTAAGGCCTCAAATTTATATCCTACGGATTCAAGGTAGCTGGCCATGCGGTCGTAGTCCCTGCACTCGATCAGCATGTAGTCAAACCGAAACTGGTTGTGATCCAGACCTTTCAATACACTGAGCTCCGCTCCTTCAACATCGAGTGAAAGAAAATTGATACGAGAAGGAGCATTCGAATCAACCAAAATATCATCGAGAGGTTTGGCCGCGGCGCCAAAGGTAAAGGTGCGTTCCGTTTCTCTCATATGTTGTTGCGCCGCGAGGAGGTGCGCGTTTGGATCAGGCAGGTCCAATTCCATTCCTACGGGAACAGTCATCAAATTCGCATAGGCCATTTCGACAAACTTGTCAGGGAACCCGAACTCTACGCAGGCGTTACAATGAACTTGGTTGTTTTCGCCGCGACTCTTAAGGCATTTCAAGAAATTGTGTGGAGATGGCTCGATCAGCACCCCACGCCAGTTCCGTTCCTTCTCGAAGTAGAGTGTATTGGATTGGTTCACTCCGTCGTTGGCGCCAAGTTCGACATAGAACCCGTTGTCAAAATCAACGTAGGGTTCAAGTTTTTGATCGAGGCTATTGACGGCAAAATACTTGGAAGCGATTTTCTTTTTTCGCTTGCGGCTTATCAGGTCGGAAATTCTCATAGCCATGTATTTCCTTGTCTACTTTACGCGAAGGGGAGAAGAGAGAACTTTTTTCGCTGAACTACAATACAGCTCAGAGCATTTCGGATGGGTGAGTTCAAGCGCAAAAACCTGTTCCAGAAGCCCAACCCCACCGCGTAAAACCAAAGGTTTTGACGGGTGAAATGGAATATGTTGCGTATTGCTGGCAAGGCCCGCTGGTCGGCCGTGGTATTATGCCACTTTTGTTTCGCTGCCAGTACCAGGCTTGCGACGATTGCTCCGAAAAAACTGTGGTGCACTACGATTTCGAAAGTATTTTGATTTAGGCTCAGCTCTCGCTCGGCTACCGCCGTAGATGAGAAAGACGCGATCGTGCCGGCCATCCAAAGCGCCGCCTTTATCGTCGGCCGGTAGGTCTGCGTCATCTAGTTGTCATTCGGAAAACGTTTTCATCGAAGGCATTGCCCGAGCTTGGGTGGGTTGAGTTCGTAGTTATTCATGTATCGAACTGACGCTTGTATGATTGGCCCTTTTGAACAGGCAATCCTTTTGGCTGGATCCTGTTTCAAACTCACGGCCCAACGATCGCACTTACTCTGCGAAACAATCAGAACTCCAAAATTTACGTCTATGATCCCTTGTGATGTGCCTGCCGTGCTATCAGCGTTCGAGCTACTTCGTGGCGCGGTCAGAGCCTATTGCACGATAGCTTGCCGGAAAGCGATCCATAAGGTCCGGCGGGAGGTAAACGTAATAGAGTGGCGCATTCCCGATCATCGCGACGACGAGGCAAAAGGAACTCGGGGCTCCGGCCATTATGATTTCATCACTCTGCGCCAGAGAAAACAGATCCAGATACTCATCCGGAACAGCGGAGCTCCGCTCGCCTTATGAAACGGTGGCTGTTTGCGAAAGGCTTTCAGATATGTGTTTGACTAACGCGGGTTCTTCAAAAAAAACGCGTGTTTCTCCGCCTTATATCTTCTTTCTATGTGCGATGGCTTTCTAAAGGTTGATCTCAAGCTGTTCAGGGGACTTCAGAAAATGCGGTCCACGTCTAGGATCGATTCGATCGGTCCCCCGAACATGGATCGCCGACAAAATGCCCATTGGTTCTAGCCGGGATGTCAAACAGTGGCGCTATTCCACGGGCGCTTTCGCGGAGAGATCAAAGGTCTGATTACTAACGAAATTCGGAAAGTTCTTTAACCCTGAAACATTTCCGGTACCCGATTATGTCCTGTGCCTTTGCTTGGCAGACATTGGACCGGGTCGCCGTTTGCAAAATCAAGAAAACGCGCCGGCAACGGAAAACAGAGGAGGGTAGCTCCGGTCACTGCGCGCGTTCAGATAGTTGAATGGATACCTTATTTTTGTTTTTGTGAGCTTGGCATAGGCGCAATGGACGATAACCTCTTCCAGCCGGTTTCCCAGACCATCATTTCGACCGAAGTAAGTGATCTCGTTTTGAGGCATAATCAAATCGCCTGAGTTCAGCAATGAGTCGGGAGCGTGCAACTCAGGCAGGTTGCGCTGCGGTTGCCTGTGTTTATTCCCACTCAATCGTTCCCGGAGGTTTCGAAGTGATATCGTAGGTGCATCGGTTGATGCCCTTGACCTCGTTAATGATCCGAGTGGCAGTTTCGCCCAGGAACTCGTGGCTGAAGGGGTAATAGTCTGCGGTCATGCCATCAACTGACGTCACGGCACGCAGTGCGCAGGCGTAGTCATAAGTGCGGCCATCACCCATGACGCCGACGGTTCGGACGGGGAGAATCGCTACAAAGGCTTGCCAGATTTCATCATAGAGCCCGTGTTTGCAAATCTGGTCGATGTAGACTGCATCGGCTTCGCGCAGGATTTCGAGCTTCTCACGGGTAATCTCACCCGGGCAGCGAATGGCGAGGCCTGGTCCAGGGAAGGGGTGGCGGCCGATGAAGCTGTCGGGCAGTCCCAGTTCACGACCCAGCGCGCGGACCTCATCCTTGAACAGCTCACGCAGGGGTTCGACCAGCTTCAGGCCCATCTTCTCGGGGAGGCCCCCGACATTATGGTGCGACTTGATCGTGACAGAAGGGCCTCCGCTGAACGAGACGGACTCGATGACGTCGGGATAGAGCGTGCCTTGGGCCAGGAACTCGGCGCCGTCGATTGTGTCGGCGTGTTTCTGGAAGACGTCGATGAATAGCTTGCCTATGATCTTGCGCTTGGTCTCAGGGTCACTTTGACCGTCAAGCTCACCCAGGAACAGTTCGCTTTCGTCCGCGTGGATTAGCTGAATGTTGTAGTTGTCGCGGAACATGCCGACGACTTCCTGCGCCTCGTTCTTGCGAAGCAGCCCGTGGTCAACAAAGACGCAAGTGAGCTGATCGCCAATCGCCTCGTGGATCAGGATCGCAGCGACCGAGCTGTCGACGCCGCCGGACAGGCCGCAAATGACTTTCTTGTCACCAACCTGCTCGCGGATCTTCTCGATCATCTGCTCGCGATAGGCACCCATCGTCCAGTCGCCGCTGAACCCGGCGAGCTTCACAAAATTTTCGTACAGTTTCGCGCCCTTGGGCGTGTGATGCACCTCGGGGTGGAACTGCACAGCGTAAAAATGGCGCTTACTGTCTGCTGTGATGGCAAACGGCGCGTTGGGGGAGGTGCCGTAAACCTCAAACCCCGGGGCGATCTCGCTGACATGGTCGCCGTGGCTCATCCAGACCTGTTCATCACCATCCGCGAACCAGTCTTTCAGAATATCCAACTGACCTTTCGGAGTGACAAAGGCGCGGCCAAACTCGGCAGTGCCGTGGCCGCTTTCGACCTTGCCGCCCAGTTGGTGCATCATCACCTGCTGGCCATAGCAGATGCCCAGGATCGGAACGCCATAGTCAAAAATCTCTTGCGGCGCGCGCGGAGAACCCTCACGCGTGACACTGTCCGGCCCACCCGAAAAGATCACCGCCTTGGGCGCCATTTCGCGCACAAATTCCATGGTGACGTTCTGGTAGGGATGGATTTCGCAATAGACATTCAGCTCGCGCAAACGGCGTGCAATCAGCTGCGTTACCTGGCTGCCGAAGTCGATGATCAGAAGGCGGTCGTGGGATGTATCACTCATGTGCGGGCAATAGGCCAAGCGTGACGAATTCGCAAGAGAAAGGTCTTTGCTGAAGGGCAGATACCCGCATTTCAGGGAAGCTGCATTTCGACTATTGTAAAAGTTTTGTAACAAAAATATGACGATCTTTCCGTCCGCGTCATGCGGACAGCCGGAACAGGAGAGATGCGTTTGCCCATAGCTGTTGAACTTGCTGCTTTGAATCTGGCTCTGGCCATGTTCTGCGGTGCGCTGATCGGGTCCGAGCGTCAGGTGCGCCAACGTATGGCGGGTTTGCGCACAAATGCGCTGGTGGCCTTGAGCGCCGCGGCTTTTGTGGTGTTCTCGGCACTCTATCCGGATGAGGTAAGTCCGACTCGTGTGGCTGCTCAGGTCGTGTCAGGTATCGGGTTTCTTGGGGCGGGTATCATCTTTCGGCACGGGTTCACCATTCACGGCCTGAACACAGCGGCGACCTTGTGGTGTTCAGCAGCTGTGGGGATGATGGCCGGCAGTGGGGCCTGGATCTTTGCGATCATGATGACGGGTTTCGTCATTTTTGTGAATCTGGGGCTGCGGCCTTTGGTGAAGTGGTTGAAAAAAACGACACGTGCCGGGGTTCCCTTGACGCAAGAGTTCCGCATCCTTGTACAATGTGCGTCAGATGCGCAGGCAGAGGTTCGCGCGGCGGCACTACAGGCTTTGGCGCAAAACGGGGTGCGCATTGTTGGGTTTCAAAAGGGAGATGCAGACGACAAAGGTCTGCAAACACTGGAAATTCTCGTTTCCACCGAAGATCATCCAGAAAATGTGCAACACAAAATTGCGGCGCCCCTTATTCTTGAGCCGGGGATTCTGAGTGTTGAGTGGGAAGACGCGAACGAGACCTGAAACCGTTATTTTCAAGGGTCCCGTCGCGGCGTAATGTCGCTTTTATGTGCCAATAGCCGTTATCTTCCAATAGTAGCGAGTGTTGGCGGGCTAGATAGAACCCCAATCAACACATCCAAAGTATGGTGAGGAAAAATGGCTGAAGCATCAGCACGTCGTCGAGGTCGCGGTGGTGGCGGAGCCGCCCGCCGGGCAGAACGCACTGCGGTTCGGATCGACACCGCGAAGTACATTGAGCGGAACATTCCGAACTTTGAGGTCCTCAACGAAGAAGCGTTGGAGATCATCGAGTACAACGCAGAAACGATTCTGGAAGAGGTTGGCGTCAACTTTGTCGACAATCCCGCCGCGCTGGAGCGTTGGCGCAATGCAGGTGCAGATGTTGATGGTGAACGCGTGCGCATCCCGCGTGGTCTGGCGCGCCAGCTGATCAAAACAGCCCCAAGCCAGTTCACTCAGCACGCCCGCAACCCTGAGAAATCGGTGGTGATCGGTGGCCGTAACCTGGTTCTGGCGCCTGTTTATGGCCCTCCGTTTGTGCGTGATGCGCAGGGTGGTCGTCGCTATGCGACCATGGATGATTTCAACAAGTTCGTGAAGCTGGCCTACATGTCCAAGTGGCTGCACCACTCGGGCGGTACCGTTTGCGAACCGACCGATATACCGGTGAACAAACGCCACCTCGATATGCTGATGGCGCATATGACGCTGTCGGACAAACCCTTCATGGGTTCCGTGACCGACCCCAGCCGGGCGCAGGATTCGGTCGAGATGTGCGAGATTCTGTTCGGCAAGGACTTCGTTCAGAACAACACTGTGATGACCTCGCTGACGAACATCAACTCGCCGATGACCTTCGACGATGTGATGATGGGCGCGCTGGAGGTTTACGCGAAGAACAATCAGGCTTGTATCGTCTCGCCATTCATCGTCGGCGGTGCGATGGCACCGGTGTCGGTTGCAGGGACGCTGACGCAGGTTCTCGCCGAGGTTCTGGCTGGCATCGCCTATAGTCAGATCATCCGTCCGGGTGCTCCTGTGATTTTTGGTGCGTTTGTGACTTCGATCGACATGAACTCGGGCGCGCCGACCTTTGGTACACCTGAGGCCGCGCATATCACATATGGCGCGGGTCAGCTGGCCCGCCGTCTGAACCTGCCCTTCCGTTCTGCAGGGTCGTTCTGTGGTTCGAAACTGCCGGATGCGCAGGCAGCTTATGAGACCGCGAACTCTTTGAACATGGGTCTGATGTCGGGTGTGAACTTCATGCTGCACTCGTGCGGCTGGCTCGAAGGCGGTCTGGTTGCCGACTTTGAAAAGTTCGTGATGGATGCCGACCAATTGGGTGTTCTGCACGGTCTGGCTAAAGGCGTCGCCTATGACGAAAACGCGCAGGCGATGGGTGCGATCCGCGAAGTGGGGCCGGGCGGTCACTATCTTGGCTGCGAGCACACGCAGGCCAACTTCAAGGAAGCCTTCTGGAAAACCGAGGTGCTGGACTACAAACCGTTCGAGACCTGGCAGGACGAAGGTTCGCGCGATACGCGTCAGCTGGCGTCGGCCCGGGTCGAGCATCTGCTGGCCAACTACCAGCAGCCGCAGATGGACCCGGCCACCAAAGAGGCGCTCGAGGCTTATATTGCCGACAAGAAAGCCTCGATGCCGGACGCGTTTACCTGATCACTCGAACTGTGCGGCGCGGCTGGCTTGGTACAGCTGCGCCTCACCCAAAAGCGCAATCAGAAGATCAAGGTGCCTGACCAGAGAATAGGCGGCATCTTCCTCTTTTCGCAGCGTATTTTGCTCTCTCTCCATATCCATAAGCTGCATCAGAGCGGCCCCGTTGCCCGGCAGTCGACCATAGCCCAGGATGCGCTGAAGATGCCGGTCACGGTTGTAATCCTGCGCCCCGAATTTTGCGGCGCGTGCCAATAAGCGGGGGCGGCGCAGGGTCGTGATTATGGTCATCAGGTCTTGCATTTCAGATGCCTCTTGTTCGGAGAATTGACGCCCGGTTTGTCACACAACCTAAGCGGGTGTTGCGCCCTACAAGGTCGCCGCGAACGTTGGTTTCACGACTGTTTATCATTTTGAATCAAATCTGGTTGCTGCGCTTCGGGGTTAACGAACGAGTAACGAAACCACCTCTAGTTAGATTTGGTTAACTTTAATTTCGGGGGGCAAAAGTGGCAGTCTGTTTTGTCGACGAGGGCAAATGAATATGGAAAACAACGTGGCATTCTCTATTCCGGCATGGGTTCCCGAGGGGGCACAGCGCTACCTTGCGCACACGGAAACCGGTCAGTCGATCCGGGATATCGCAAGATCAGCCGGGTGCCATGCCTCGACCATTCTTAGACAAATTCGACGGGTCGAAATGCGCCGCGATGATCCCTTGGTCGATGCCGCCTTGCAATCGTTGGCCGAGACACATTTCTCGGTCTCGGATCGGACGCGCCGCTTTAACGTAAGCGGACAGGACGAGCAAGAGGATGGCTCATTCGAGGGCGAAGCGCTGCGTGTGCTGAGACGCCTTTGTGAGACGGGATCGGTTTTGGCAGTGGCCGAGGATATGGAGAAGGCCGTGGTCGTGCGTGACACCGGTGAGGCCGGGACCACAAGAACGGCCGTTGTTGATTGCAAGATCGCTCAGGCGCTTGCCTTGCAGGACTGGATTACTTGCGACAATCCGGGCCGTATTTCCCGATACCGGATCTCGACATCGGGGCGCGCCGCGCTCAACCTATTGGTGGCCGAGGCGGAAAACAAGGCCCGGTCGCGCAATGAACTCGGCGTGGCCGAGGCACAGGCAGCGTTTCAGCCGAAGTCGAACGGAGACGTCCCGGAACGCGCCCGACGTATGCGCTACAGTGCTGCGGAAAGCCCTTTGATCGCCTTGGCGCGGCGGCGGGACCGGGACGGCAAACCTTTTCTCGATGAAACGCTGGTTCGCGCCGGGGAACGTCTGCGCGAAGACTTTGAGCTGGCGCAGATCGGTCCGCAGGTTGCGCAGAACTGGGATCGCTTTCTGACCGGGGGCGGGCGCGGCAATTTCGACAGTGAATCTCACGGCGGGCGAGGGGCCTCGCAAGCGAAAGACCGTGTGGCGCGCGCGTTGTCGGACCTTGGTCCGGGGCTCAGCGACGTTGCGCTGCGCTGTTGTTGCTATCTTGAGGGGCTGGAGCTGGCCGAAAAACGCATGGGCTGGTCCGCGCGCTCGGGAAAGATCGTTCTGCGCATCGCGTTACAGCGCTTGAAACGACACTATGAGGAACTCTCCGGGCAAGATCGCATGATTGGCTAGGTATAAGTGCCTCTTGTGGTTTTAGCTCTTGGTGATAGTCAAGGGCTATGAATTTCACACTCAAACAGTTGCAGTACTTTCAAGCCGTGGCCGAGCAGCGCAATTTTGGCCGCGCCGCGCAGGTCTGCAATGTGTCGCAACCTGCGCTGTCTGTTCAAATCAAATCGCTTGAAGAAACACTGGGCGGTGTACTGTTCGAGCGTCAGGCGCGTGATATCCTGCTGACGCCGCTGGGGCGAGACGTTCTGGAACATGCGCGTCAGGTGCTGGGGGCAGCTGTGCGGCTGGACCAGTTCGCGCGGGATCACTCCGGCGGCCATCGGTCGCTGTCGATCGGGATCATCCCGACGATTGCACCGTACCTTCTGCCCGGCGTTCTGGGTGGTCTACGCGCCGCAGATGTTTCGCTGCGTGTGCAGATCCGCGAAGCGAGGACCGAACGGTTGCTATCATTGCTCCGCGAAGGTGAGATCGACGCTGCGGTTCTAGCCCTGCCGGCGGGCAGCTCGGAATTCCACGAAACGCCGTTGTTCCAGGATCACTTCCTGCTGGCAGGCAGCGCCGCTCGGCTGCAACGTGTGAACACCAGCCCCGAGATGCTGCGCCCTCTGGATTTGCAATCGGCGCAGTTAATGTTGTTGGAGGATGGCCATTGCCTGACGGATCAAGCGCTTGAGGTCTGCGGGCAGGATCGGGGCAGTGGGCAGATCAACATGGGGGCCTCCTCGCTTGCGACGCTTTCCCGGCTGGTTGCCGAGGGGTTCGGCCTGACGCTGATGCCCGAACTCGCCGCGAAATCGGAATCAGAGGCGGTACCGGGCATGAAGCTCTTGCGTTTCGGTGCCCCGCAACCGGCACGCACGGTGGGGCTTGTCCGGCGCGCATCAACAACGGATGACGGTTGGGTGGATCGTTTGGCTCAGGTAATCCGGGACGTGGGGGAGCAGATCGTTTCGGCCACGCGGATATGAAAAGGCCCGCTAGAAGCGGGCCTGAAATCAGCGCGTAGGCACCGGATTTACGCCAACGCGGGTTCGGCGGCGGCTTCCAGATGCTGGATCAGAGTCTCGGGCGAGGACACACCATATGGGTCTTCGGGGCAGTTATCCATCAGGCCAGGCTCTTCGAACCATGCTTCGACAACGCCGTCATTGATGATGGCCGCATAGCGCCACGAGCGCATGCCAAAGCCCAGGTTGTCCTTGTCGACCAGCATGCCCATCTTGCGGGTGAACTCACCCGAACCATCAGGGATGACCTTGACGTTTTTCAGGCCTTGATCCTGTGCCCATTTGTTCATGACAAAGCTGTCATTGACGGACATGCAGTAGATCTCGTCGATACCCTTGGCGGTGAAATCGGCGTAACCGTTTTCAAATCCGGGCAGCTGGTAGGTCGAACATGTGGGGGTGAAAGCGCCGGGCAGCGAGAACAGGATCACTCGTTTGCCAGCGAAATAATCGGCGGTTGTCTTGTCTTCCCAGCGGAACGGGTTGGGGCCTTCGACGGCCTCGTCGCGGACGCGCGTATGGAAGGTCACATCGGGCAGTTTTGCGCCGGTCTTCATGTTCAAGTTCCTGTGATTCAGTTGTGACTTTCTGGCGATTTAAATCAGTTCTAAATTGCATGCAATCCATGAAATGCTGTATCTGCAAGATAGGTTTGATTGGCTTATCCATTGATTTTACGTGCGAAAAATATAGTTTAAGTTTAAACTAATTTGACGCTCGCGAGATATTTGCATAGCGGCTATGCGTCGCTGGTGTAACAGGCGTGAGTGTTTTATGTTATGGGTACACAAAGTTGACCCAAAGTTAGGAAAACTGCCCGTGCGCGATCTGAAAATCCCAGAACAACGTCACCCCGAAAAGGCGCATCGCCCGGACAACGCCCAGCCTAAGAAGCCGAAATGGATCAGGGTTAAGGCGCCAGGCGGCAAGGGTTATGCCGAGACGCATAAGATCATGCGTGAAAACAATCTGGTGACGGTGTGCGAAGAGGCCGGATGCCCCAACGTGGGCGAGTGTTGGAGCCAGGGTCACGCCACCATGATGATCATGGGTGAGATTTGTACCCGCGGCTGTACCTTCTGCAATATCGCCACGGGACGTCCGGACTCGCTGGATGCATTCGAGCCGGGTCGTGTAGCGCATGCGGTTCAAAAATTGGGTCTGAACCACGTTGTGATCACCTCGGTTGATCGGGACGATTTGAACGACGGCGGAGCGGATCACTTTGCGCAGACAATTCGCGCCGTCCGTCACCGCTCACCCAAGACGACGATCGAGATTCTGACGCCGGACTTCTTGAAATGTGAGCCCGAAGTGCTTGAGACCGTGGTCGAAGCCAAGCCGGATGTGTTCAACCACAATCTCGAAACCGTACCGGGCCTCTACCCTGAGGTTCGCCCCGGCGCGCGGTATTTCCATTCGCTGCGCCTGTTGCAGCGGGTAAAGGAACTGGACCCGTCGATTTTCACCAAATCCGGCATTATGGTCGGTCTAGGTGAGGACAAGCAGCAAGTCGGTCAGGTCATGGATGACATGCGCGCCGCTGACATAGATTTCCTGACTATTGGTCAATATCTGCAACCGACGCCCAAGCACCACGCGGTGGACCGTTTCGTGACGCCTGAAGAGTTCGCTTCCTATGAAAAATCCGCCTATGGCAAGGGTTTCCTGATGGTCTCTGCCACTCCTCTGACGCGTTCGTCCTACCACGCTGGGGATGATTTCGCGCGTTTGCGTGCGGCACGGCAGGCGAAGCTGGGTCAAGCGTGACGCCTGATAGATTGGCGCAGCTGACAGCGCTGCGCCACAGTTTGCATCAAATTCCCGAACTTTCTGGGCAAGAACGTGAAACCGCCAAGCGTATGGCTGATGAGCTGCGTCGCGCAGGGGCGGATACCGTGCTGACCGACCTCGGCGGGCACGGAGTTGCGGCGGTCTTCGACAGCGGCACAAACGGTCCCACCGTCGCCATTCGGTGCGAGCTGGATGGGTTGCCGATCGAGGAACTCTCGGAGCTGCCGTATGTTTCGACCGTGCCGGGTAATGGGCATCTGTGCGGGCATGACGGCCATATGTCGATGGTTCTCGGCGTGGCGCTTGAGTTGCAGGAACAGCGCCCGACGCGCGGACGGGTGGTTCTGATTTTCCAACCCGCTGAAGAAACCGGGCAGGGGGCCAAGGCGTTCCGCGACGATGCCCAATTCGCGCAACTTGCGCCGGATTACGTGTTTTCTCTTCATAACTTGCCGGGGCTGGAACTGGGCGAGGTTGAGCTGTGTCAGGGGCCAACCAACTGCGCCTCTCGCGGTATGCGGATTGCATTGACCGGAAAGACCTCTCATGCCGCCGCGCCACAGGACGGAGTTTCTCCGGCGGGCGCTGTGTCCGTATTGATCCCGGAACTCACACGGCTTGGCACGGCAGGCGCCCTGAACGCGGACTACGCGTTGACCACGATCACGCATGCCAGCCTCGGAGAGCAGACCTTTGGCGTCGCCCCCGGTCAGGCCGAGCTGTGGGTGACATTGCGCACCGTGTCAGACGACCGGATGGCAAAGCTTGCTGCCGATGCTGAAGCCTTGGTTCAGCAGATCGCCAAGTCCGAGAACCTGAGTGCCGAGATTACCTATGAGGATGTCTTCGAGGCCTGCATCAACGACGCTGAGGCGGTGACTGTTCTGGCTGAGGCCTGTGCGGATCAAGCCGTTCCATGCAAGTTGACCAATGAGCCGCAAAGGTTCTCGGAAGATTTTGGCCAGTTCGGCAAAGGCGCAAAATCGGCGATGTTCTGGTTGGGAGCTGGGCGAGATCACCCCCAGTTGCACAATCCCGACTATGATTTCCCCGACGCGCTGATCCCAATTGGAACAGGCGTCTTTCTGGCGGCGATCCGGCAGGTGCTGGGCTGAGGCCGCGTTCAGGTGAACCGAACCTTGCCGATGAACGGCAAGTTGCGATTGCGCTGCGCGTAGTCGATTCCGTAGCCCACGACGAATTCGTCAGGGATCTCGAACCCGATCCAATCTGAACGAAAATCAACCTCACGCCGGCTGGGTTTGTCCAATAGGGCAATGGACTTCAGCCGCTTCGGCTTGCGACTGCGTAGCAGGTTGGTGACGTGGTTCAGCGTGTGGCCTGTGTCGACGATATCTTCGACGACCAGCACATCGCGACCCTCAATTGCGCCGCGCAAGTCTTTGAGAATACGAACTTCTCGGCTGCTCTCCATCGCGTCACCGTAAGAGGAAGCCTCAAGAAAATCCACCTCGATCGGAAGGTCCAACTCGCGCACAAGATCAGCGATGAACACGAAAGAGCCGCGCAGCAGGCCGACGACCACCAGCTTGTCAGTATTGCCGAATTCTTCGGTAATTTCGCGGCAAAGCTCTTCGATTCTGGCTGCAATTGCCTTGGCCGAGATCATCTCATCTATCACATAAGCGCGGTCAGTCATCGCAGCCCCCTTGATCTTTGGCGCGCAACATACGACATGACGCGCCATTGTCACCTTCTAATGCCGGATTGCCATGCCTATCCACTCGGAAACCCGTCACCTGCCTTATACGGCCCAGCAGATGTATGATCTTGTTGCTGACGTGGCGAGCTATCCTAAGTTCCTGCCCTGGTGTGCCGCCGCGCGTATCCGCAAGACCTATGCGGCTGGCGAAGCCGAGGTGATGGAGGCGGATTTGGTGATCTCGTTCAAGGTGTTTCGCGAACGGTTCGGAAGTCGGGTGACCTTGTTTGCCGGTCAAAAGAAGATCGACACTGAATATCTGGACGGCCCGTTCAAATACATGAAATCGGACTGGCAGTTTGAAGACGCACCTGAAGGTGGGTGCAATGTCTCATTCCACGTGGATTTCGAATTCAAGAACGCCATCCTGCAGGGGATCATTGGTGTCGTCTTCAACGAGGCCATGCAGCGCATCGTACGCGCGTTCGAGGCCCGTGCCGCTGAGCTTTACAGCTAAGGCTTTACCAACGACCAGTGCTCGCTAGACTGCGCGCTATGTCTGGATTCACCTCAACGCTTGCGAGTTTTTCCGCCAGCCCCGTCAACACAACCGCGCAGGCGCGGGCCATTACGTCTCTGTCCGTTCTCGACTGGATCGCCGTGGGCCGTGCCGGTGTGTCCGAGCCCGTGTCGGTCGCCGTTCGGGACATGGTGCAGGAGGAGGGCGGAGCAGCGCAGGCCCATCTTTTCGGCGGCGGGGCAGCGCCCTTGCGCGCGGCGGCGCTGGTCAATGGAACGGTGTCTCACGCGCTGGACTATGACGACACCCATTTCGCCCATATCGGACATCCGTCCGTTGCCATCCTTCCTGCGGCCTTGGCGGTTTCAGAATGGGATGACCGTATCCTCG
Source organism: Ruegeria sp. CK3 (assembly GCF_056536565.1). Taxonomy (NCBI): domain Bacteria; kingdom Pseudomonadati; phylum Pseudomonadota; class Alphaproteobacteria; order Rhodobacterales; family Roseobacteraceae; genus Ruegeria; species Ruegeria sp. CK3. Next base: position 400,471 of record NZ_JBQFPV010000002.1, read on the forward strand.
TTGATCTGTTGGAGGCGGCCCTGATCGGGATGGAGGTTTCGATCCGTATCGGCCTCTGGCTCGGCCGAGATCACTATCAGGCCGGGTTTCACCAAACGGCGACTGCGGGGGCCTTTGGGGCGGCGGTTGCAGCGGGTCGGGTTCTTGGGTTTGATGCGAACCAGATGCAGCAAGTTCTGGGTCTGACATCCACGCGCTCGGCCGGCCTGAAAGCTCAGTTCGGCACCATGGGCAAACCCTACAATGCAGGATTGGCCGCATCAGCCGGGATCGAGGCCGTGTTGCTGATTAAACGGGGCTTTGAGCCCAATGCGAGTGCGCTAGAAGGCCAGTACGGCTTTGGTGCAACCCACCAGGGCGCGGCGGATACATCAGCAGCGCTGGATGGGTTGGGGGAGGAGTGGCTGTTCGAATCGGTCAGCCACAAGTTCCACGCGTGCTGCCACGGTTTGCACGCCGCGCTTGAGGCTGCTCTGCGTCTTGATATTGCCGAACCTGAAGTGGCTGAAATCAAGGTCAAAACCCATCCGCGCTGGATGAGTGTCTGCAATCAGATGTCTCCGACCACAGGGCTGGGGGCGAAGTTTTCCTATCGCACGGTGATCGCCATGCAGGCGCTCGGCTACGACACCGCTTTGCCAAGCAGTTACACCGAAAAGGTCTGCGCTGATCCTCGCATTCGCTCTTTTCGAGACCGCATCACGGTCGAGGCGGATGAAACCCTCACCGAGACCCAGGCCCGCCTAGAGCTTCTGCGGCGCGACGGCGTGCGACGCGAGGTTACCCATGATCTGATGGCTCCGATGTCTCTGGCGGATCGGGAAGACCGTGTCCGAGCCAAAGCGTCGAAACTGATTGGAGGGGACGAGGCAGACGCGATCTGGTCGATGCTGCGCACCGGAGGTCGCGCCCGCGATCTGGCTGCAAAACTGGCGGGTTAAACCACGCGCCAGTGCAGGGGGAAGCCGGGGTCGAATACGGTGACGGGGCCGTCGCCACTTTCGATCTTCGACGGGTATTCGACCGGGTCACCCTTGGTCAACGTGATCGAACTTTCGTTCACCGGCAGGCGATAGAAGGCCGGACCATTCAACGACACGAACCCTTCCAACTTGTCTAGGGCACCTTCGCGGTCGAACATCTCGGCTACTAAGGACATGGTGTTTGTTGCCGTGAAACATCCCGCACAGCCGCAGGCCATTTCCTTGTTGTCATCCGTATGCGGCGCGCTGTCCGTGCCCAGGAAATAACGTGCATCGCCCGAGGTCGCGGCCTTCAGCAACTCCAACCGATGTTCTTCACGTTTGGCGACCGGCAGGCAGTAATAGTGGGGTTTGATCCCGCCCACGAGAATGTGGTTGCGGTTGATGATCAGGTGATGCGCGGTGATCGTTGCGCCAAGATCGGCCTCGTTGGCAGCAACATACTGAACCCCGTCGCGGGTCGTAATATGCTCCATCACAACGCGCAGGCCCGGCGTGGCCTTGCGGATCGGATCCAAAACGCGGTCGATGAACACGGCCTCGCGGTCGAAAATGTCTATCTCGGCATCGGTGACCTCGCCATGAACACATAGAGGCAGGCCGATCTCGGCCATTTTCTCCAGCACCGGACGCACATTGTCGAAATTCCGTACGCCCGAATGCGAATTGGTCGTCGCACCTGCCGGGTAGAGCTTGACCGCCTTAACCAACCCGCTTGCATGCGCAGCGGTAAGGTCTTCTGGATCCGTATCTTCGGTCAGATACAGAGTCATCAGCGGCTCGAACGTCATCCCTTCGGGCAGCGCAGCCATGATACGCTCACGATAGGCGGCGGCGTGCGCGCCGGTCACCACCGGGGGCACCAGATTGGGCATGATGATCGCACGGCCAAAATGGCGGGCGGTTTCGGGCAGGACGGCCTGCAACATCGCGCCATCGCGCAGGTGCAGATGCCAATCGTCGGGGCGGCGGATCGTGATGCTATCGGTCATGCGCCCCCGCTAGCACAGAGGCCGCCGCCGTAAAAGCCCTTGTCAACTCGTTCGAACGTCGTAGCTCAGAAACGGGTGATGGCCTTGACGCAAAGGCGCGGCCATGACCTTTTGTGGCAAGGGAGAATTCAGCACATGACACAGCCAGATTCCATAGACGCGGTTCAAACCATGCTGAGCGCACAGGGCTATGTTTGCGGCCGTGCGCTGGCAACGGTCGTCTTCCTGTCGCTGAAACTCGGCCGGCCGCTGTTTCTGGAAGGCGAGGCCGGTGTCGGCAAGACCGAGATCGCCAAGGCGCTGGCTGCCGGACTTGGGCGCCGCCTGATCCGCCTGCAATGCTACGAAGGGCTGGATGCGTCCTCTGCCGTCTATGAGTGGAATTTTCCCGCGCAGATGGTCGCTATCCGAACCGCCGAAGCCGCAGGCGGCGCAGACCGTTCTGCTCTGCAGACCGAGCTGTTCTCGGATGACTACCTGGTCGAACGCCCTTTGCTTCAGGCCATGAGGCCGGATGAAAACGGCGCGCCGGTGCTGCTGATCGATGAGCTTGACCGCACCGATGAACCCTTCGAGGCCTTCCTGCTGGAAGCACTCAGCGATTTTCAGGTCACAATCCCGGAACTCGGCACCGTCAAAGCCCCCGAGCCGCCCGTCGTGATCGTCACCTCCAACCGCACGCGCGAGGTGCATGACGCTCTCAAACGCCGCTGCCTTTACCACTGGGTCGACTACCCGGATTTCGATCGGGAGATTGAAATCCTGAACGCGCGCGCGCCCGAAGCGGCTCAGTCTCTTAGCAGCGAGGTCGTGGCCTTCGTGCAGCGCCTGCGCACCGAAGACCTGTTCAAGAAGCCCGGCGTGGCCGAAACCATCGACTGGGCCAAATGCCTGCTTGCGCTGGACGTCATCAACCTCAGCCCCGAAGTGATCGGAGATACCCTCGGCGCAATCCTGAAATACCAGGACGATATCCAGAAACTGCAAGGGTCCGAAGCCAAACGCATTCTTGACGAAGCCAAGGCCGATTTAGAACCGGCCTGATGCTTCTTCTGTTTGAAAATACCCCGGGGGTATGGGGGCAGAGCCCCCATGAGCGCTGATGGCCGAACAGATCCCACTCGACATTCCCGAAAACCCGAAGCTGGCGCAGAACATCACTCACTTCGCCCGCGCCCTCCGCAAGGCCGGGCTGCCGATCGGCACCGGTCGCGTGGTGGATGCCATCCGGGCCGTTAAGGCCGCAGGCTTCACCGAAAAGCAGGATTTCTACTGGACCTTACACGCCTGTTTCGTGAACCGGCCAGAACACCGCACTGTCTTCGCGCAGGTCTTTCGCCTTTATTGGCGGGACCCAAGGTATCTTGAACACATGATGTCCATGATGCTGCCCGCCATTCGTGGCGTGCAGGAAGAACGCAAAGCCGACGCAGGCGAAAAACGTGCGGCTGAGGCGTTACTTGACGGGGTTGAACGCGATCAGCCCGAAACCTCCGAGGAGCAGGAGGGAGAGACCGAACTCGAAATCGACGCTTCGCAAACCGCGTCGTCCGAGGAGCGCCTCCGCAGTCTGGATTTCGAACAAATGAGTACTGATGAGATCGCGCAGGCCAAGCGCCTCCTGTCGCGCCTCAGCCTGCCGGTGAAACCGATCGAAAGCCGCCGCAGCCAGGCCAGCCATATCGGCCACCGGATCGACCGGGCGAGAACCCTGCGCGCCGCCATGCGTCAGGGCGGTGAGCTGCACGATATCGCCAAACAAAAATCCCGACCGCGCTGGCCCAATCTGGTCGTGCTCTGCGATATCTCCGGCTCGATGAGCCAATATAGCCGCCTGATCCTGCATTTTCTGCACACGGTCTCGAACGCCAAAGGGGCCGGCTGGGCCAAGGTCCATGCCTTCACCTTCGGCACCCAACTGACCAATATCACCCGTCACCTGCACCAACGCGACGTGGATGCCGCCCTAGCTGCCGCCGGGGCCGAGGCGCAGGATTGGGAAGGCGGCACGCGGATCGGAGACTGCCTGCACGCCTTCAACCGAGACTGGTCGCGGCGCGTCATGGGGCAGGGCGCAGTCGTTTTGCTGATATCGGACGGGCTGGATCGTGGCTCGCCCGAGGCCCTGGCGAAAGAGACCGAGCGTCTGCATCTTTCGGCCCGGCGTTTGATCTGGCTGAACCCGCTGCTGCGTTGGGATGGGTTCGCCCCCAAAGCGCAGGGCGTGGCAGCGATGCTGCCCCATGTCGACAGCTTCCGCGCGGGCCATTCGATTACGTCTCTGGAAGACCTCGCCACTGTCATCTCTGCTCAGGACGATGTCGGAGAGAAAGCGCGGCTCATGTCCGCGCTTTCTGGCTAGGGTTTAGCCCAGCTGCTTTTCATTACATTCACGCGCCATTTCCATGGCCTTGTAAGTGCCAGTCAGATCGACGGTGAACGCAAATTCCTTTTCGGGGAAGACGATCATGACCTGTTTCTTGGCCAGATCATCCGCAAACTGTGGGTCGTCGGAAAGGACATAACCGCCGGAATAACCCTTGGTGATATTGCCCTTCATGCCAGTGGCCTCACCCACATAAAGGTTATCACCCAGCAGGATTGCCACGGCTTCTTTTTCTCCGCGTTTGATATTGGTTTCCGCCTTGGTGAAAACGCCAACGTAACCCACACCGCGATCCTCTGTCAGGCCCATCTGAACAACGTTTTCCGCGTCATCCACGGCCTCAACTAGACAGGATTTCTTTTCATTGTCGATGAAGACTTTCCAGCCTTCAACCTCACCGTAGCGTTCGAATGTATCAGCCCATGCAGCGGTCGAGGCCAACAGGCCGAGCGCCGTTCCCAGTGTAAGAATGCGTTTCAACTCTTCGTCTCCGTTGAGAAATTTATTGAGAGCGCCCAATCCTAATTCAGGCACAGCTTCAACTTAAGACGTGGGGTATTCGCAATCAATCCTTTGAGAGTGTGAATATCAAATCGGCCTTTTACTGCCCACATAAACGCGAATTGACTGCCGTCTCCGACTAACGTTCGCTTTTCATTGGTCCAAGGCTGCCTATGTTGGTTTGCAACAAGCCAGGAGGATTCGATGGATCGATTCGACAGCAGCCCGGAACGCGCTTTGGAATGGCACCGCAGTGGTCGCGGTGCCGCGCTGGCCACCGTTGTCGAAACCTGGGGCAGCGCACCGCGCCGTGTGGGGTCACAGCTGGTGATTGGTGGGGACGGGCGGATCGAGGGGTCGGTCTCGGGCGGTTGCGTCGAAGGCGCCGTTATCGTCGAAGCCATTGAAGCAATTGATGAGGGTGAGGCGCGCCTGCTTGAATTCGGTGTCAGCGATGAAGACGCTTTTGCCGTCGGTCTGGCCTGCGGCGGCACGATCCGGGTTTTGGTCGAGCCGGTCGGTTCTGTCCTGCCTGAGCCGATGCTGGCCGAGTTGGTAGCCGCCCGTGCGCGCCGTGAACCGCTGGCCTATGAAGTGAATACAGACAGCGGACACAGGGCCTTGCGCCGGAATGCTTATGCGGATCGGCTGCGTATGGATCGGTCTGGCTTCGAGGAAGACGGCAAGACCTTCGTCGCCGTTCACAACCCGCCTTTGCGATTGATCATCGTCGGTGCGGTTCACATCGCGCAGGCCTTGGTGCCGATGGCGCGGATTGCGGGTTACGACTCGGCCATCATCGACCCGCGTGAGGCATTTGCCTCAGACAGCCGCTTCCCCGGAGAGACCTTGTTGACCGATTGGCCGGATGAAGCAGTCGCCAAGCTGGGTCTGGATCAGCGCACGGCCATTGTCCTGTTGACTCACGATCCAAAGCTGGATGATCCGGCCCTGCAGGCCGCGTTGGATGCGGATGTGTTCTACATTGGCGCGCTCGGGTCGACCCGCACCCATGCCAAAAGGGTTGAGCGGATGACCGAGGCGGGGTTCACCCAAACTCAGATTGAGCGCATTCACGGGCCGATTGGCCTTGATATCGGCGCGGCAGGCCCCTCCGAAATTGCCGTGGCCATTCTGGCCCAGATGACCGCCGTTCTGCGAGGTAAGGCATGAAATTCGGCCCTGTGCCCGTGACCGAAGCCGCCGGAGCCATTCTTGCGCATTCCGTCAAAGTCTCGGACCAAAAGCTGCGCAAAGGGCTCATGCTAACTGCCGAGCATGTCTCGCAATTGTCTAGCGCGGAGTTTGACGAGGTCATCGTCGCCCGTCTGGAACCCGGCGACTGTCATGAGGACGAGGCCGCCGAATTGCTGGCCCGTGCTCTGGTCCCCGATCCCACGGACGCCAACCTGCGCTTGACCGAGGCGTTTACCGGCCGTGTGAACCTTCTGGCTGAGGGACCCGGCGTGGCGGTGCTGGATGTGGTCGCGCTCGAGCAATTCAACCGCATCAATCCAATGATCACCGTCGCAACGGTCCCGCAGCATCAGCAGATGAGCGCGGGCGGCATGGTCGCGACGATCAAGGTGATCTCTTACGCCGTTCCGAAAGCCGACGTCGAACGCGCGGCGGGTTTGGCGCAGGCCTCGGTGCGCCTTGTCACGCCGGTCTATCGCAGCGCGGGTTTGATCGTGACAGACATCGCCGGAGGACCGCCCAATGAAAAGGGCATCGCAGCCATGCGCGGGCGTGTCGAAGCTCTTGGCATGGACTTGTGCGATGTGCAGATCGTCCCGCATAAAACCGATCAACTTGCATCGGCCATTGATCGTGCCGAAGGCGATGTGCTGATGATCCTGACGGCCTCGGCGACGTCGGATGTGAACGACGTCGCCCCGTCCGCCGTGCGCGCCGCGGGCGGGGATGTTGACCGGTTCGGCATGCCGGTAGATCCGGGCAACTTGCTGTTTCTGGGGGCGTTGAACACAAGACCTGTGATCGGCCTGCCGGGATGCGCGCGCTCTCCGGCTTTGAACGGGGCTGATTGGGTTTTGTCGCGGGTCGCGTGCGGGGTCGAGACCACGGGTGCTGATATTGCTGCGATGGGTGTGGGCGGTCTGCTCAAGGAAATCCCGACCCGGCCGCAACCTCGCGCGCAACGGAAGAAGTAGGTCGGACGCTCACAGGCAGCGCCGGTAAATTTATTGCATCGGCCTTTTGCGTCCCTCTGGTGTCAATAAGCGACAAATTCCTGTTCTCAAGTCAGACCTCCCGTGTTTAACTCGCCCCAAGCGAATGAGCTAAAGAAGGGGAGGTCTTATGCCAAATATATCGCTGACTGTGAATGGCATGTCTGTGAGCGGTGATGTTGAGGGTCGGACGTTATTGTCTGGTTTTTTGCGGGATCATTTGTCTTTGACGGGGACGCATGTTGGCTGT